>DATGHS010000492.1:0-2196 GCA_035307785.1 Gemmataceae bacterium
CACCTGCATGGTGGGCGGCTGGTCGGTCGTAATGAAGAGAGCCTTTTTGATTTCCAAATCTTCGACCGCATGGGGCTCGTCGGGGAATTGCCGCCGCGCGACCGCGATGCCGATTTCCGCATATCCTGCACCGGGAAAAACAATGCTGTCCCAAAAGCGATGATCGTTCAGCCAGGGGAATCGGCCGGGATGCAATTCCATTTGCCAGGTAGGCAGGGCCGCAGTAATCGGCGTGCCCAAGAACGGGTGATCCAATGGTGTAACGCGAGAACGCAGCGAGTCTTTCGATTCCAGCCAAAACGATTCATAACTCCACGGATAGCGCGGCAACTCCACGAAGGCGCCGGCGCTTTGGTTGACGACCGCCCAGTTGATGGGCAATCCGCGCACGTGCATTCCCGCCAGGTTCTTCAGCATCTCGAGCGATTCATTGGTTTCCCGTCGCAAAGAATGAAACACCGAGCCCGAGCGCCCCTGTTCCTTCATGCATTCGTTAATGGAACTGGCCAAGGCCGGGTGCGGTCCAATTTCCAGGAACGTTTCTTCCCGCCCGCGCAGTAAGTTGGCGATCGCCGGCGCGAATAATACCGGCTGGCGCACGTTCTTCCACCAGTACATGGCATCGAGCCGATCGCCCGAAAGCAATCCTCCTGTGACCGTCGAGATAAATGGAATGCGCGACGGCCTGGGCTTAATGTCGGTAAGCACCCGCAAGAGTTCGTCCTTGATCGGGTCCATCTGGTGCGTGTGGAAGGCATATTGAATGCGCAACCAGCGCACGAATTTGTTTTCCTTCTCCAGACGGGCGGCAATTTGCTCCAGCGGTTCGGTGTCTCCGGAAAGCGTCACCAGATTCGGGCTGTTGAAAACGGCAATTTGAACGCGGTCTGTTTCAGCTCCAATGGCGACCCGCGCTTCGGCGGCACTGATGCCGGCTGCGAGCATCCGCCCGCGTCCACCCGTAGAATTCTGTAGCCGGCTGCGGTGATAGATGATCTTCACCGCATCGGCCAGGGAATAGACCCCGGCACAGTACGCGGCCGCAACCTCGCCGACACTGTGTCCGATCACGCGCGACGGCTCGATGCCCCACGATTTCCACAGTTCGGCGAGCGCTACTTGCAGTCCAAATATGCCCGGCTGGGCGACGTCGGTCCGGTCGATGTTCGATTCTTTTTCCCCGCGCGTCATCTCTTCAATGAGCGACCAGCCTGCCAGTGGTCGAAGAAGTTTGTCGATCTCTCGTACGCTGCGGCGGAAGACCGGTTCCCGTTCCAACAGTTGCCGGCCCATAGCCCACCACTGAGCGCCCTGGCCGGTAAAGACAAACACTAGCGGCGGAACTGTCCCTGGATTTCGTCCCGAGACAACACCTTCTACGTGGCCAGGCGCACGAAGCCAGGCGCCGAGCTGCTTGCGCATGTCGGTGGCATTCTGGCCGATGACCACGAGACGATGATCGTGATGCTCTTTTCGCGCTCCGGCCGCATTGCAGAGATCGGCCAGATTGGTGGCCGGCTCGGCCAGCAAATGGCGATACGCTTCCACATAGCGGCGCAAGGCTTTTTCTTCCCGGGCCGAGATCGGCAACAAATAGGGCCGATCCGCTTTCCGATCCTCTGATTTACCATTCAGCGTCGGCAGATTCGGTGCGCGGCCAGCGGGCGCGGGCGCCTTTTCGAGGACCACATGCGCATTGGTGCCGCCAAATCCGAATGAGTTGACGGCCACGACCGGTGGCAGACCATCTTCGTGCGGCAAGGGTTGCAACCGTGTTGCGACCTGCAAGCCAAGCGAATCAAATGGGATGTGCGGATTCGGCTTTTCGTAATTCAGGCTCGGAGGAACTGTATCATGGTGCAGCACAAGTGCGGCCTTGATCAGGCCGGCGATGCCGGAGCCTGCTTCCAGGTGGCCGATGTTCGTTTTCACGGAGCCCATCAAGCATGGTCGCTCGGGCGAACGACCATCGCTCAACACGCGCCCCAGGGCCGTGGCTTCAATGGGGTCACCCACGGGCGTACCGGTGCCGTGCGCTTCCATGTAGGTCACGCGGCTGGGCGACAGGCCCGCTTCCTGGTAGGCCAAGCGCAACATAGCCGTTTGGCCCTCGACCCCGGGAACCGTCATTGACGAGGTGTGACCGTCTTGATTCGATACTGCCGCCCGAATCACTGCGTAGATGCGGTCGCCGTC
>DATGHS010000493.1:0-9741 GCA_035307785.1 Gemmataceae bacterium
TCAGGCGCGATGCGCTCCAGCTCGTCATGCACCTTTGTTTTCAAGCCGTCGAGGGCGTGTTCGCTTGCCGGCAACGTGGCCGGCAAGACGTGGTTGGGGTCGTGCATTGCGGGAACTCCAAGATGTGCCAAGAATCTCCCATACCTAATCGAAATCGGCGCGCGGAAGTGGACATGAAACCGGCCCATTTGATCAAAGATTCCCGCCGCCAGCTGGCGCAGCGGCTTGCAATGTGTTCATGCGTATAGTATACTCCTGGGGCTGCGAATCAGGTGTCCGCGGCGCGAGTGGCGCGGTGGGGCGGTCTAGGCCAGTAGTCCACGGTTTTGCGTGGCCATGTGAAGCAGCGACGGCGGGCAAACCAAGCATTCGGGGCCAGCACAGGTTTCGTAGCACTTCCTCCGTCGCTTCCTTGACCTTCCCAAACCGGATCGTACACTCGTGCGGCGGCCGAGTGCGCGCAGGCTGGAGGGGAGAAGTCGAGAGGTGCCACACAATGCAACAAAACTGCCACAGAATGCAACACCCGCAAAAAATTCTCGCCGTCGCAAGCCGGGCCGGCAGCGCCGGCGATGGGTTACACCGTGTTACAGAACTGCTACAGAATGTTACAGCCGCAAAAGATTTTTGCCTGCTGAGCATTCGCAGACATCCGAAGTTTCGCCGCAGTTCGTCCATCACTTCGTTTCACCCGTCCCATTTCGGATCGTACACTCGCGCGGCGTCGGAATGCGCGCTGCGGTGGCCGCGCGCCCAAAATACGAAGAAAAGGACCAGAACCACCATGCGTACCAACAAGAGCCCCAGCAACCGCTCCGCCCTAGGCGCCGCCCCGAGCACCGCTCAAGGTACCGCCCCGAGCACCGCTCAACGCTCAATTAGCTCAAGTTGTGCGGACGCGCGCCGCGCATTCTCGGAATGCCATTTCTGCAAACGACTTACGGCCACTCGAATGAGCGCGCGAGCGCGCACCTTGAGCGGATTTGAGCTATTGAGTTGGGAGTCCAAGCCGGGGGCGCCTTACCTAATTCGGCCGACAAACCCCGGCATTGCTGATTCATTTTTTCGTTTGACCTTCCGCAAGCGGATCGTACACTTCTGCGGGTTGGATTGCACGCTTCGAGGCGGCGCTAGGTTCGGCGGCCTGCCAGTAATCACTTTTCCTGTCACCAATTCAGAAACCATCATGATCACCAGTCACCCACCAACCGATGAACGAACCCACCAACCCGCCCATGAACCCATGAACCCACCAACCCACCAACCTAGCAACACTCAATTTGTATCATTGTGTGCGAAGGCGCCGTGTGCACGCCGCAAGCAGCGGCAGATCAAGACCTTGCGGCGACGGCCACAGTGGCGCGCTTTGTCACCTGGTGACAAAAAGAGACAAACTGCCGACGCGTGCCTGGCTGAAAAATCACGGTGCCGCCGGCAATTGGACTTGAGCGCGCCGTTGAAATGGAAGAACAGGTCGGCGTCGAAGCCATCGACTTTCGATTTCGTGGGTGAACTTGAGAGATGTGCGCCGCCGCCCGCTGTGGTCGCAGCGCTCTTACTTCACCGCTTTTGCTTCGTCAATATGAACCCAAAAGGTGGCCCGTTGCCGCACAGGGTACATTTTGCCTTCATGCTCGCGCCGGCCGCCGTCGCGCTCGGCCGTGATGCACCACCAGACAGGGTCGGGCAAGGTGCAGGTCAGTACGCCGTTGGGGTCGGTCTTCACCTGGCGCGTCATCTGCTCGTCGGCCGGCAACGACTTCGGCGGCACAGCATGATACGCCTCCACTTCCACCAGCGCACCCGGCAATGGCTTGCCGTCAGATATCGCCTGGGCCTGAAAGACCAGGCCCGGCTGCAAGCCGTAGGGCCGCGTGAGTGGCACCAGTTCGAAGCCCACGCCGGTGGGGTGGTCCCAGCCTTTCTGCGTTTGCACATGGTAGACGACTTTCACCGTGTCTTGAAAGAAGAATTGCTCTTCCCCCATCCAGATGGGCGGCGCTGTGACGACCAGCGTGTAGTCGCCGCGGCGCTCGGGCTGGAAGCTAATCTTCCACGCCGTGACGTTCTTGTCACCCTCGCCGGGAACTTCCGTTTTCTCCAGGGACTTGGAGAGGTCAATTCGCTTGCCGTCCGGGTCGAACACTGCCACGCTTTCCGGCTTCGGCGCGTCGAACAACTGATGCTCGAAGGGATGGCCCCATTGAAACACAACCGTCACCGGTTGCTGGCGCTGCCCGGATTCCGCTGCCGGCAAGAGCATCAAGAAGTGGGCATGGCCCACGGAGACGGCAACGATGCTTACAACTAGCGACAATAGCATCTTGAGCAATGATCGCATTGATAGACTCCCCAGGCTAGTGGAAAGTCGGCATGCCAACGCAAATGACACGCCACAGTCTTTTCGTGATCTTAGCTCATGTCCTACTGCGGAGGCCCCGTTTGCCAAGTCGCGACCTTATTCGCACAAGCAACGATGGCCGAAAGCTGCGTCTTTCCGTGTTGCGGGGTTTCGCTGCAGGCGATCTTGCCATTTTACTGGGAACCGAGACAGACATTGGCAGGCACTGGTCTCGACTCGCTTTTTCCGGCATCACAACTATGCTTTTTTCGCCTGCCCCCGCTTGATAAAGTACATACATGCACAAGGGTGTACCGATTTCCCCCGGTGTGGCAGTGGCCCGCGCCTACCGGTTGGACGAGATACCGTCTCAGGCAAACTCCGGCCCGCTGGACGATGCCGCTCTTTCGGCCGAGGTCTTTCGCTTCCAGCAGGCCTGCAAAGCCGCCTCCGATGAGCTGGAAAAAGTCATCGAGCGCGTGCAGCAGGAGATCGGCTCCGACGAGGCCGACATTTTTCGCGCCCACCGGCAACTGATCCGTGATTCCAACCGCGATCCGGTTTTGGTGGCCAAGGTCAAGACGACCATCCGGCAAAAGCGCACCGATGCGTCGTCGGCCTTGCGACTGGCCCTCGAGGAATACACAGCCCTCTTTGCCCACCTGGAAGACCCCTACCTGCGCGAGCGGCTGGCCGACATCAAAGACGTGGTAGGGCGCATTCAAGCCCATCTCTCGGCCGAGGCGCATCCGTGCGGCGAAGTCCGCAATGAACCGGTCGTCCTCGTGGCGCCGGAGATTCTGCCATCCCAGGCCGTGATGTTCGAATGCTTGCCGGTGGTGGGCATCGCGACGGAGGCCGGCGGCGCAACCGGCCACGCGGCCATTCTGGCGCGCTCGCTCGGCATTCCCGCCGTGTCGGGGCTGACTGGCATCTCCGCCGAGGTTCACACCGGTGATCTCGTCATTGTCGATGGGCGCGAAGGCGTGGTGCTGCTAAACCCTGGCCCGGAGGTGGAGGCGGCTTATCACAAATTGCGCCGCGAATACGTTGATTTGCGGGACCGCCTGATCGAGAATGCCGATCATCCGGCCCTATCGGCCGACGGTTTGAAGCTAGAACTATTCGCCAACGTGAACGGGCCAGCGGATGCCGTCACCGCTGCCAAGGCCGGCGCCGGCGGAGTGGGCTTATACCGCACGGAATACCTTTTTCTCACGCATCCGTCGGTGCCGAATGAAGAAGAGCAACTGGCCACGTACAAACAGGTAATTGAAACCTCGCCGAATCAGACCGTCACGATCCGCACGCTGGATCTGGGTGGCGACAAGCATGTTCCTTATCTGGGCACCGGCGCGGAGGCCAATCCATTCATGGGCTGGCGCAGCATCCGGTTGAGCGCGGCCTATCCGGAACTATTTCGGACGCAACTGCGCGCCATCCTGCGAGCCGGGCTGCATGGCAACGTGCATCTGCTGTTCCCCATGATCAGCACGCTGGAGGAAGTCCGGGAACTCAAGAATGTTGTCGCGGAAATCCGTCAAGAACTGGCAAGAGCCAACATCCCGCATGCCGCCAACACGCCCATCGGCATCATGATCGAAGTTCCCGCGGCCGCGCTATGCATCGATCAACTGCTCGACGAGGTGGACTTCGTCAGCATTGGCTCGAATGATCTTATTCAATATGTGATGGCCGCCGATCGCGATAATCCCAAGGTGGCTCATTTGTGCGAGCCATTTGCACCGGCCATCTACCGGCTGCTGCGGCACATTATCACGGCCTGTGTGGCGCGCAATAAGCCCGTAACGTTGTGCGGCGAGATGGCGGCCCGCCCCCGCTGCTTCCCGCCGCTCTTCGGCATGGGGCTGCGCTCGTTTAGCATGAGCCCGGCGCTGGTGCCGTCGATCAAGGCGCTCGCGAAATGCGTGGACAGCAAACATGCCCGCGAATCCGCCGAGGCCGTGTTGAAGATGCGCACCAGCAACGAGATCCGCGAATACCTCAGTGACCGCGTGCAGAAGCTCTGCCCGAATGTGGCATTCTTGGATACGACGCAGTAATTGCGGGCCAACCAAATGAGTGACGCTCGCGTAACGGCCAAACGGACTTGAATCCGGTCATCGCGGCGATCAGAATAAGGGCCAATTTCGCTGGTCACGTTTTTCGCCCGGTTGGTTGTTCTCCTTCAGAAAGGATGCTGACCATGTACGAAGCGGTTTTGGCCCTAAGCGTGGTCGTCTCGGACCGCCTCATCCCATTAGAGACAGGCGTCATCGAGATGCCCGCCCGAATAATGGCGATACCCATCCTGGTCAACAAAGATCGGTTGAATGAAATCGACACGTTGGGCTTTTATGTCTCCGCTGACCGTGGAAGGAAGTGGAAACTTCATCACGAGTACAAACCAACCGACATCGAAGCTTTTTTCGAGGCGCCGCGCGAGGGCGCGTATTGGTTCGCCTTATTGATCTTGTTCAAGGACGGTCACAAGGAACCGGCGGATGTCAGCAATCTACAGGCCGGACAGAAAGTTTATGTCAACACGCAAAAGCGGATCTGCCTGAGCCCGAATCCATCAAACGAAGATTTGGTCAAAGAGAACGCGCAGTTGAAGGCAGAAGTAAAGTTGCTTCAAAAGAGAATTGAAGAACTCGAGAAACAGAAGCCGAATTAGCGCGAACTTCAACTAGTCGTAACGGCCGCAGGCAGCCGCCGTTACGACTAGTTGAAATTCGCGCTAGCCGCCGGTGCCGAAATGAGGCTCCGTATGGTGGACCGCGAAGCGCGAAACCGCCTGGCTCACCTTCTTTTCCAGCTCGGAACCGAGGAGATTGACAAAGACCGCTGCTGGCGGCAGGCGCGCGCCCCCGGCCGAAATGCGTGCGATCAGGGCATCTTGGCCGTCTTATTGTTCCTGGAATCGATCGTGCTAGCAGAAGATGATTTAACGCTGCTGCCGCTTCGCCGCCGGCGGATCTTGCCACCTGAAACCTTACGGCGGCTGGCGGTCAGCGTGATTTTTCTCAGCTCCGATGCCGAATATGAGTGGCCCGCGTTTCCGCAGCTGCAAGGAGGCGGCGCCGATTGCCTGTTGCTCCTCGCCTGCGCGTATGTCTGCGTCTTCGCGACGTTCGCCGCCGGCAGCGCGGTAATGCTATTGCTGAATCACCATTATTTTTGGGGAACGCTTGCTGCCACACCGGCTCCGCTCTGCAGCTGGGGAGTCATAAAGTTAATGCGGCTCTCGTCTCGCTGGCGGGCCGAGAACGCCGCGCGCTGGGAGCGCGAAACCCGGCAATTGGGCGCATTTGATGTGTGGCCGTTCCGACGCTTGTCGGACTTCGAAAACGCTCTCCGCAACCCCGCCGTGCCGGAAACCATCACGAACTTTCTTTCTTCTTGTTCACCTCCGCCATGTACTGCTTGAACGCGCTCATTTGGTAGGAGATAAACAGCAGCGCATGCGTGACGGCCTGGTAGGTGTCATCCTCCGGGTCATCCTCGAATTCTTTGCGCAGCTGATTTAGGCGAGCTAGCACCTGTTCGGGTGTCATGTTCACTCCTCGGTGTCTTCTCTGAGCTCTCTGTGTCTCTGTGGTTACATCTCTTTCCTTCCTTTTTACGCCCCTTGACACCATTCGGCGATTCGTGTTAGAACCTAGCCTCCCATACTGCAAACTCCGGTCGGACTCCAGGGACGGAGCCATGATCAAACGCACCAGCCAACCGCTTCGCGCCTGGTTCACCTGCTGCGACTTACTGCTGGCTCTGCTGGCGTGGCTCGGGGCTTATTATCTTCGCTTCGAATCGGGCCTGGTGCCCGTATTCAAGGACACACCTGATTTTCGTCTTTGCGTACACGACTTGCCGTTGGTCGCGCTTTTCAGTCTCGTTGCGTTTCGCCTCGCCGGGCAATACGAAATCCACCGTCTACGTCGCTTCCGCGAAGAAATGCTGGCCGTGCTCAAGGGCGGCTCGCTGCTCGCGCTCATGGTGATGTCGATCACGTTCTTCCGCCACGATCCATACGAGTCGCGCTTGACCATGCTGCTTTTCTGGGCACTCACCTGTTGGAGCATCCTGGTCATGCGGCGGCTGACGTGGTCGGCAGTGCGCAAGCTCCGGCAGCGTGGCTTCAACAATAGCCACACGTTGGTCGTCGGCACCGGCCGGGTGGCACGCAAGACGGCCAGGGCACTGCGCTGCGCTAGCTGGATGGGTCTAAAGAACGTGGGCTTTGTGGAAGACCAGCCGAGCCGATTTGTGAGCGATTTGAAAATCCTCGGCACCATCGACGATTTGCCGGAGATCGTCGAAAAGAACAACGTGGAACACGTTTTCATCGCCTTGCCGATGCGCCGTTTTGCCGATGCTCGCCGCGTGTTCGACGTCCTGTCGCAAAGCCTGGTGGAAGTTCGCTACGTGGCCGATGTACCCGATCTCGCCGGCCTGTCGCTCACCACGTCGAATCTCGACGGTTTGCCGGTCATCGGCCTGCGCGAAAGCCCGCATTTCGGTTTGAATGTTATCGTGAAGCGGGTGATGGACTTCGTCCTTTCACTCTTGGCCTTAATCATGCTGTCTCCGGTCATGGCCGTGCTTGCGGTCATTGTGAAGCTGTCGTCGCCGGGGCCGATGTTTTACCGTCAGGAGCGCTGCGGCCTCAACGGCAAGCCGTTCTGGATGCTGAAGTTTCGAACGATGCCGGTCGATGCCGAAGCGGGTACTGGCCCGGTCTGGGCGTGCAAGGACGACCCCCGCCGCACAAAACTCGGCTCATTTTTGCGCAAGACCAGCCTTGATGAGCTGCCGCAGTTTATCAACGTGCTGAAAGGCGATATGAGCCTTGTCGGCCCCCGCCCGGAGCGGCCGGTGTTCATTCAGAAGTTTCGCAAAACCGTACCGAATTACATGGCCCGGCATTGTGTGAAAGCCGGCATCACCGGCTGGGCGCAGGTCCACGGCTGGCGCGGCAACACCTCGCTCCGCAAGCGCGTGCTGTTTGACCTGTACTACATCACGCACTGGAACCCATGGCTCGACATACGTATCCTGTGCATGACGCTGTGGACTGGCGTCTTTCATCGGAACGCGTATTGATTGGTTCGTAGTGACCGCCTTTAGGCGATCAATGAGACCCGCCAAAGCGGGTCACTACAAACTTTAGCAGCATCAATTCTTTTGGACGATTATTTGGGATTTGTTGCCATGGCTACGAAGAAGCCTGCCGCGAAGAAAACCGCCCCGAAGAAAAAACCAACCACGAAGAAGAAGCCAGCCGCCAAGTCGGACAAGGGCGAGTTTGACGCCGTCTTCGCCCGGCTCAAAGCGATGTTCCAAAAGTACCAACCGCCCCTGGTCGAAAAGAAATACCGGCCGGAGTTTTTCCTCCTGATGCCCAAGGAGCAAAAGGGTCAGCGGGAAATATGGTTCGGCGGCGTGCGCTTCGGCAAGGCGTACATCAGCTGTTACCTGCCCTGCCACGGCCGCCCCGATATTGAAAAAGTCATTTCACCCGCTCTGAAGAAGCGCCGTCAAGGCAAGGGCTGTTTCAATTTCACTTCCATCGACGATGAACTATTTGTCGAGCTGGAACAACTGACGAAGGCCTGCTTCGAGCGCTTTCGGCAGGACGGCTTCGTTTAGCATTGTTACATCTCGGCGCTGGATTGCGTTCTCCAAATCGATTACACTCAGATAGTTGGTTTGTAGTAACCCGCTTGAGCGGGTCTCTGCGCCCGGACCCGCTCAAGCGGGTCACTACAAACAGGAGGTCCAGCATGGCACGCCTTGCAATTTCGTTTTGCACTTTCTTCTCGATTGGATTCTTCGCATGTGGCTTGCTGCTCGCCGAGCCGCCCAGCAAGCCGCAACCGGCCACGGTGGAGGTTCGCTTTCACGATGGCAGCACGCTAAAGCTCACCGTGCGCGACGAAAAGATCGAGCTGCAAACAGCGTATGGCAAATTGCAAATCCCGGTGGCCGAAATCTCCCGCATCGACTTCGGCATGCGCTTGCAAAAGGAGACGATGGAAAAGATTCAACTATCCATCGACGCGCTCAACAGCGAGCAGCCGAAAGATCGCGAAAAGGCCGAAGCCGACCTATTGGCTCAGCGCGAAAAGGCGCTGCCGCAGCTAATGCAAGCATCGAAGCAGCCGAACAAGGAATTCGCTCGGCGGACAAAGGAGGTACTCGAAAAGCTGCGCGAAAAATTACCGGAAGGTCTGGGCAATGTGACCAGTCAAGACGTGGTGCATACCGAAGATTCAAAATTCACCGGGCATGTGCTGACGGCCGAGATCAAAGTGCTGACCACGCAGTTCGGTGAGCGGCAACTGAAAGTGGCGGATCTGCTGAGCCTGCGCTCGCTGGCGCTCGCGGAACCGGAAGCCGATTCCGCCAACGTGCTGCCCGATCCCGGCACGCTGATCCCCTTCCAAGGCCAGATCGGCAAAACGTTTTCCTTCCGCGTGACCGGCTCGGTCAACGGCTCCGTGTGGGGAACGGAAACTTACACGCTCGATTCGACCTTGGCCGCCGTCGCCGTGCACATGGGCATTGTGCAGCCGGGCAAGACCGGCATCATCAGGGTGACGTTGGTTCCAACCCTGCCGGCGTACCAGGGGTCCACGCGGAATGGTGTGAGCAGCGCCAATTACAATGTGTACCCGGCCGGGGCTTATCGCGTGCTGAAAGGGAATTGAGAAGAAGGTTCACATCTCGCTCTGTTTCTTTCGCTCTCGAATGCTCGTATCCGGGTCGTCCACGGGCACCGCTTCGGGTAGCCGACGCGGCGGCTGGTCGAAGGGAAAATCGAAGTCTCGCACGCGCTCGGCACGGCGGGCCGCTTGCGGTAGGCGCGCGGTGTAGACGGCGAAAAGGATCAGGCAAAGACCTACAGCCGAAATTGCGCACCGCACAATGCTCCAAAACATGTATCCGATCCGCGTATTCCAGGCTAGCGAATGCGCTTCATAATAGCTAACCCAACGTATCACCAACGTCACGATCAGTGCGTTGAAGATCAATGCGATTATTCCCAAGAATGCCAGTCGCGATGGCCTTGGGTGAGTACGCCAATTCACGGCAACCAGCACGATCCCCACAATATAGACAGTCAAAAGCGGGATTTGGACCGCCAAGTCCCAGAAATATAATTCAGCAAAGGAATAGTTACCGCTCATGGCGTAGATCCTCGAAGGTATTCTGCTCGCACAAGAGCTAGATATTGCAACCGATTGCGCAGCGCGCCGACTAGTGCCCCATCAAGGCTCGAAATTGGGGTTGTTGATTTTGTAGATTGTCGAGAAACTTCCGACTACACGGAGGTTTCCCATGAACAAGAAGTTCATTGTTCGACTGTCAGATGAAGAACGTACGGTCTGTCGGGAAGT
>DATGHS010000494.1:0-15179 GCA_035307785.1 Gemmataceae bacterium
AAGAATTTGTTAACGTAACCTTGCGCAAATTCCGTGCCGAACAGTATTGAAGGTGTCCCCGGAACTCCGAAGCCATCACCACCACGCTGCCGGTGATTTCGTCGTCGCAGAACGGGCCGGGGGTTGCCGATACCAGCACCGTGGTCAATGACAGCTATGGCCGGCCGATCTGGACCAAAGACGGCGACGGCTTCATCGACTACGTGCAGTACGATCAGGCGACCGGAGCGGTGGTAAAGACGATCACCGACGTGGACACCACGCGGACCGGCGACTTCAGCAATTTGCCGAGCGGCTGGAGCACGCCATCGGGCGGCGGCTTGCACCTGATCAGCACGTATCAGGTCGATGCCCTTGGCCGGACTACAAAGGCGACCGATCCAAATGGCAACGTTGCCTACACGGTGTATGATGACATTAACCACGAAGTGCGCACCTATCGCGGCTGGAACAGCAGCACGAACCTGCCCACCGGCCCCACGGAAGTGTACCGCGAAGATCGGGCCGGCGGCTACACCGAGACGCTGACGATGAGCGCCACGCCGCACTTAACCAACGGCGCGCCCGATGGTACGGAAGCCATCAGCAACATTCAAACGCTGTCGCGATGTTATACGAATGCGGCGGGCCAGGTGACTTACTGCGACAACTACTTCAACCTGAGCGGCCTGACCTATTCCACCTCAACCACGCTGGGCACCGAGAATACGAACTTTTACCGCACGCGCTACGGTTACGACGACATGGGCCGGCAGAACCACGTCCAAACGCCGACGGGCACGATTACCGACACGGTGTACGATTCGACGGGTCGAGTTTCGAG
The DNA here is from genome assembly GCA_035307785.1 of Gemmataceae bacterium. GTDB lineage: Bacteria > Planctomycetota > Planctomycetia > Gemmatales > Gemmataceae > DATGHS01. The sequence continues at coordinate 824 of DATGHS010000494.1, forward strand.
CGTTTGGGTGGGCACGAACGACACGCCCACGAGCGGCGAATGGAGCCCGACGAACAACGGCTCGCCCTGCAACATGATTCAAGTGAGCGGCGAAGTTTACGACGGCGGCGGCGTGGGCGACAGCAATCTCACGCAGGAAACGCAAATCCCCGGCGGCAGCGATGCCAATCGCGTCGCCAACATGTATTACGATTGGCGCGACCGCCTCGTTGCCGCGAAGAGCGGGGTGCAGGGCACGGAAGACACCACCACGCACCGGCCGATTGTCTATTACACGTTTGACAATCTGGATGAAGTGACGCGCACGCAAGAATTCGACGGCGACGGCGTGAGCATCACCAGCACTAACGGCGTGCCCAATGCCCCGTCGTCGAGTCTGCTGCGCGCCCAGAGCGACGCGCTCTACGACGACCAGGGCCGCGCCTATGAAACGAAGGTCTACAGTGTCAACTCCAGCACCGGCAGCGTGTCGACCAACTTCCTGGCGACCAACACCTACTACAACCACCGCGGCCTCATCCTTGAAGTGAGCTCGCCCGCGTTCAGCGGCAGTGAGCCCGAAGCGCAAGCAAGGGCGCCGGTGATGAAGTACCAATACGACGGCGCCGGCCGAACGACGGTTACCTATGCGACGGACGGCGCGAGCGGCACTGGCTGGAGCAACGCTGGAAGCGTGGCCAGCGATAATGTCCTGGAACAAACCGAAAACACTTTCGATTCCAACGGCAACGTCATCGAAACCATCGACCGCCAGCGCTTCCACGATCAGACGGCCACCGGCGCGCTCGGCACGCCAACAAGCGGCGTGCTCGCCCGCGTCTACTTTAGTGCGGCGTATTACGATGCGGCCAATCGGCCCACGGCCACGGTCGATGTCGGCACCAACGGCGGCAGCGCCTGGACGCGGCCCAGCAGCGTGCCCTCGTCCTCCGACACGGTGCTGGTGAGCAGTGAAACCTACAACGCCGCCGGCTGGGTCGATTCCACCACCGACCCGAAAGGCATCGTCAACAAAAACTTCTACGACAACCTCGGCGAAGTCACGAAGACCATCCAGAATTACACCAACGGCACGCCGACCAACAGCAGCGACAAGACAACAGAATACACTTGGGACGGCAACGGCCACATGCTCACGTTGCAAGCCGACCTGGTGGGCGGGGCGTACGAGCAGACCAAGTGGATTTACGGCACTTCGACCAGCACCAGCGACAGCATCAATTCCAACGACATTCTCAAATCGGTGCAATACCCCGACCCAGGTACGGGCAACCCCAGCAGCAGCCAGCAGGAAACCTACACCGTCAACGCGCTGGGGCAGATTCGCACCTTCACGGACCGCAACGGCAACGTGCATGGCCTGAGCTATGATGTGCTCGGCCGACTAACGTCGGACACAATCACGACGCTGGGCAGCGGCGTGGATGGTTCGGTGCGCCGAATGGACACCGCCTATGACACCCAGGGAAATGCGTACCTGTTCACGAGTTACGCGGATACGGCTGGAACCACGATTGTCAATCAGGTTCAGCGCGCCTTCAATGGGCTCGGCCAACTCACACAGGAATGGCAGAGCCACAGTGGGGCGGTCAGCACTTCGACGACTCCCAGTGTCCAGTACGCCTATTCGGAAATGTCGGGCGGTGCGAATCACAGCCGGCTCACGAGCATGACGTACCCCAATGGCAAAGTGCTGACGTTGAATTACAGTTCCGGCGTGAATGACGCGTTGAGCCGGCTGTCGTCGCTGTCGGACTCGACGGGAACGCTCGAGAGCTACGATTATCTGGGACTGGATACAGTCGTGCGGCGGGCGCATCCGCAAATCGGCGTCGATCTAACTTACATTCAACAGACTGGTGATTCGAACGCCAATACCGACGGCGGCGACAAATACACCGGCCTCGACCGCTTCGGCCGCGTGATCGACCAGTTCTGGCTCAACACCAGCACCAGCACCGCGACCGACCGCTTCCAATACGGCTATGACCGCGACTCGAACGTGCTGTGGAAGAACAACCTCGTGAACTCGGCCTTCGGCGAGCTATATTCGTACGACAATTTGAATCAGCTTTCGAGCTTCCAGCGGGGGACGCTGAACGGCACGCACACCGCCATCACCGGCACGCCCAGCGCCAGCCAAAGCTGGTCGCCGGATGCCGTGGGCAATTTCAGCAGCATCACGACGGACGGAACGCAAGTCAACAACACCTTCAACAAATTGAATGAGGAAACCGGCTTCGGCAGTGCGACCCTGACTTTCGACTCGAATGGCAACACGACCACTGATGAGACGGGAAAACAATTTGTTTACGATGCCTGGAATCGCCTCGTGACCGTGAAAAACTCTTCGGGAACGACTCTGCAAAGCATCAGTTATGATGGGCTTTCCCGCCGCGTCACGACAGCGGCTAGCGGAACCACAACGGATTTATTCTACTCGGCTGCATGGCAGGTCTTAGAAGAGCGCGTCGGCAGTTCAGTGACCGCCCAATACGTGTGGTCGCCGGTTTACGTTGATGCGATGATCTTGCGAGACCGGAGTGTCAGCGGCGGAACGCTCAATGAGCGGCTTTGGGTCATGGAGGATGCGAATTTCAACGTAACCGGCGTCGTCGACAGCGCCGCGACGGTGCAGGAGCGCTACGCTTTATTGCCATTTGGCAACTTTGCGGTGTATGATACCAACTGGAATTCCCGTTCTGGCAGCAACTTCGGCTGGCTGAATTATTTGCAGGGCATGCGTTTTGATTCCATATCCGGGTTGTTCCTCTCGCGATTGCGCCCGGGCGAATCGCCGACCGAAGACGCCTGGACGACGCCGGATCCCGCGAGATTCGTGTTCGGTGCCGACAACCTTTACGAACACGAGGGCGATAGCGCTACCAACGGTCTAGACCCCATGGGCCTTTGGCCGAGAAATAGATGGACGCGAGCGGTAGTGTTCGGGGGGGGCGGCGCTCTTTGCGGGTCCTTTTGCGCCGCTGGCCCCAGCCGCTGCTGCCACAGGCTTTGTGACTGCGCCCCCATATCCCAATCCAGCCTGGGACAAGCCCCTGCCGAAACCAATACCTGGAGGGACATTTGATCGTGAAAATGGTTTCGGAGACTTAGAGAAATTGACAAAGAAAGCTGGATGTTGGGGTCTGGCCTCGATCCGCACCGGGGCCTACCTGGGAGACCCGGCTCCGGGTGGAGATCCGAAGGCGCACAGAGAGCCCGGGCCGCACCAGCCATGGGTCGATAGGAAAGTGAAGTGCTTCAATAACAAGGCGGCTGCCTTAGCGTATCAAGCCCAGCTGTCCAAAGGCATCGCTGGGCGCGGGGCGAGTGATACGGCCAGCGCAGTTCTTTTCACGGTTGAGGGTGAGGTCAAGGATCCGCCCCCGAGTATGAGGATTATCGACCAGCAAACGGGAGAGATCGATCCTCTCACCATTAAGGCCCCGGAACTTGGCGGCATGAATGTCTCTGTCGCGTTTCAGCGTTCTGATGGAACAATCGCGTTCTGGGAAAGCATGGTGTACGGAGCGAGCAACAACCCAAATCTTGACGTCAGGCGGCACGCAGACCCGGGCCCCGACGGTGGTTATAACGTTGTTGCGTGGTGCGTCGTTGAGTCGGGCTCAAAATTCCGCCCTCATACGGTGAAGTGACCAATGGAAAAGACGCTACGACAGGCATTGCTCATCTGCGCGTGCGTCGCCGTACTGGGATGCGCTGATCGATCGGCACCCACGGCGATTGTACCTGACCGACACGGCGTAATAATACATTACAAAGCTGATGACAGCTATTCGGTGAACTTCGCGGGATCAGATTTTGCAGACAACGACTGTTCAGTAATAACGCGTCTCGGGAATGTTAAGAATATAGACTTGTCCTTTACACAGATTTCGGATAAATCCCTTGGCTGCCTCGATCCGGAAATGGTTAGCCTGGATGTATCCGGCACCCGCGTTACGGACCAAGGGCTCGAACAGCTTGTACGCTATACGAAGCTGAGTGCCTTGAGGCTTTTGCAAACGTCCATTGGTGACGCGGGCATGTCTCACGTGCAAAAGCTGCACGAGCTGACCCTTTTGGATCTGTCTGCGAGCAAAGTCACCGACGAAGGAGTGTTCCGGCTTTCAACATTAACCAAGCTAAAAGTCTTTGCGGTCAACGGACCTAGCGTTTCAGACAAGAGTGTGGACATCTTGGCGAAACTCCCGCAGTTAACTGATCTAGACCTAACATCGACCCGCGTTTCAGATCGCGGACTCGAAAAAATCGCAAGCCATCAAAACCTCCAAAAACTGAAACTCAACGGGTGTATTGGAGTTACAGACCTTGGCCTAAAACACCTAAAAACACTTCCGAAACTCACCGAATTGGAAATCAGCGGTACATCGGTGACGGACTCGGCTATTGCCGACATAGCGTCAATGAAGCAATTGAAGGTAATCTATCTTGGCGGAACACTGACGGCGGCCGGACTGGCAAGGCTACGGAGTCTTCGACCTGATGTCGAAGTACTGGCAACCCCGGCTAATCGTCCAAATGATAAATAGGCATCGCACAAACCGGGACATTGCTAATTCATTTTTCCATTTGACCTTCCGCAAACGGATCGTACACTTCTGCGGCTAGTTTGCGCTGCTTTGTGGCAGCGCGCCGTACGAATGGCGCAACAGCTCGAATCCACCATGCGCACCAGCAAGAGCCCCGCTCAACGCACCGCCCCGAGCACCGCTCAAGGTACCGCCCCGAGCACCGCTCAACGCCCAATTAGCTCAAATTGTGTGAAGGCGTCATGCGCACGTCCCGAATATCCGCCCCGAAAGGGACTTACGTCTATTCGGATTAGCGCGCGAGCGCGCACTTTGAGCGGATTTGAGCGTTTAGGCCGATTCGGGGGCAGCCGAGCTTCCATGGGCCTGGGCACCTGGGTCGAGCCCGATTATCCACAGATCAACGTGAGTCAATGGCCAAAAATGCCATGGCTAAAAATTGAAAAGAGCGGTCATTTTGTGTCGCGCCGGCCATGCGCCGGGGAAGTGTCGCCGAATGGGACTATCATTCGAACCCTTGAACCGATGATTGAACCCATGAATGAACCAATCAATAAGCCCATGAAACTACCAACCCGCCAATCAAGCAGCGCGCAAATGGTGTCAAAGTTTGCGAAGGCGCCGTGCGCCGGCGGCGAGGGACGGTGGCAATCCAAGAACTTGCTGCGAGGCCCACAGTGGCGCGCTTTGTCACCCGGTTACAAAAAGATACCATCCGTTGGCGTTTTACCGGCAGGAAGACCGCCCTACGGCGCGCGGGGACCCAGTTTGGAGACCGGGACATCCTTAGGGGGAAAACTGGGCCATCCGAGATCATTTGAACTTTTTGCCACCACTACGAGTGCCAATTCATTCCCGGAACCCCAGCCAGCGGCGGGTCCGCTGCGTGACCTTGAACACGAATTGGGAACGGAGCACCGACCGTTTCCAGGCCCAGCGGACCTGATTGCGATCAGGCCCCCAGCCGAAGTTCGCCACCATGCGCGTGTCGTCGCGCTCGCCGTTGTTGTGGACGATCGGAATCGGTTGCCCGCGGCGGTCCAGAAACACACCCTCTTTCACGCGGAACTTGCTGCGTGTGTTGAACAGCGCGAAATTAAAACCCTCATCCAGGGGCACGAAGCCTTCCTTGTACAGCAAATACGACACGAGCAATTGATCCGAGGCATATTGACCAAAACTGTGGCAGTGGCGCTGGAATTCGGCCCACAACTCGACAAACTTTTGGGCCGGTCCGAAGACCACGCCGCCGTTGATCGCGGGGCGGTCGCCCATGAAGGCAACGATCTGTTGAACGGCATCGGGCCGAAAATCATCGACGCCGATGAAGCGAACGTGCATGGCGGCATTGAACGGCTCGCAAACGGCCCGAAAGCGATCCTTGTGCTGCTCAAACGCGGGGCGAATGTCGGCCTGGAAGATAATGTCGCCGCCGTCGATGGCCAGCACCTGGTCGTAATCGGAACCGCTCAGCACCGCCGCCATGTCGCGATAGCGGATATTGGTGAGATGGCCGTCGCGCACGCAAGCATGCGTGCGCACACCCTGCATGTGCAGCTTTTGCACTTGCTGGTCGCTCAGCCCGTAATCGAGGATAATAACATCGACGGTGCCGTCGCGGAGATTGCCGTGGGCCACGAGCGAGCGCAGCCAGTGCTCGATGAGGAAATCGCCGTATTTGGCGTCGCAACAAGTGATGATCGCATGCCGCATGGCGCAGTCTCTCGTCCGGCAGCCTCCCGCCACGCCGAAAATCTAGCACGATGGTTGGTGATCGTTAACCTAGTGAAAATGGAAGGGCCGTGTCTTGCCGGGCAAGGGGAAGCGGCTGTGGGTCGCCCTAATTGCTTTCGCCGGCCTTGGCGTTGCCTGTGGGCATTCGTAGACCTTCTACCGCGTCGCCGATCCGATCCGAAGGGGCGGGCCACGATTGACAACGTCATCCTTGCAATGTCGTCTTTGCGGCGAAACGGCGGACGAGTTGTTCAGCCTGCGCGTGCTGCGGCAGTTTGATGTCAGGTATTATCGCTGCGCGCATTGCGACTTGATTCAAACCGAGGAACCTTATTGGCTGGCGCAGGCATATTCTACCGCTTATTCGGCGCTCGATGTCGGCGTGTTGAATCGCAATCTGTTTTGCAGCCGGTTGACGTTGGCCGTGGCCACGCTGCTGGGCGTCCCCTGGGCGACGCCATGTTTGGACTATGGCGGCGGCAACGGCATCTTCACGCGCCTCATGCGCGACGCGGGGTGCAATTTCTTGTGGCACGATAAGATCGGGCCGAACTTGTACGTTCGCGGTTTCGAAGGAGAGCCGCAGATCGCATATGCATTGGTTACTTGTTTCGAAGTTTTCGAGCATTTTGCCAACGTGCATGATGAACTGGCTGCGCTCTTCCGCCCGCGGCCCGATTTTGTGCTGGTAGGGACGTTTCTGCATTCGAACCCGGGGAAAGACTGGTGGTATCTGGTGCCGGATAGCGGGCAGCACGTCGCGTTTTACTCGCGGCAAACGATGCAGCAGATCGGCACGCTGTTCGGCTACGAGGCGGTTTGTGGGGAAGACTATGTTTTGTTCATCCGGCACGGAAAGAAGGTTGCGGCCTGGCGACGGGCGCTCATTGGCTGGATATTGAATTCGAATTGGCTGGCTAACGTCGTCGGGTTTTTATTTCGGCAAACGCGTTCAACGGAAGCCAGCATGGCGCGCGATCACGCCGCGGTGAAGGCGAAGATGCCGGCCGACCGATCTGCCGTCTCCCCAACGGGGAGAGGGGGAATGCAAACGGAGAATAATCGCCGGGATGGCCAACCCAGTGCGTGAGCGGGGAAATGCGCATAGCCCATTTCATTCATCGCTATCCGCCGGCACGCGGTGGGTCCGAGGCTTATCTTCAACGGTTGAGCCGGTTCCTGGCGCAGCACGGGCACACGGTTTCCGTCTGGACCACCAATGCTTTGGACCTGGAAGCCTTCTGGAGCCGGCAAGGGCGGACACTCGCCAAAGGAGAGGAATGGGACGGCAGTGTTCGCGTGCAGCGATTCGGGCTCTCACGTTGGCCCGGGCGCGGCCGGATGTTGCGGGCCCTCGCGTGCTTGCCGGGTGAACAATGGAAATGGATCACCGATCACTTTGGACCGATGTCGTTTCCCATGTGGTGGCGAGCGGGGCGACCGGCAGACCAATTTGACTTGGTGCATGCGTTGGTATTTCCCTGGCCGTGGCATATCGTTTGCGCGCGCCGGCTCGCCCGGCGACAAGGCATCCCGTTCCTTATCACCCCATTTTTGCATCTGGGCGATCCGGAACACCCGGACGATGAGACCCGCCGGCAATTCGCGACGCCGATCATGCGCTCGCTGCTGCAATCGGCGGATCGAGTATTCGTGCAGACCTCGTTGGAACGCGCTGGCGCGATAGAACTCGGAGTGGAGGAAGCGCGCATTGTCGTGCAAGGGCTGGGCGTTGACGCTGCGGAATGCACAGGCGGCAACCGGGCTCGCGCGCGGGCGCAATGGAACGTCCTAGATGACGAAGTTGTTGTCGGCCATCTGGCGAATCTGTGCGTCGAGAAAGGGTCGACCGATCTGCTGCAAGCAGCCGCGATGCTGTGGAAAAAAGGCAGCCGCTTTCGCGTTGTGCTGGCCGGCACGCAGGCATTGAACTTTCAGCTGTTTTGGGAACAATTCGAAAACAAAGAGCTCGTCGTGCTCGCTGGTTCGCTGGACGAACAACAGAAGCGCGACTTTTTCGCAGGGATCGATCTGTTTGTTCTGCCGAGCCGCAGCGATTCGTTCGGCCTGGTTCTGCTCGAAGCATGGGCCAACGGCCTCGCCAATATTGCCTACCGGGCCGGCGGCGTGGCCGAAGTCATTCATCACGACGAAGACGGAATACTGATCAGATGCGGCGACTTGGAAGCGCTGGCCGGTAGCATACAACAACTAATCGAGAAGCCGGAGTTGCGCCAACGATTGGGCAATCGCGGCCGCGAGCGTACGCAGCGCGAATTCGGCTGGGCCGACAAGCTAAGGCTGGTGGAGCAAGTATATGAAGAAGTCGTTCGCGGCGGGAAGGGCTAACTGCCGCTGGCTGGCCTCGGCATTTGCAAGGGGCCGTAGCTGCGTGGGAATTCCAAGATCGGCGCGTTCGTACCCCGGCCGTCGCGCGGCCGGATGAGCCAGTAGCGGGGGGGTTCGTAATGATTCTCCGCACTGAATGGCGCGGCAAAATGATCGCCGCATAAGTCGCTGCGGACAAAAAAGGCGTTTACACCGGCGAGATTGCAGCCGACGAGGTTGTAGCCGAACTGGCGGCCGAGAAGTTCCAGCGCTTTCAGGCTCGCGCCAAAGCAGAGCGTGCCATCAAACATCTCCGCAGGATCGTACGGCACTTTCCAGTCCACTGCCGCGGGCCAAGCGGCGTTGTATTCCACGACGACAACGCGCGCAGAGATCTGTCCGAGAGCAGACCAAATCCAGTACGTGTTTTGGTCCACGTCGATAGATAACAAATCGACTTCGGTCGGAGCGCCCGCTTGTTGAAGCGCGCTGGCCACGTTTTCACCAGTTACAAATAATTCGATGAGATGCAAGCTGCGATCGACCTGCGCCCGTTTGCAGCCCACGCGGATCTTACGAACGCATTCCGGATCGCCTTCGAGCCAAAAGCCCGACCAGCCTTGCGTAAGTAGAAAGGCTGTGTTGTTTTCCAACCCATCGCCCACGCCAATTTCCACAAAAGTGCGATTCTTGGTGCCAATGCGCCGGAAGATCTCGGCAATGATGCCATCCTCGCCGCCCTGTGAGTATACCTGGTGCTCCCAGGCCAAAAGGCGCCGGGGGTCGCGGTAGCGCTCGTCGTTCCGGAGTTGCAAAACATAGGCTTCCTGATGCAGGCGAATGAGGCAGGCGAGCGATTGCAACAAGTTCTCCTGACGACTGGGCGGCCCAGTAGTTGCAAGCAGGCGCTGGATCCAAGAGAACATCGCGGCCTCCGTTACGGAAGTAGCAGCACGTCGGTATGGTCGAGGCCGCCAAGAGATGCGACAAGGGCGGCCAGGTCGCCTATGGTGCGTGGCTCGGACTGACCAGAAAGCAGTGCGCGGGCATCTACAAAGTGCCTGAAAAACTGCCGGCAGACATCGAGGAAACGATCGATGCCGCCCTGTGCGTTCAAACCCGCCGGCCACACTTCGACCCAGGCCGACACGCCCGCTAGCCACAGACTCCGGCCCGATTGCAGGACGTCGCTTTCGTAACCTTGCGTATCGGTCCAGACCAGGGCAACGTCGTCGGTGAGAATGCCCTCCATGTTCACTAGGGCGTCCAGAGTTCGGGCCGACACTTCGACCGTTCCAGCCTGGTAATGTTCCAGCGGGTAGCCTTGTTTTCCTTCCGGTCCCTGCACTTCGCACTGCCCGGGCTCGTCGGGCAGCACCATCGTAAGCTTTTCCGCGGTTGCCGAGATGGCAAGTTGCCGGCAGCGGATTCGTTCCGAGAGGCGATTGTCTGCGACATTGCGACAAAGGAACAAAAAGGTCTCGGGGACCGGCTCGCAAGCGACGAACGATTTTTGGCTGGCCAAGGCCATTGGTATGCAAGTGTCGCCGATATTTGCGCCCACATTGATAATGGTCGTGCGCCGGTTCCAATGCGGATGGTATTTGCCGAGCCATGCCAATAGCTGATCGATTTCCTCTTTTTGGAATCCGCCGGCGAGGAATAGTTGGCGGGTAATCTGGCTGCGCACCGATCCGGTCCAAATTATGTTATCGCGGCGAAAGGATATGGCCTGCATCCATTGCGGCAGCGAGTCCCAAAGCGCCTCCGCGTAGTCGGTTCTCGATGCGGTATTTAGAAACCGGCGGGCGATTTGTTTATGTGCCCATTCGCGGCGCTGCGCGGAGAATGGTTGGACGCCCAGAATGGAATTGGCGAGGAGGGTAAACCAGGAGTCGGAAGGTGCGTTCACGGGAGATGCCGAGCAGCGCTACGCTGTGGAAGCACCTGCCGCGCCACGCCTGGACCGAGTGGCTAGTCGCGGCGCAGCAGGTGCTGGAATCGATCGGTTGACGGGTTGGCCGAGTGCCGGGTCATGGCGCTCCGCTGGCGCCGGCCGCAGCGGCGCGCTCGAATTCTTCGTCCATCGCCCGCATCTCGGCATTTTCGCGCTTCGATTGCCACCACGACCAACCCACGGCGGCCAAGGCGAGTGCCACGACCATGACGCCAATTACGGAGGCAACGCTCGATTCACTGGTTTGCTCGCCGCCAACCAGGCTGTACTTCATAACCAGCGGCAGAACGAGCAGGCTGACCATGTTCATCACTTTGATGAGCGGGTTCACGGCTGGTCCGGCGGTGTCTTTGAGCGGATCGCCGACCGTGTCGCCAGTTACACTGGCCTTGTGTGCCTCGGAGCCTTTACCGGTCAACGGTCCCTTGGGCTGGTCTTCAATGGTCTTCTTGGCGTTGTCCCACGCGCCGCCGGAATTCGCCATAAAGACGGCCAATAGCTGGCCGACCACAATCATACCGGCCAGGAACCCACCAAGGGCGACAGGCCCAAGTAGGAAGCCGACTAAGATGGGCGTAAAGATAGCCAGCAAACCCGGGCCAACCAGTTCCTTTTGGGCGGTGCCGGTGCAAATATCCACGACCCGGCCGTAATCGGGCTTCTTGGTGCCGGCCCAAATCTCTTTGTCCTTAAACTGCTTGCGGCATTCCTGCACAATCAAGTATGCGGCCCGGCCGACTGCACGAATGGTCATACTGCTGAATAGAAAGGGCACGGCGCCACCGATTAGCATGCCAATGAACAAATACGGCTCAGCCACAGTCAGTTTCGCGGCCTTCTCCATAAATGCTGTGGTTGTCAGCGTGTTAATGCCTTCCTCGGAACCGGTGGCCATCACGGCGATGAAACTGGCGAACAGCGAGACTGCCGCGATGACGGCCGAACCGATGGCAATGCCTTTCGTTATGGCTTTGGTCGTGTTGCCGACGGCATCGAGGTCAGCGAGAATTTGCCGCGAGCGCTTATAATCCTCCGGCGGCATATAGCCCTCGTCGCCGGGTTTGAGCGGTTGGTTTTGCGAATCGCGGTTATAACCCATTTCGCCAATGCCGTTGGCGTTGTCAGCCACGGGACCGAATACATCCATGCTGATCGTATTACCCGTGAGCGTGAGCATGCCGATACCGCACATGGCGACGCCGAAGGCAATGAAAATGGGGTTGGTACCGCTATAGATCATTACCGAGGCAAGGATGGCGGCGGCGATGATGATCACGGCCCAGACCGTGCTTTCGTAGCCGACGGCGAGTCCCTGAATGATGTTCGTGGCATGGCCGGTGCGGCAGCTCTTGGCCAGCGACTTTACAGGATTGTACTCCGTGCCGGTCCAGTATTCCGTGCAGAAGTTGAGCGCAATGGCGAGAATAATGCCGATGAGGCAGGTCCAGGCCGCGCGCATGTCGAGGCCATAAGCCACGGGGTCAAACCACCAAGATCGTTCCCACGGCCCCCCCTCCTTCCCTCCGACTAGCGGCACAATTTCGATTGCCTTCGCATACACTCCCGGCGCCTCGGCAATTTGTTTCTTTTCACTGGGCGACTTCGATTTCCAGGTATTGACAACTTTGGCTTGGTATTCCTCCAGTTCTTTCAAGCGCTTAGCCCCACCAACCGTATCGTAGGGTACTGTCTCCTTCGCATGGCGGGTTTTCATTTCTTCAGGCGACTCTACGCCAAGTGCTTTGTCAAACGCCGAGTTCTGATACAAGCCCCGTTCTACTGCCAAGTTGACCACATATTCCTTTTCGAAGCGCAAGTAGAAGAAACCCAAGATGAGGAATCCGATTACGCTGATGATCGAGCCGAGCCAGAAGCCGCGATTGACGGCGCGCATGGCAACCTTCACGTCGCCGGCATCGCCGGTGCGAACGGTGTAGGTGCTGATGATCGAACCGATGACACCAATGGCACGGACCAGCAACGGGAAGATCACACCCTTGTGGCCGAAGCTGGCGTAACCGAGGATCATCGCGGCCACGATGGTGACTTCGTAGCTCTCGAAAATGTCGGCGGCCATACCGGCGCAGTCGCCAACGTTGTCGCCCACATTGTCCGCAATGGTTGCGGCATTGCGCGGGTCGTCTTCGGGAATATTCGCTTCAATCTTGCCGACCAGGTCGGCGCCCACGTCGGCAGCCTTGGTGTAGATGCCGCCGCCGACACGCATAAACAGTGCCAGCAGCGTGCCGCCGAAGCCGAAGCCGAGCAGCGCTTCATACGCTTTTTCACCGAAATAGAGGAAAATCAGCGAGCCGCCAAGGAGGCCCAAGCCGTCCGTTAGCATGCCAGTGATCGTGCCGGTCCGATAGCCGATTTGCAGCGCCTTGCCAAAGCTTTCTCTAGCCGCGGCGGCCACACGAAGGTTGCCCGCGGTGGCCAGTCGCATACCGACGAAGCCGACCGTTGCCGAAAAGATCGAGCCGATGAGGAAGGCGATGCCACGTCCGAGCGCGATCTGCACGTGTTCCGAAAACCCCGGTGCGGAAGATGCCATGCCCCAGGGCCATTTGGTCAAAACCAGCACAATTGTAATGACGACAATTAGCACGCCGACGGTCGTGAATTGCCGCTTCAGATATGCATCGGCCCCCTCCCGCACGGCCTGGGTAATTTCTTGCATCCGCGACGTGCCGGTACTGGCTCCGTACACCTGGCGAATCAGCGAGAACGCGTAGCCGAGGCCGCACAGCGCCACAACCACGTTCATGATGAGTGCGACCTGTTCCCATTTGCTATAGGCCGGGTCGGTGAGAAAACTAAAGGGCCGCCAACTGGCCGCCTCGGCCGAAACTACACTGCTCGCCTGGCCTTGGCCCATAATGCCGATGACCATAAACGCCAGCATCAGGAAGAGCCAGCGGTTCGAAAACCGTCTCTGCATGGGAGAGCGTTTCAATGCCATGGATCGATATTCCTTTTCGGGCTATGTTTGCAACACCGTGACCGCCAACTTCGTGTCATTTTTCACAAAGGTAGATGCACACGGTATATGAAACGCCCTTACCCGGAAGCAAGGGGTTTTGGGAAGAGTTTTCAGGCATTAATGAGCTGACCATCGTTCAATTTGACGATCCCGCCGACCAGAACAGCGCTGGCACGGCCCCGCACCGTTTGGCCGTGCCAGGGGCAGTTGCGGCTTTTGGACTGGAATTGCTCCACGTCGATCTTCCATTCCGCTTGCGGGTCGATGATCGTAACGTCGGCGATCTTGCCGGTGTGTAGCGAGCCGCGCTGGCGGTCGATGCTTAAAACCTTGGCCGGGTTGATGGTGAGCTTTTCGATCAGTTGCGGCCACGAGAGCCGCTTCTTTTCGATTAATTCGACCACGCAGACCGGTAGCAATGTCTCCAGGCCAATGATGCCGTTCGGCGTTTGATCGAACTCCCGCGTCTTCTTTTCGCGCGAATGCGGTGCATGATCGGTCGCAATCACTTCCAGCGTGCCGTTCCTCAAGCCTTCGAGAACGGCATCGACATCTTTTGGCGTGCGCAGCGGCGGCGACATTTTGTAATTGCTGTCGTAAGTTCGGAGTGAAGCATCGGTGAGACAGCAATGATGAGTGCACGCTTCGCCAGTAACGCGGACGCCTCGCTGTTTAGCACTGCGGATCAGCTCGACGTTCCGGCCGCGCGCCGATGCTGAGCTAATTCTGGGGTGCCACGACCACGGCTTTGCGTGGCCCTACCTTCCACTGCGACAGAACGATCCGTGCCTGCCCAAAGCG
>DATGHS010000495.1:0-12587 GCA_035307785.1 Gemmataceae bacterium
CTCGAAGCCGAGGCTCTACTGGCCAGGGTCTTGGAAACGCAGCTCGCGAAATTAGGGCCTCACCACCCCAAAACTCTCGTCAGCAAGAGCAACCTCGCCGCTGTCTTGTTGCGGAACGATCATATTGACCAGGCGGAATCGCTCCTCCAGGAATCTGTTCCCGAACTTCGCGTGAAGCTGGGCGATGATCACCCCTCCACCTTGGGTGCTGTCAGTAACCTTGCGAGCGCTTACTCGGTGCGCGGGAAGCCCTCCGAGGCGGAGCGGCTCTTAAAACAAGCTATCGCGGTCGCCAGCACAAAACTCGGCGGCTCCCATACTCTGGTCCTCAATATCCAGCACTGCCTGGGCGAGTTCTATGCATCGAAGGGCCAGTATGAAAATGCCGCACGCGTTATGAGCGACGTACTCGACCGGGCGCGCGCCAAGGTAGGGGACAACAACCCAATTACCGTCGATATCAAAGCTACCTTGGCCCTTGACTATGAAAAGTGCGAGCGCTACGCAGAAGCAGAACGATTGTTCTCCGAGGTGGTGCCGGCTCGCCGGGCCAGGCTAGGAGAATCATCCCCCGCCACGAAGGACAGCACCTTCCGTCTGGGATGGCTCTACTGTGTAAATGAGAAGCTCGATGAAGCCGAGCCTTTGCTTCGGAAATTGCTTGCAATCCAGCGCAGGCAGTCGGGGCCCGACAACGTGGACACGCTTTACACGGTGGATTGCCTCGCATGCGTGGTGCGAAAGAAAGGCCAATTCAGCGAGGCCGAGGCTCTGTATCGACTCGCGTACGAAGGCCGGACATCGAAACTCGGTCCTTTAGACCCCTACACCCTTGCCACCAAAGGTGAACTCGCATCGCTATACCGTCAGCAGGGCCGCTTGGACGAGGCAGAGCGGCTTTCTCAGGAGGTGGTCAAAGCTCAAGCGACCAGCCTGGGCGAAGACCACGCCGATACGCTCGACAGTATGGCCAATCTCTTGCTTGTCTACTTAGATCGCAAAAAGACCGATGAGGCTATACCGCTCGGCAGACGGCTTCTGGATATTCGCCGCAAAAAACTCGGTCCCAAACACACGGATACGGTGTGGACCGCCGAGGAATTGGCGATCGCGCTTTTGGCAGCAGGTCAAGTCGACCAGGCGGAGCCACTATTTCTTGAAGTGCTGACGGACCGGCGCGAGTCGCAACCGGCTGATGATCCCGATGTAATGCTTGCCTTGAAAAACGTTTTTTCATTTTACGTCTTGACAAGTCGATTTGCGAAAGCAGAGCCGCTGGCCAGAGAATTCTTGGAAACACAGCGAGTGAAACTGGGGCCGGACGATCCGGAAACTCTTAAAACCATGCAAGTCATGGCGTTCATCTGCCGAAACGACGGCAAAATCGCCGACGCCGTGAGCATGCTCAAACAAGTACTGCAGAAACAATTACTAGCCAAGAATCCGGATGCTGCTCAGCCAGACGTCTGGTCAACGATGTACACCATGGCTTGTCTGTACGAAGAGGACAACCAGATTGACCAAGCCGAACCGCTATTTCGCGAGGCCTTCGCGGGGGCGCGAAAGGTTCTTGGTCTACAAGACGCCACCGCGCACGAGTATCTGAATGGTCTTCTCGAGCTTTATCAAAGGGAGTGTTACAAAGGCAAAGCCGAGGAGTTGCTGCGCGACTGCCTGGCTGAGGCGCAAAAGAAAAACAGCTATACCTGGGCGGTTGGCTTCTTTCGTCTCAAGCTCGGTGCGCTCTTGCTGGATGAGCAGAGATACGCCGAGGCCGAGCAGCTGCTTCTGCAAGGTTATTCAGACATCAACAGATGTTCCGCCACCATCCCCGCCTTTAGCAACATCAGTGCGACCTTGACGGAGGTATGGCTCGCTGAGCTATATGACAAGATGGGCCGTAGTGACGAAGCTAAGAAATGGGGGCGAAAGAACCAGCCAGAGATCACGCCGCTGCCGGCGGCGACCTCAGTCAAAGACTGATCTGCCTCATTTCTTGCCAGTGGCTACCGCCGGTTCGCCTGGGCCGAATTCCGGATTGCTTCCAGCGTCTCTTCCGCCATCTGCAAAACCGCGCAGGCGCGCTTGCATTTCGCAAAAAGGATCGTAGTGTTGCGTTGGCCGCTAGCTAGTTAGCACCTCTTGGCAGCAGAAACGGCCATCATTTTTAGAATTCCACGTCACTTTTCCGAGCGCATCATGATCACCCGTTATCAAACTTGCGTCCGAACTTGTAACCGAACTCTCGCCTGCACTCAGTTACTCACTTCTCCACTCACTTTTCGACTTTTTTCGACCAAGTTTGTGGAGGCGCCGCGCGCAGACTGCAATCCTCTGCGCCAGCAGAACTTACGGCGGCGATGGCAAATGGGCGAGCAGTCGGAAAGTCGAAAAAAGTCGAAATCTGCATCGAAACGGAGCCCGCAGCGCAGGCAAGGGATTCCCTTGCTTGTGCTGCAGGCGCAGGAAGCCTTACTTCTTCGGCGCTTCGAGTTGCTGGAGCTTCTTCTCCAATTCCGCAACCCGGCGCTGGAGATCCTGAATTTCACGAGACTGATCTTGGCCGAAGCCGCCCAGGTTCGTGGGTGGAATTCGGTCGAATCCTTGCGCCGGCATGAAGCCCGAAGCGCCATCATGCGGCGTGACTTTCAGCGACACCGTCTTCGTGCCGCGCATTATCTTGAGCGAGATTTCCTTGCCGCTGCCGGCGCTTTGAATGGCGTTCCGCAAATCATCCGGGGTTTTGACCGGATGATCATCAATGGCAGTGATCACGTCATCCCGATTGAGGCCGGCCTGCGCAGCAGGCGAATTCGGCATCACGTCGGTGACGATAACGCCGGTGTCGGTGCTAACCTTCAGCTTTTCCTTCATCTCGGGCGTGAGCGGTTGCGCTTGCACGCCGATGAACGGTGTGCGGCGGAAGTTCGCTTGCTGCGGCATATTGGGGAATTGCGGGAAGCCCTGGAAGTTATTTGGAAACTGCGGAAACGTATTCGGCAGTTGCTGGGGACCAAAGGCCAGATTCGCCGGCCGCTCGCCCACGGTCACCGCGATCTGTTGATCCTTGCCGCCGCGCATCACGTCCACATTGATTTTGTCGCCGGGTTTGTGCGAACCAATCGCTTGCATGAATTGGTTCACGTCGGCTACCTGGTGCTTGCCGACCTTGGTGATACGATCGCCGCGCTGCAAGCCGGCCTGGGCGGCCGGGCTATTTGGAATCACGTCCATCACCTCGACGCCATTGCCTGCACTGGGTTGATTGGGCTGGTTGCCGGGTTCGTTCGGCTGCATTTCGGGACCAACCATCACGCCCAGGTAGCCACGTTGTTGCGTGGCGTTTTGCCCTGGTTGCCGGTGGGCATCCGTTCGTGGGTCGATGGGCGTCGGCGCGGGGTTCACAGCCGGCGGTTGGGTCTTCGGCGTATCGGGTGTCTTCGGCGGGTCTGGGTTGTCGCGCGATTGGGCCCACGCAGCCAGGCTCAAGGAAACAACCGCGATGAGAGCGAGTCCGCCAGTTCGAAACAGACGCATGGTCTTCTCCTTTGGAAGGGCACGAGACAAATCAACATCTCCGGACCGGTGCTGTGCACCCGTTCCGGAGACCTCGGTTAGGCATCCTGGCCGCACGACATCGCCATCCAGGAGTATCACTTCAGAAAGCCCGGGGATGGAAATCCCTTGGGCCTATCAGCTATCAATAATGCCCGGCGGGCACCCGGGAAAACAGTTTGATCATCGCCTTATTAAAAGCTGGGATGTCGCTCGGTTGCCGACTGGTGACCCAGTTGGCGTCTTCTACGACTTCACGGTCCAACCAGTTACCGCCGGCATTGCGGATGTCGTCTTGAATAGTGTGGTAGCTGGTGAGCCGCCGGCTGCGCACCAGGTCGGCGGAGACGAGAATCCACGGCGCATGGCAAATGACCGCCATCGGCTTGCCGGCATCCTGGAAGTGCTTGACGAACGACTTGACCTCCGGCACGACGCGGAGGGCGTCGGCATTCAGCGCGCCGCCGGGCAGAAGGAGGGCGTCGTAGTCTTCGGGCCGAGCATCGTGGAGAAGCCGGTCCACAGGCACGCTTCTTCCCTTATCGTGATGCCGAAAGGCTTGAACCATGCCCGGCTTCGGCGCAATGACTTCAACGTGAGCGCCTGCCTTTTGCAACGCGTTCATCGGCTCGACCAGTTCCGGTTCCTCGAAGCCATCGGTCACGATGGCCGCCACATGCAATTGAGACAAATCCGCCATGTTGCCGTCTCCTTCGCCGCAAATGGAAAGTGGTTACAGTCTTGCCGATGGTTCGACAGAAGAGCACTTGCGAACAAGGTGCAATTTGTGTGCCAGATAACGGTGGAAGACCGCTTGCCGCAATTTGTTTCAGCGGAAGAAGTTGCAGAGAGGAAACGAGTCAAATGGCGGCGAAGAAGCAAACCTTGGGAAGCGGTATGCCCGTCATTGCACGGGCAGCCAAATCGTGAATTGCGTGCCGCGGCCCGGCTCGCTTTGCACTTCGATGCGGCCGCCGTGGCGTTCAATAATTCGGCGCGTAGTTGCCAGACCAAGCCCGGTGCCGCCGGGGCGGGTCGAGTAAAAGGGTTTGAAGATCTTCTTCTGATCTTCGAGCGACATGCCGCTGCCAGTGTCGATCAGGTCGAGTCGAACCTGGTCGCCTTCCTTGCGGGCCTGAAAGGTAAGCTGCCCCCCCTGCCCCAACGCTTGCTCGGCATTGAGCATCAGATTGAGCAGCGCTTGCTTGAAGAGCTGCGGATCAAGCGACACGGCGGGCAAATCGGTGGGAATGAACGTCTTAATTTCAATATTGGCCGTGCGAGCTTGCGGCCCAAAGAAATCGATCATTTCATCGATGAGCTCGCCAAGCCGAACCGGCTGCCGGTTGAGTTCGCCGAGGCGAGCGAAGCGGAGAAAGTCGTTGGCCATCTCGCCCAAGCGCTTGCACTCGTGCTCCAGTCGCACCACACGATCGAGAATGCGCCGTTCACGCGGCGACTGCGGAGATTGAAGGTCTTCTGCCAGCAGTTGCAGGTTCATGCCGAGCGTGCCCAGATGGTTCTTCAACTCGTGGATGAAGCCGCCGGCCAGTTCCGCCAGTTCGGTATTGGGATCGGTAGGAGGCATGATCCGTAAACAAATCACCACAAAGAACACCAAGAACACAAAGCATTTTATGGCTGGCGTCTGCTTTGTGCTCTTGGTGTACTTGGTGGTGAATTTATTGGGCCCTGGTTTCAACGCGATCCTTCGTCATCTCGTTCGCGGTATTCGCGGGGCTCGCGCGATTCACGCGCCTCGGATTCTTCGCGCGGGCGGCGGTCGCCGCCTCGGCCTCGGCCATCGCCACGGCGGCCGCCATCGCGGTCCCGATCCCGATCCCGGCCGCCATCGCGGTCGCGGCGTGGTTCCCGTGGCGGCGGCGGCGGAGCCGGCGGCAAGCCTGCTGCCTCGCGAATGAGCACCTTCCGCGAAAGCTTGACCCGATCCTGATCGTCGATGGCAATTACTTTGACTTGCAAGATGTCGCCGACTTTGCAGACATCTTCGACCTTGCCGACATACTTGTCGTCCAGTTCGCTGATGTGGCACAGGCCATCGCGGCCCGGCAAAATTTCGATGAAAGCGCCGAAGTCTTTCACCGAAGTGACCCGGCCTTCGTACACCTTGCCGACACGCACTTCCTCGGTGATCGCTTCGACCCGCGCCCGTGCCGCGTCGGCGCCGGCCGCATCCATATGGGCAATGTAAACGGTGCCATCGTCGTCGATGTCGATCTTGGCGCCAGTCGATTCCTGGATGCCCTTGATGTTCTTGCCACCCGGCCCGATGAGGAGACCAATCTTCTCGGGATTGATCTTGATCTGAATAAGCCGCGGGGCCGTCTTGCTGAGTTCCGACCGAGGGGCCATAAGAGTTCGCAGCATGCTCTTCATGATCTCCAGCCGCGCCTCCTTGGCCTGGGTCAACGTGTTGCGAATGATCTCTTCGGAAATGCCATCAATCTTGAGATCGAGCTGGATACCCGTGATCCCGCGTTGGGTGCCGGCCACCTTGAAGTCCATGTCACCGAAGTGGTCTTCGTCGCCCATGATGTCGGTGAGCAGCACATAGCGGCCCGGCTCTTTCACGAGGCCGATGGAGATGCCGGCCACCGGGTTGGCAATCGGCACGCCAGCATCCATGAGCGCCAGCGTTCCGCCGCAAACCGAGGCCATGCTCGACGAGCCGTTCGACTCGAGGATTTCGGAAACCAGGCGCACCGTGTATGGGAATTTGGCCGGGGGGGGCAGCACGGCTTTGAGCGAGCGCTCGGCCAGCATGCCGTGGCCGATTTCCCGTCGCCCCGGGCCACGAATCGGCCGGCATTCACCCACGCTGAAGGGCGGAAAGTTATAATCGAGCATGAACTTCTTGCTGTACTCTTCCGCGAGGCCTTCAACCCGTTGTTCGTCCGAAACCGTGCCCAACGTGGTGACGACCAGCGCCTGGGTTTCGCCGCGCTGGAAAATGGCCGAGCCATGCGTTCGCGGCAGCACGCCCACTTCGCAACTGATGGACCGAATCTGCTTCGAGGTGCGGCCATCGATGCGCTGTCCTTCGAGGATCATTTCACGAACCACGCGCTCTTCCAATATGCCAAATGCCTGATTCACCTGGGCTGCACTGTACTTCGGCTCGGTCTCGCCGGCCGCCGGAGCCAGGAATTCCGCCTCGATGCGGGTTTTCATTTCCTTGATTTTTTCGGCCCGCTCCAGTTTGCCGGAGGTCTGCTTGCGAATGCGGAACTCGTCGGCGAAGCGCTTCAGGAAGATCTCGATCAGCGGATTCGGCTCGGCAGCGGCAGGCGGAATTTTGTCGGGCAAGCCGGCCGCCTTGCGCAGCTGCTCGATGAGGTCGATCACTTTTGCGATCTGCTTATGGCCAAACATAATCGCCTCGGCCATTTCCTCTTCGCGCATTTCGCGCGCGAAGCCTTCGATCATGGTGACGGCGGACTTGGTACCGGCCACAATCAGATCGAGGTCGCTTTCTTCCATCTGGCTATGATTCGGCATCACGATGAGCTGGCCGCCGACGCGCCCAATGCGAACCGCCCCCGTTGGATGCAAAAAGGGAATCTGCGACAGGTGCAGGGCGGCGCTAGAACCGATGATGCTCAGCACGTCGGGGTCGTGGTCCTTGTCGGCCGACAGCACGATGATCTGAATCTGAACTTCGTTGAAGTAGTTGCTGGGGAAGAGCGGGCGGATGGGGCGGTCACAAAGGCGAGCGGTAAGAATCTCCTTGGTGCTGGGCCTGCCTTCTCTCTTGATGAAGCCACCGGGAAATTTGCCGGCCGCATAAGCCTTTTCGCGATAATCGACGGTGAGCGGGAAGAAATCTTGGCCTTCTTTCGCCTCGCCTTCAACGGCGGCAGCGAGCACCACGGTGTCGCCCATCCGGACGACAACAGCACCATGTGCTTGTTTGGCGAGTTTGCCGGTTTCGAGACTAAGGATTTGATCGTTTAGAGAAAGTTCCACGCGAGTTGGTTGTTGCACGAGCTATGTCCTCTCTTCTTCTGGTGATGGCAGGAGTGTCTTCGCGAAGGGAGTCTTCGGAGGTGAATCAGTGACAAAGTGTCAAGGTGGCACGGTGACAAGGTGACGAATACGTGTGTCTTGGTCGCCTTGTCACCGTGTCACCTTGTCACGCATTCACTATTTCCGCAGGCCGAGCTTGTCGATGACCGCCAAATACTTGTTTCGATCCGTGGTCCGCAAATAGCGCAGCAAACGGTTGCGTTGGCCCACGAGCATGCGCAGACCGCGACGGCTGGCGTGATCCTTGGGATGTTGCCGGGCGTGTTCGGTAAGGTCATTAATGCGTGCGGTAAGCACGGCAATCTGCACTTCAGACGAACCGGTGTCGGTTTGCTTGCGGCGGAACTGTTGAACAATCTCGGATTTGCGTTCCTTCGTAATGGCCATTTCGCCCCTCACTACCTCCGCTGACTTCCACTCCTGTCAAATACAATACATAATATTCCACATCTTTCGGTTTGTGGCCAATGTATCAGCGCCCGCGCCGTTGGCAAGAGCAGTCGGGCAAAAAGGTAGCCGCGGAGGAATGACCTAACCCCCTAGCCCCTTTCCCTAGGAGGGAAGGAGGAACTGTCTTCTCCCCTTTCCCTCTTAGGGAAGGGGGTCGGGGGGTTAGGTTGAACAGAATATGAGCGAAATCTACGTGAGCACCGATGTCGAAGCGGATGGGCCGATCCCTGGGCCAAATTCGATGTTAAGCTTCGCCTCGGCGGCATACTGGCCGGACAAGACATTGCACGGCACCTTTTCCGCCAACCTGCTCACGTTGCCTGGTGCCGGCGGCGACCCGAAGACAATGGAATGGTGGCAGACTCAACCCGAGGCCTGGGCCGCAGCTCGCGAGAATGCCCGAGATCCGGCCATCGTGATGCCAAAGTATGTCGCCTGGCTGAAAGCACTGCCGGGCAAGCCGGTGTTCGTGGCCTATCCGGTGGCCTACGATTTCATGTTCGTGTATTGGTACATGATTCGCTTTGTCGGCGAAAGCCCCTTCGCGCATTCCGCGCTCGACATCAAGACGTTCGCCATGGCTCTGCTGGGCAAGGATTACCGCGACTCGGTGAAGCGGAACATGCCGAAAGGCTGGTTCGACCCCCTGCCGCACACACACAAAGCTTTGGATGATGCGATCGAGCAAGGGGCGCTGTTCTGCAACATGTTGGCCGCGCGGGGCCAGACGCTCAAGTTTCGCCAATAGGTCCGATTTGTCGTATAGGACCTATGTGCCACGCCGGAAGTTACCTAAATCGGCTCTTGCTTGTGCGTTTTCCGCTAAGATGAATTCCACGCCATCCGGTGATGGTAGGGTAGTTTCGCAACTCTAACCTCGGGAGGTTCGCATGCGCCAAATGCTGTGGCTGCTGGCGGCCAGCCTGCTGCTGGGCCAATTGGCCTGGGCAGACGACAAGAAGGACCCGCCGCCCAAAGATTCCCCGCCGGCCAAGGAACCGGCCACGCCGAAAGAAAAATACGATGCGCTGGTGAAGGAATTCGCCACGAAACAACGGGAAATGATCACCCAGCTGCAAAAAACCAAGGGCGAAGAGCAACAAAAGCTTGTGCAGAAATACATGAGCATGGGCCAGGAGTATGCCGACAAGTTTTATAAGTTGGCGGAAGAGAATCCGAAGGATTCGGCCAGTGCGGATGCGCTCTTTTGGGTGCTGCAAAATGGCTTCGGGAGCCCCGCCTATCAAAAGGCGACCACCAAGGCGACCGAGGTCGTGAGCGAAATGCCATTGAAGGACCTGGCAAATCGATTGAATCGGATGCGGATGATGGGCGGCGACCCGAAGTTCTTCAACGCGATCCTGCAACGCGCGGAAAAGGATGAGAAAGATTCCCAGGCAGCCGACCTGCTGGCCTGGCTCGCCACCAATGATATGGGGTCTCAGGCGGGCGGCAAAGCAGCCGAGCGGTTGGTTGAGAAATTCCCCGACAATCCAGCAATCGAACGTCTTTGCCAAATGCTCGGCAACGGCAGCAGGCCGAACGCCGATGTGATGTTGAAGAAGATTCTGGAGGCAGCGAAGAAGGACGAAGTCAAGGCGGCCGCGGCCCTGGGCCTTGGGAAAGCGCTGGCCGCGAAGACGGACACCCTCGGCGACAATCCCAAGGAGGCCGATAGGGTCGCCGCCGAAGCGGAAAAGTACCTTGTCATGGTTACTGATCAATTTGGCAAGGAGTCGCCCGCCCTGAAGAAGCAAGCCGAGCAAGAACTCAATGTTCTTCGCCATCTGCGCGTTGGCAAGGAAGCGCCAGACATCGCCGGTCCCGATTTGGATGACAAGAAATTCAAGCTCAGTGACTATAAGGGAAAAGTGGTGCTCCTCGACTTCTGGGGGAATTGGTGAGGGCCGTGCCGGGCCATGTACCCGCACGAGCGGTCGCTCGTGAAACGGCTCGCCGACAAGCCTTTTGCTCTCGTGGGCGTCAATTCCGATCGCGATATGAAGGAGTTGAAACCCGTCCTTGAACAGGAACAAATCACCTGGCGGTCGTTCCAGAATGACAAAGGTGAGGGCGGAACCATTTCCAACGCCTGGAATGTCCGCGGTTGGCCCACGCTGTATGTCATTGACCACAAGGGCGTCATCCGGCACAAGTGGCTGGGTTCGCCGGGCAACGAGGTTATGGACAAGGCCATCGAGAAGCTGGTCAAGGAAGCAGAGGGCGAGAAGAAGTGACAAGGTGACAAGGTGAGGGGGTGACAAGGTGACAAATCGATTCGGTCACCTTGTCACCCCCTCACCTTGGTCATGCTTTCCCCAGCGAGTTCTCGCAACACGGGACGAAGGCGAGCCAAAGCTCGACCCCGGTGGCTCAGGGCGTGCTTCACCACGGCCGACAACTCACCGAACGTGTGGTGGTATTCGAGGATTAGAAACAGTGGATCGTAGCCGAAGCCGCCGCTGCCTCGTTCATCGCGAATAATTCGACCATGACAGCGGCCTTCGACCGTTGCCTTCACTTCTCCGGCCGGATTGCATAGTACCGCCGTGCAAACGTAGTAAGCGTCGCGCTGATCATCCGGCAGCTTATCCAGCTCTGCCAGCAACTTCGCATTGTTCGCGGCATCGTCGCCTTGCTTTCCCGCATAGCGGGCGGAATAGACACCGGGTGCGCCTTCGAGCGCCGGCACGACCAGGCCGCTGTCTTCGCCCAAGGCATAATGGCCGGTGAATTTCGCCACGGCTTGAGCCTTGATTCGAGCGTTTTCCTCGAATGTCGACCCCGTTTCTTCCACCTCCGGCATTCCCGGCCAATCATTCAAGTCACCGAGTTCCCAGCTCAGGTCACCCAGCAGGTCCACAAGTTCTTGCCGTTTCTTGCGATTGCGTGTGCCCAAGACCAACAACATGAAGACCACTCCGCTCTCAGAGCCTCGTAGCGGAATTCGCAAGAATTCCGATTTGGACGGTCGGAATTCTTGCGAATTCCGCTACAAGCTACCGGTTCACGCGCCATTCCTCGATCTGATCGAACACCGTGAGCGGATCGAGCAGCTTGGCCCCGGGTACCGGTTCCACATTGTTGTTCATCAGCACGTGAATATCGAGCTGCCAGAGCGGGATGAATGGCATCTGCTTGTTGAACATGTCGTACTGCTCGTGCATGTTCCGGCTGAGCAACTGGTAGTCGCGAGTGGTGCGGGCCGTCTTCACCTTGGCCGCCATGGCGGCATCGGGCGTGTAGCCCAGAAAATTGCGCTCGCCACGGCCCTGAGCTTCGGAATCGAACAACCCGGCCAGCGAGAACAGATCGTTCTGGTAATCGAACGGCATGTAGGCCAGGTCGTAGTCGTGTTCGAGCATCACGGCCTTGTGGAACGCGGCTGCCGGCAAAGGCACGAGTTCGATCTTCAAGCCGACGTTGAGCTGTTCCAGCTGCTGCTTGATCATGCCACAAGCTTTCTCAGACAGCGGATCGTCCGCGAATGCCAACTTCAGCGCCGGCACCGTCTTCGCTTGCTTCACGAGCGTGGACACCTTCTCCGGCTGGAAGAGCGACACGGGCGCCGGATCGGTGGGCACGGCCCAGGTGTCTTCCGGGAACGGGCCGCGCAGCGAACGATGGAACAGCGTATTTGCCTTGAAGCAAGTCTTTACAATCTGGTCCCGGTCGATGCCGTATGCCAGCGCCCGGCGCAGAAAAGTCCCACTTTGTCCCGCCAGCTCCGGCCGGCGGTGATTGATCGCCACAATCCAAATGCGGCGGCTGGGCAACGTCGCTTCCGAGAACTTCGTGCTCAGGCCAAGCTGCGGATCGCGCAGCCGCACCAGCTCCGCCGTGGGCACGTCGAGCAGCATGTCGATTTTGCCTTCGCGCAGATCGACCGTCGGATCGACCGGCGGCACCACGAAGCGAATTTCCTGAATGCGCGGCAAGCCGAAGCGGCCGGGCCGGCGGCTGTAATCCGGGTTCGCCTTGAAAACAGCGTATTCTTTGCCGCCTTCGGTCTTGCGGCCCTGGTAGACATAAGGCCCGCTTCCCACTGGCTGGCGGGCGAATGATTCGTCCGCCAGTCCTTGTTGCGATTTGCTAAGCAAGTGCGTGGGCACGACTTTGAACGTCATGGCCGCGAGCGGGTCGAGTGAGCCGCGCTCCAACAGCAGCGTGAACCGGTGTGGATCCTGAATCTGCGGCAGCTTCAGCGCATCGATTCCCTCGGCCACCGGCAACCCCTTTTGTTGTTGCAGCAGGCGAATCGTCTCCTTCACGGCATCGGCCTTCACTTCTTCGCCGGGGCCGTCCTTGCTCTCCCAGACCACACCGTGGAGCAACCGGAACTCGCGGCCCATCGAAATCATGCGCGGCTGGCGCTCGGCCAGCTGGGTGCGGTAATGCTGGCCCACCGTCGTGTCGGGGACCGACTGCAGCAAGCCTTCGAACAAGAGTTGCACCGCCCAGCGATCCGGGTCGCTCTGCGCGGCAGCCGGCGACATCAACTCGGGCAATTGCCGAACGCCGACCACCAGCATGCG
>DATGHS010000496.1:0-4397 GCA_035307785.1 Gemmataceae bacterium
GAACGGCCTTGTAGAGATTGCGATGATAAAAATCGAGCAAGCCACCTCGGCTCATGAGGTAAGGGCGAAGTTGCCGCAGGATAGGGAACAAGTCACTCTTGCTGTCTTCAATCTTGACGCCATTGCCTTCTAGCAAGTCAAGCAGCTCCCTTTCCGACAGCCCCCGTCGAGCCGAGCCGAGCAACGTCACAATGCTAAATGCTGTATCACGACTAAACTCATCTTCCAGACGATCGATAACCTGAGTGAAAATGGCCGTGACCGTATCCGCGACTGGCGTAATCGCCTCAAGCATCGGGCCAAGCCGGATCAACCGCGCAATTTGGTCGCGCCATTTCTTTGCTTCAGCCTCGTCGCTGCGAGATCGGGCTTGGATCTCCCGAGAGTGTGCTTCCTTCTGAACTTGGGCCAACCAAGTCTTCCAGAGCGGAACCGACTCCCCCGGCCGCGGGAAGTGCACGATTTTCTCATCAAGTTGTTCATAAGAGCCGAAGCCGCGTAGCTCTTCCAACGCGACCAAAAGGAAAAGAGGATTATCGGTAGATGGATTCGAAAGCAATAATCCGATCTGAAGGTCGTCCAACGTTTTCGCGGAAAGCGACGGTACCTCGTGGATGATACCCCGGCGCTCCACATCGTCGAGCGGCTTCACTTCGATCCGGACATGTTGCCGGTGGCGAAACGCTTCTAAAGCTGGTTCGGTCTTGCCGCTGTCGCTGATGCAGCTCACGACAATCTTCACCTGGGCCGGCGACTTGGCCGGCAGCCACTCGAGGTGTTGCGCCCGGTCAGTTTCATCGAGCTGATTGAGCGCGTCGATGACAAGCAGCGTTCGCTCGTTCGCTGGCACCTTGCTCAACATCTCGCGAAAGGTCACGATTAGGCGAGCTGCTTCTTCGGGAACTTCATCCGGCAGCGTAAACCGCTGCTTCAGGTTTAGGCACAGCCGGCGCAGCATGTCGCGCAGGCCGGTCGAGCGCGGGCTTGCACCCACGAAATGCGGCACCACGAATACAGCCTGGTGCTGCTGTCGGAAAGTCGTGACAAACCGCGCTAGCACGGCCGATTTGCCGGAACCCGACGGCCCCGTGAGGAGACAAGGAACTTCGCCACTGCCATTGGCGAATTGCATCAACTCATTCTGAATGGCCTCGCGGCCCACGTACACGCGCAAGCGCGATTCCATGAAGCGCTCATGCATGTCCGCTTCCTCGGCTTGAGAATCGGGCGAACTGGCCGCATCACCTGGACTGGCCGCAGTCGTGCCGCCTAAGCCCACGCCTGCTCCGCCGCCACCCGCCGCTGCTTGCTGTCGTTCCCGTTCCAATTCCGCCTGAATTCCTTCCCAGAGTTGCTGGCGTAGGCGTTCGCCGAACTCGCCTAGCCCACTAAGCCGCCCCTTCGATTTCGTGGTCGACTCGAACGCTTCCGGGTTCCAGCGTGCGGCATAATTCTCCATGACCGGATAGCCGCTGGCTCGAATTGTTTGCTTGAGTTCCGCTAACTTCGCTTTCCGCGCCGGATCGGTCTCGACATAGACCTCGCTTTGAATAGGCTCCGGTATACCGTCTGTTGCCTTAGGATCGCGGAAATAGAAGAACGCATGGCCGCGCATTTGCGGGTCCTGAATAACTCCATGAATGATCTCCAATTCGGTCACGCTCTTGCCGGTGTAATGCTGAATCCAGCCGAACTTTCTGATGGCGTCAACAGGATAAGTTTGCGGCACCCAACCGTAGCGCTCGCCCAGAATGCCGATGAAGAACGGCCGGCATTCGTCGATCTGTTTCAAACAAAGATCGAGCACCAGGTCGTTTTCCGCCTGCTCCTTGGTCACGCCCCATCGCAAATCAATGTCGATCAGGTGGACCCGGTGTGGTTCGAGCTTCTCGCGCAGTGCCGGAAAGACAACCTTGATCAGGTGATCACGCTCCGCATGCATGTCGCGGAAGGTTGAGGAGATGAAGATGCGAACGGTTTTCCAGGTGTTAGGCATAATCACCTTCCTAGGAACATTTGCAATGCTTGTGGATCAGCGGGCAGCCGCTGTAGTAACGGTGTTGTCGACCACGGCACGTCGGCGAGGGATACTCCTGCTTGCCCGACAGGACTTTCGACGACGGCAACCGGCGCTCCCAGAGCGAGGGCTATCTTGCACTCGCACGCGGTAATCCAGCTACCGCCGACAACAAGCATCTTCACTTTGCTTGGGCATGTGCCGGAGCGGTACAAATCTCTCCAATACTGAAGCGCTTCAAGCGGTGAGAAATCGGTACCTGAGGTCTGCCGGTGTTCCGCGTAGCGGATGTCGAGCTTGACGGTGGCCGGAAATTGGTGGGGTGTGTAGCCAACGGCACGTATGGCATCCGGTCGCGCCGCTTGCAGTTCTCCAACGATGGCTCCGATACCGGTGTCTGTTCCGGAGGAAATCAATGTGCCGTGAAAGCCTTCGAATGCCGATCGAAGTAGAATTTGATATGCCGAATTCGCCGGTCGATCGCTAAGACCAGAAAGAATGACGACCGGCCCCCTCAGGCCCTCTGAAGCCGGTGGCAGCCGGGTTTCGTCCCCCTGGTCGAAGCGGACGCACTTTGCCAACTGTAGAAACTGACGTGACCAATCAAAGCCAAGCCAAGAAGCTCCAGCCTTTTCGAGGGTTTGAAAAGAATTCAGGGCCGAGTCAAGGAAAAAAGCAGTGGAACTCTGAGCCACGCCGGCGGCATAATAGCCGAGCGCTGCATAAGGCTGGCGAAGCAGAAGTTCAAATTTCCCCAAGTCGAAGTACACCCAGGGCATGTTGATTCCCACTTCGGCCTGAAGCTTACAACGGCGGATGGCACCTTCGAGTGATGGCCGAAAATAGGAAGCGATCTCCAAGTCCGGGTGATCGGCTACTTCGTACTCAATGTAGTTGCCCAGTGGGTACGGATTCGTGGGATCCTTTTCAAAGCCCGTACGGTAACAGCGGCGAGCCTGTTCGCGGCATTCCAAGCGTTCCTTGGCATCCTTGGTGGCGTTCTCTCGCTTTCGCCACGTGCCACCCAGCGATGCCCAGGCATCGACATCAGTCGGATCCAATTCCGTGGCCTGTTCCAGATAGCATTGGCCTTTCTTGAATTCTTCGCCCTGCGGTCTGCCAGTGTGAAGCTTGCACGTGCTGACGCCGAGATCCCGCAAAAGAGACGCGGGCCCGGTTTTCGCGAACGGCTCAAGTGCTTGAACGGCGCGGGCCCAAGCCTCCTCGCACATTAACATCCTGGCCAGATGCAGAGCTCCCTCGATATTGCCGGGCGTTGATTCCACAATTATTGCTTGTTTTTCGATTTCGTCGCGTAATCGTTCTTTGCTGTAATAACTACCGTAGGTTGAAGCGTACTCTTGGAGACCTGCGCGGATCTTGTCGAACGCTTGATCGGCCTCTTCCAGGATCGCCGCCAGTCGGCCGAATTCCCGCTCCCACCGCCGGGGTAATTGAAAGCGGTTCTTGTAACTGAATTGGTGACTGATGTCCGCCCACGTATGCTGCAACAAAGTGCGGACTTGCAACTCCACCTTCAATTGCGGATTAATGAGGTCCGGTGGCACCAGATCCTCCGAAAACATACCGGATTTGAAGGCGACCACGTAATGCCGAGACAGATAGCCGAACTCGGCGGCAGTCAACTTCTCCAGCTTGTCTTCCGAGTCTTCTGGGAAAACGTGGAAGTGGGACTCGACAAAACGACTCACCGTGGCGACTTCGTTCAAAGTGAGTGTAATGACGCGGGCACCACAAAAATCGGTCATCTCCAAAAACGGATCGGTATATTTTTTGCGGATAATCTTCTCGGCGAAACTGGGCAGTGTCTTCGCCCGGGCCTGCACAATCGCCAACAGCCCTAACCGTTGCGTTTCTTGTTGCAAGACCGCGCGCATGGCCTCGGCCAGCTTCTCGTAAACCAGTCGTGTCTCGTTGAAGCGCGCTATTTGTGTGCGGTACCATTCTGAATTAAAGGCGTGTCTGACCTTGGCTGCCATCTGGTCTGCTCCCCATTTTCGGTCCAGGGATGACAATGAGAGTCTATATCTCTGAAACGTAAATCTCCGCGGAAATGCTTGGGAACCGTACCTTCGACCTCGTCCGGCAAGCAAAGTGTCGCTTTGTGCTGTGGCCAATTCACGATGAACATGGGTTATGCTCGTAAAATCAGCCAGGCGATGGAAGGCATCATCGTTTTTATGCAAACCATTTAAGTCACGCGCGACGATCGGCGCCGGCCACGATTAGGCGGAACAAACCACACGCCGTACCACGCTTCGCCCTCGTCGTCTAGGACGTACTGGCCGTGCGCGTCCTCATAGACAAGCCTGGGCGTGCCGTCCGCGAATTGGATGCTGGCAATTGGTTGCGAGTGCAT
>DATGHS010000497.1:0-6428 GCA_035307785.1 Gemmataceae bacterium
AACCCAGGTTTACTGCTTGCCAGCCATCCATTTTCGCGAGCGCGACTTCTTCCTCTGTGAACCCGCCCTCTGGGCCCACAGCGACGCAAGTATCCTGCCAGGCTGGTTCCGGCATCGCTGCGCCACCGGGATGCGCCAAGAGTTTCCGCGCCGGCAACCCCTTCCTCCGGTAATAGTCGCTCCATTCCGTCAGCGGATGCACCTGCATCAACAAATTGCGGCCACATTGCTTGCTGGCTTCAATCACCGTTCGCTGCAAGCGCTCCAGCTTCGATTCGCGCGGCTGAACCACGCTGCGCTGGGTGCGCAGCGGCACGAAATCGGTGACGCCGAGTTCGGTCAGCTTTTCGATCAGGAAAACGGCGCGGTCGCCCTTGGGTAGCGGAGTCGCAACTTCAAGGCGAAATCCGAGTTCCCGCTGCGGTTCGGCGCTGCTTCGCAATTCCAGCGCGACCTGTTTTCGATTGATGGAAGTGATTTCGGCACTATACTCTCGGCCATCGCCGTTAAACAAAATAACGCTTTCACCGGCGGAGAAGCGGCAAACGGTGGCAAGATGGTGAGCTTCGGGACCCTGGAGAAGCACAGGCCCAACGGCGAGCGCAGAATTGGTGTAAAACCGTTCGGCCATTTGTGGTAGGATACGCCGACCGGCTAGACCGGCCAGAAGTCGGCGTAAGCCAGCAGACTGGAAAGCCTGACCTACGGCAAACTCACGGAGGAGCCTTCGCCATGTCTACGGCAACGAGCAGTCCCACGCGCAAGCAATTGGATGAGTTAGAGGATCTCTTGCAGCGCATGCTGTCGCTGCCGGTCAATCCGACGGAACCGGCGGCCGCGCCGCCTCCACCGCCGCAACCCATGCAGCCGGCGACAGGATTGTATCCGGCCACATTTTCCATCACGGCCGACACCGTTCCGCCACAAACTCAGTTGCCGGCGGGTTCGACCCCACCACCGCCGCCGAGAACGGTGACTCCGCCGATGCGCCCTACGCCAACGCCGCCACCGGCCGCGCGCCCGATGCCGCCAGTTCGGCGCATCGATCCGGCGCCGGGCGACCCGACCTGGAGCGTGCCCTTGCCGCCGGCAAGCAGTCCGCCCCCAACTTTGGTGAACAACTGGCCCGTCGGCATTGAAGCCACGGCTCAACAAATGCGGCAAGCGCCATCGCAGCGCCCAATCACGCCGCCGATGACGCCGCCCGTCGTGGTGCCGCCACCGATGAATCCGGCGGCCATGCAGCAGGCCGCCAATCCGTTCGCCGGACTGCACATTGAATCCATTCCCGCGCCGCAGCCGATTGTCCAGCAGATGCTGCCCGGCGGTTATCTGGCTGCAAGCAACGGCCCGAGGGAGCCCCTTCCCATTACACATTGGCCCGCCGCGGCAGTTGATTGGCTGTGCGGAAACATTCTGGCCATGCTGGGCCCGCCGGGCCAATGGCTCGGTCAAGGCCGCGGTAAGCCTATCGTCGGCTGGTTTGGCTGGCTCATGCTCGCGGGCGCAATTGCCTGGGGCGTCGTAGACTATATGGGCGTGTCGTGGTAAAAA
The DNA here is from genome assembly GCA_035307785.1 of Gemmataceae bacterium. Classification (GTDB taxonomy): domain Bacteria; phylum Planctomycetota; class Planctomycetia; order Gemmatales; family Gemmataceae; genus DATGHS01. The sequence continues at coordinate 1,555 of DATGHS010000497.1, forward strand.
GAATGGATAGCGCAAAACGAATAACGTCATGAAGGGCGCGTTGAAAACGTGCCCCACGGAAACGCGGAAACCGATAATGGCGCAACACCCGATACCCAACCGGCCGAAGCACTTGGATTGGTTCGCGGCCTTCTTGAGTTACCTCGTCCCTGGACTGGGTCAGGTCTATCAGCGTCGGTTCGGCAAAGGGATCTTGTTCTTCATCGCCCTTTACCTGCTGTTCTTCTACGGCATGTGGATGGGAAGCGCGAAGAACGTTTATTTGCCCGACCCCAAGCCGCTCGGCCCCGCCGAGCTTCCCATCGTCGGTAGCCTGGACGGAATGCCTAAAGCACTGTACCACCGGCCGCACTACCTGGGGCAATTCTGGATCGGCGTGGCCGCTTGGCCGGCGCTGGTACAGTATACTTCGTACGAGCCGGGCCCGGATAAGAAACACGCGCTGCTTGGCACTTGGGAACGCGAGCCGTCGGAAAACGTGCTGAATGATTTGCAACGCAATGGCGACAAGCGCTGGGACTTGGGTTGGGTGTATACGGTGATTGCCGGGGTCCTGAACATATTGGTGATTTACGATGCGTTGGCGGGCCCTGCGTTCCGGGATCCGAAGGAAACCGCGGCCGCGGCTACGTCGCAACAGCAAGCAGTGGTGGCTTCATGAATTTGCCCCTGGCAGTAAGCATCTATTTTGATCTTCCCATTCTGCTGATTGTTATCAGCCTGGTGTACAGTGCTACGCGCTACGAGCGCTGGAACATGATCGGCTACGAAGCGGCCCGCTGGGGCATTCGCATGGCGCTGTTCCTGGGCGGAATCGCGCTGGTGCTATTCTTGTTGTCTACCTATCTATAAAGCTGGGCGTGCCCTTCATGGCCCGGTCTTCTCCTTCCGGCGAGCCGTTCAGTTTGCGGGGCTTTTTGCAGCATACCCGCGAGCCGGTCTTCTTGTTGAATCGGCAGCGCCGTCTGCGTTTCGCCAACTCCGCCTGGGAAGAACTCACCGGCCAAAAGCTCGATGACGTCTATGGGCTGCTCTGCACACTGCGCTCCAGCGCCGCGCCGCTGGCTCAAATCTTGTGCCCGCCGGCGGAAGTGCTCGACGGCCAGCCCGGGCGAATTCGCCGGCCGGCGCCTCCGGCGCGCGTCGGCCCGCCCTGGTGGGACATTGCTTTCTTCCCCTTCCAGGGCGAGGAGGGCTTGCTCGGAATTCTCGGCCGAATTCGGGTGGTCGGCGAAGCAACCCAGTCCGAAGCGCCGGCACTACCGGAGCCGATCCTGGCCCTGCGGCAACGATTGAAGGAGCGCTTCCGTTTTGAGCTGGTCGCCAGCGAGAACCCGGCGTGCCGGCGGGTGGCGGAGCAGGCCCGTCTTGCGAGCCAGAATCGCGTGCCGGTTGCGTTGATCGGCGAGAGTGGAACCGGCAAGCGCACCCTTGCGCGCATCATTCATCATCAAGGCATTACGGGCGAGCAGCCGTTTTTGACAATTGACTGCGCCGCGCTACCGAATCCCGCTCAGGAAGAGCTTCTATTTGGCCCCAGCGCATTGGGTAACGCTGAAACTTCCGGCAGTATTTATTTGCGCGAGCCGTCGCGAATGCCAAAAGAATTGCAGGCGCGGCTGGCCGAATGGCTGGCGGACCGGCCGGCCGTCGGACCGCGTCTGATCGCCGGCTTTTCGCGCGATCCGCAGGCCGATGCGCAAACCGGGCTTCTTCGCGCAGATTTGCTTCTGGCCCTAAGCGTGCAGACAATCAACTTGCTGCCTCTGGGTGATCGGCCGGAGGATTTGCCCCGCCTCGCCGCCACAATGCTGGAACGGGCAGCAGCAAGGGGCGCTCCGGTTAGCCCCGGTTGGCAGCCGGAGACGCTGGAGATGCTAAGAAATTACTCTTGGCCCGGCAACTTGAGGGAACTGCAGTCGGCCATGGCTCACGTGCTCCAAGTTGCGAACGGTCAGAGGATTATTCCCGAACATTTGCCGCCGGCTATTCGCCGTGAGGTTGGTCGGAGGCAAGCAGTGGCAGAGTCGCCTTCGCCGAAGGAAGAGAGCAGAATTGCGCTCGACGCCTTGCTCGAAAAGATCGAAAAGCGCTTGATCCTGCTCGCGCTGCAGCGGACCAAGGGTCAAAAGGCCGAGGCGGCTGAGTTGTTAGGAATCTGGCGCGCACGGCTCTTTCGCCGGCTCGAAGCGCTCGAGATCGGCGAAGATGATTGGCGAAAAAGGTAGCGGAACTCGCCAGAGTTCCGCTGGCACGCGAGCGCAGTTCTGGCGAGTTTCGCTAGACGGTTTGGACTTTACAATGCGTCATCCACAGATCGTTGTCTTCGAAAATGACAACTTGCTCGCTCGCCAACTGCAAGAGACGGCCACCGCCCATGCCTGGTTGTTGCGCGAATCGCGGCAAACACCGGCCTGCTTGAAGTTGCTGCGCGGCGGTGGTCCGAGCGTCCTCGTGTTACGCGTGGGCCGCGACCTGCGGCGCGAATTGTCATTTCTCGACGACGTGCATGCTCAGACTCCCGACATTCCGATCATCGTGGTCGGCAATGCCGAGAACCCCGCGCTGCAATCGCTGGCGTACGAACTGGGCGCAACTTTTGTGCTGTTCCCACCGTCGCCACGGCAACAGCTGGGCGAACTGACCGAGCATGCGCTTCAAGCGGCCATGGAACGGATGCGCGGGATGGCCATTTCGGACGACATGCCCCGGGAACTGAATCCGGAAACGCCGCATGAACTGGATTCGTGAACTGCCGCTGCTGGACGAGGCGCGCTGCACAGGCTGCGGCGACTGTGTCGCGCTTTGTCCGACCGATTGCCTGGAGATGCTTCCAGCCGTTCCCTGGCTTCCCCGCCCCGCCGAATGTATCAGCTGCACGCTCTGCGAAATCATTTGCCCTGTCAACGCCATCCGCATGGCCGCCTGGGAGCCTGCCTAGACGACCCGGTCAGATCTTGAATCGCCAATCGCGCTCGCTAATTGGATTCTGCATAATGATTCGTACTGTAACTCCAAAGAGTATGATGATCGCTTGAGCATGTCGCAATGCGTTTCTTGGAATAAGCGGGTTGAAGGAAGCCAACATGATCGAGATCAAACGGCTTTTTACCGACGAAGTGATTTATCGTTTCGAAGGCGATTCGCTGGCCGGGGCAGAACTGCCGGGCGTGAATTGGGAGGCGGCCAGCCTTGCCGGCATCGATTTGACCGGCGCCAATCTCGAAGGAGCGAAGTTGGGCGCTGCGGATTTGTCGGGCGCTTCGCTGATCTATTGCCACTTGAAAGGCGCCGACCTTACCGGCGCGAACCTGGTCACCGCCAATCTGAGTTTAGCCCGCCTTCAGGGCGCGCGGCTGGTGTCGGCCGATCTCGGGGACGCCTGCCTTTACAAAGCTCATCTCGAAGGCGTGAATGCCGGCAGCGCCAATTTTACTGGCGCGGACCTGCGCAAGGCCCGCCTGGAAGGCGCGGATTTCTCCTATGGCTTCTTTACGAGCGCGGATGTCAAAGAGGCCGTCTTCGACGCCGATACGAAGTTTCCAATGCTCTTTTTTGACCCTGTGGGCAAAGGGGCAGTAATGGTGGGCTGTTAGCCCGAAGCGCCAGCGAGGGCGCGCCGAGTCTTACGTCTCCACTCCAAAATCCCGTAGCGAAAAGATCGGCTGGTAGCAGGTAATGCCGTGCTCGCGAAAAAGCGCTTCGGCGCCGCGTTGGCGGTCCACGAGTGCCAACACCAGGACCACCTCGCAACCCACTTTTCGCACGGCCTCGATCGCCTTTACGGCCGAGGTTCCCTTGGTCACCACGTCTTCAACAATGACCACGCGTGCGCCTGGCGTGAGATTGCCTTCAATGAATTTCTGGGTGCCGTGTTCCTTTATCTTGTCGCGCACCCAAAAGCCTTCCATGGGCTTGCCGTGCAGGTGGTAGCTCAGGACCGCAGCGGTGGTGAGCGGAATGGCGCCGGTCTCGAGGCCACCGATGGCATCGATGTTCAAGGCGTGAGTTTGCTCGTAGATGACCTCGCCAATCAAAAACGCGCCTTCGGAACAGACTTCCGTCATTTTGCCGTCAATGTAGTAACTGCTGGTGTCGCCGGAGGCGAGCCGAAATTCGCCGCGCCGGAACGAGCGGCGAATAAGCAGATCGAGGAGCTGGGTTTCGGATTCCGTCATGGTGGACCTCGATGACTAATTCGTTGGGTGGTCGCCCTACTACACTGACATGATATGTTTGTTCCCCTCTCCCCAGCAGGGAGAAGGGGGAAATGGAACCCTCATGCCCCGCCAACATGCTGAATCACCGTTGCCGGCTTGCTATGCCATGGTGCATCCGGGCCTGGAGGAAATTGCGGCCGAAGAGATCACGCGCGACCTTGCGGGCGACGTGAAGAAAACAAGCCACGGCATCGTTGCGTTCCGCGTGTCGGAATTGGGACCGCAGATTTTGCGGCTGCGCACGGTGGAAGACGTGTTCCTGCTCGCTTGGGGGACGGATGATCTCACGCATCGCCCGTCGCTCGATCTGGACCGAATCCAAAACTGGACGCGAAGGGTCCATTGGGATCAGCTTCTGCAAATCCATCACACCATTCATCCCAAGCCCAAGGGCAAGCCGACTTATCGGCTCGTGACGCAAATGAGCGGCGAACACGGCTACCGGCGCATGGACGCCGGCGCGGCGCTCGCTCAAGGCTTGCAGGGTGTCTTCCCGACCAGCTGGAAGCCCGCTCAAGAGAATGCGGCGGTCGAAGTCTGGCTCACGATTCGCGGCAAGCAGGCGGTATGCGGCATGCGGCTATCCGACCGTACCATGCGGCATCGCAGTTACAAGCAAGAACATGTGCCGGCGTCGCTCCGGCCGAGCGTGGC
>DATGHS010000498.1:0-14743 GCA_035307785.1 Gemmataceae bacterium
TCGCCGACGGCAGTGTGGCGGAATTCGGCCCGGTCGGGTCGGCGGAGTGGGATCGGCGGGCGCACCGCAATACGCTCGAAGGCGGTATCTACCGGGCGGTGCGCGAACTCGTCAATCACCATGCCGACGAAATCCGCCGCCATTTTCCCAAAATCTTGCGCCGGGTCAGCGGCTACAATCTCGATGCGCTGCTCGCCGCCGGTAACGATGCTGACCCCGCCCGTTGGCCCGGGCTCAAGGACTTGATTGTCGGCAGCGAAGGCACCCTGGCTGTAATCACCGAAGTGGAACTCGGCCTGGTGCCGCGGCCGAAATTTCGCGGTCTGTTGGTGCCACAGTTTAATTCATTGGGCGCCGCCTTAGACGCCAACGCCGCCTGCCTGGAATTCCGCCCGTCGGCCGTGGAACTAATGGATCAGATGCTCATCGACCTGGCGCGCGGCCAGCGCGGATTGAATGAGGTCATGAAGTCAATACCGGGCCGACCGGCAGCGTTGCTGATGGTCGAGTTCTCCAGCGATGATGAGAGCGAAGTCTCGGCCAAGGTACATGAATTGCAGCGCCGCCTGAATGGGGTGAACGGCCTGTTGGCGGCCGTGCCGGCGCTCGATGCGGCCCAGCGCGATCCGCTCTGGAATCTGCGCCGGGCCGCAATGCCGCTGTTGTTTGGCGTTCGGGGGCAACGCAAACCAGTCACGTTTATCGAAGACACAGCAGTCACACCGGAGCGCTTGCCGGAATTCATCGCGCGCTTTCGCGAAATCCTGCACCGCCATGGTACCGACGGCGCGTTTTACGGCCACGCCAGTGTGGGCTGCCTGCACATCCGGCCCCTCTTGAACCTGAAGAATCCGCATGAAGTGGCTGATATGCGGCAAATCACGGAAGAGATCACCGACCTGGTGCTCGAGTTCGGCGGCTCGCTGTCCGGCGAGCACGGCGACGGCCTGGCGCGCAGCGAATGGAACCGCAAGATGTTCGGGCCGGTGCTCTACGAGGCCTTTCGCCAGGTAAAGCGGGCTTTCGATCCGCACAATCTCTTGAATCCGGGCAAGATTGTCGATGCGCCGGCGATGACCGAGAACCTTCGTTATTCGCCGCGCGAGCCGAGTCTTCCCCCGTTAATTTTCGACTACAGCCGCCAAGAGGGATTCTTCCGCTCCATCGAGTTGTGCAATGGGGCGGGTGTCTGCCGCAAGACGCAAGGCGGGACCATGTGCCCATCGTATCGCGCCACCCGGGATGAACGCGATTCGACGCGCGGCCGGGCTAACTCGCTGCGACTCGCGCTCGTCGGCGACTCGCCGGCGCCGGACAACGGCTGCGCCCGGGCTACCGAGAATGGCAACAGCGGTCTTCACCACCGCTGGCTATTCGAGGTTATGGACCTCTGTTTGCAGTGCAAGGCCTGCAAGACCGAATGCCCCAGCAACGTGGACATGGCCAAGTTGAAGGCGGAGTTCCTGCATTCCTATTACGCGCACCAGACGCGCCCGCTCGGCCATCGATTGGTGGCCAACGTTCACCGGCTCTATCCGTTGCTGTCACGCGCGGCGCCGCTGGCAAACCTGGGCAACCGCAGCAGATTTGCGCGCTGGATCCTGGAGAAGGTTGCCGGCATCGACCGCCGCCGCAGCCTCCCCGACGTGTATTATCAGGACTTCCGCCTCTGGTTTCGCCGTCATCAAAACAGCAAGGCGCGCACAACCGATCCGAAATCCGAGATCCGAAATCCGAAAACTGTCGTGTTATTTGATGACTGCTTCACAACGTTCCAGGAACCGGAAATCGGCAAGGCGGCGGTCAAAATCTTGGAACAGGCCGGCTACCGGGTGGAACTGGCGAACGGGATTTGTTGCGGTCGGGCCCTGATTAGCAAAGGGTTCCTCAGCGAAGCGCGCGAGCTGGCCCGAATCGGGATTCCGCAACTGGATCGAAAGCTGCCAGACGGCGTGCCACTGTTGGGTCTGGAGCCGAGTTGCTTGCTGACCATCATGGATGAGTGGCCCGAATTGGTGCCGGGACCGGCAACCCGGCGCGTAGCAGCCTCGGCCGAATTGGCCGACCTCTGGCTCGCACAGCAAGCCAAAGCTGGTGCGCTCCCGCTCCGCTGGCCCGCCAAGCCCGGGAAGTACTTGCTGCACGGTCATTGCCATCAAAAGGCGCTGCGCGGCGTGGCCGGCTCCGCGGCGGCTCTGCGCTTGCTCGACGCGGCGGACGTTACCGTTCTCGACTCCGGCTGCTGCGGCATGGCTGGATCGTTCGGCTACGAAAAAGAGCATTTCGATTTGAGTGCCCAAATTGCCAACTTGGACCTGCTTCCGAAAATCGCTGCCCAGCCGGATGCGACGATCGTCGCCACCGGCACCTCGTGCCGCCATCAAATCCGTGATTTGGCGGGCCGTCGCGCCTTGCATCCGTTGCAAGTGCTGGCCAATGCGATTTCTGTCGGCGAAGCCATCAGTGGTGGCTTCGCCGACCGCACGTAATCTGCTTCAATTGATCCCTTGGAAATCCATTACCTTGCCGTCGGTTCCGCTGCACAAGTTCGCCCACGTCGTCTTGGGGACCGAATAGGTGACGATGTGGCCGGAACCGTCGCAGAATACCGCCACCATACCGCCGGTGTGAGATGAGCCAAAAATGCCCCCGCAGGTACTACCCTCACCCGGGGGATTGCGCTGCGGCGGAATGGGAGTGCCATCATAGGGCCATACTCCCGGATAGCCAACGGCGTAGCAAACCGTGTCGTTATCCCAGCCGTCGGTCCAACCCTGGTCGTTGTTGCAATCGGGCCCATAGCGGGCGACATATTGATACTTTTCCCCGATCAACAGCGTATTGGCGGTGCCGTCGGTTATGTTTGCGAAGCGTACGCTCTTGCCCGAATAGCTGGCCATGGGCACGAGGGGCCCGTCCAGCGAATTGTTGGACGGGTCAAACGCCCACCAGGCGCCAAATGTTCCGCCATTGCCGACGTAGTCCATCAGCGTCCGTCCACCCGGGTAGCTGGTATTTCCTTGGTAGTACGCGTAGGTGATTGCGGCCCGTACCGATGGGCAAACGTACGTCTTTACGTGAGCGGAAACCACATTCGAGTTATTGGGGTCCTTCCATAAATTGTCCTGTTCAATAAACGGCAGAATCTGATAGCCCCATCCCCATTTTTGTTTGTCGAAGGCGCAGGGCACTCCCGTACTCATCCAGGTGCGGTCTTCCCACCAGCCGCCGCCGCCCGATGGAAAAGCGCCATGCACATCGTGGTGATTGTGGAACGCGAGCCCCATTTGCTTAACGTTGTTCATGCACTGTGTGCGGGCCGCGGCCTCGCGCACTTTCTGCACCGCGGGCAACAACAAGCCAATCAAGATGGCAATAATGGCAATTACCACCAGTAGTTCGATCAGCGTGAACGCGGTCCGAAATTGATGAGAGCGGCTCATGGGACACCTCAAACAAGAAAGGAAAAAACCGATCAGGGAGAGTATTTATGGCCACCGGGAAAATAGGCGTTCTTCAGTTCGTCGTCGGTCAAGGTGGTAATCATGGTGGGCATTTGCAGGACATAATGCTTTCCACCGGTGCCCTTTTTCTCGTAAATGAGTACGGCAAGTTTGCCATCTTTCGGCGCCGCCTGAGGGCCTCGGGGATCGACGCCCCAAACGATCACAAACTCCTCGCCATCACCTGGAGAACGAAGTAATTGATCGGGATCGCCGGCTTCTTGCAAGGCGGGGCGAAGCTCTGCCGCGTTTTTCGGTGGCCGTCCCAACGTCTGCGTGGTCTTGATATAGGCGCCGCTAATCGCCTGCAAATGTTTCACCACCGGTTGCAATTCCTGAACCCCTTTGGGTTTCGGTGAACAACCGGCAGCGATCAAGAGGACGGCAAGAATCCCCAGCCAAATCGTGACACGTGCCATGGCCAAGCATCCGGCGTCTGCGGAACACGGAAATCAATCTTGGAATGATGAATTTATGAGAGTAATTCTATTCTGAATAGTTGACGGGAATCCAGCAAAAGCCGAACTTTTCCAAAAAAAGCGGTCAGCGCGGCACCAGCCAGGTGCCCGCAATTCGGTCATGTAAGGAACGGCCCGGCGTCCACAGCGCGCGAATGAAGTACAGCGGTAGCAGGAGGATGCCCAGCCACCACGCAACGAAGCTTACCCAGAGCCGCCAGCGTTCGGCGTCGCGCCACGCCGTGTCATGCCAATTCTGCCAGTAGGTTCCATCCAGTGCGATCGAGATACTGAGCAAAATCACAATCGGCGCCCAGAACAGAGCAGCCCGGTAGGCGCACTGCAAATAGCCGGCCCGGCGGCCGTCGTTGCGCACCAATTCCATGCCCACCGCTTTCTGGAGCAGTCCGCCGCGGGTCAGCGTGGACCAGAGGAACCAGAGAAACGCCAACGCCAGCAAAGAAATGATTGCCCACCACCAGGGCATGAAGTCTTGCTGCTGCTGATGCATGTGCATCCGATCGCGCGCCACGCGGCGGATGTCGGCCGAGCCATATATCTTGCGATAGAAACTGTCCGACATTTCCATCTGCTGATGCACGGCCGGCCGCATGAACGGACTAAGCCATTTGGTTCGGTCCTCCAGGCGGGCGCGTTCGTGTTCATAATGGGATTGAAGCTCGGCGAGCAGTTTTTGGTCTTCCGAGTAGCGGGCCAGGCCCGCCTGACGCAGAGCGATATCGGGTTGTGCGGTAGCTGCCTCGAGGTCGCGCCGGCTCACGGCATCCAGCTCTCTGGAAAAAAACTCCTCCTCGTGAAGTTGGTTTGGAGCGATCATGACCGGCGTCATCACGAATCCGCCCAAGCAGCAGCTGAACATCATGAAGCCAACTGCAGACAGGATGGCAATTTGCACGAACCGTTGCCAGCGGCTGACTTCCACCGGCTTGTCGCGAATCTTCTCCAGCTCCCGCAAAAAATCCTCGGGATTGCTGTATGGCTTTTGCTTGTTGAAGAGCGGGTCGAGAGCCGCACCGACATACCAGGGCACCGGCGAACTGATTGGCTCGTTCATATCCCCTGGTTCGCGCAACCGGCCTTCGAGCAAGAGCGCCGTGACCTGCGCCAGCAAGAGCACAGCGCGCTGTTGGTCCGTCAGGCCGTCTTCGGAACTCGTCGCAGTAGCCCCTTTGTCCAGCTGCTCCAACGGCGTGCCCACCAATTGGATATTGCCATGACCGTCGAGCCAAACTTGTGCCGCGCTCAAATAGGCCGGCAACGTCTTCTCTTCGCAGGAGATGTGTAACTCTTCGGCTAGCTGCTCAATGATCGCTCTCGCCTCGTTCCAGGTAAAGTCACCCCAGCGCTCGACCAGCAGCGGCAACGGGGCGCCGAACGGTGCCAGAAAGGCATCCCAACGATAGGGGCCGTCCGTGCCGCCGGCCACCCAGCGCAGCCGTGTGGTGCGGCTCAAGTCGCGGCGGTTCGACTCCAGCGGCGCAGCCGAAGCGGGCCGTAACCAGACCCATAGCCGCCGCTCCAGTGCACGATCCTCCGCCAGGAGGGTCTTTTCCGGGTCTGCCCAATTGATGGCGGCGCAAACATCGAACGGGCCGATGCGGGCCGGTAAGTCGGGCGGATGCGTGGTTTCCAGCTGATAGTTGCCCACGTCGCAAGTATGTCGGTTCACGGGGGCTGGCAACTGCACGACACGCGTGCCACTCAATAATTCATGCATCCCACGGTAGCCGTTGCGCGCCTGCATCGGCAGAAGCAATAAAGCAATACCTACCAGGAAACCCAAAATCAGCGTAATTGAATACAGCAAACCCTCGACAGCCTCCTTGGCCGAAAAACCGTCGCTAGGATTAATGCGCGGGTGAAGTAGGAGCAGCAACGCCAAGGAGGCGAGGGCGCCCATATGCGTAAAAATGTACCATAGCGTGCCACGGATCAGGCCGCGCCCCAATCCCGGAATCTCGATTTCGTTAGCCTTGTGCACGCGCAACCGGAGCCAACGCTTGCCCAGCGACCAGCCAAGTAAGCCTTCCATGACGCCGAAATACAGCGCCGCTGCCAGGAGCCCGATGACCAACTCTTCTGGAGTCCGTTCCTGGATCTGTTCCATGACCTCACCTGGGTCGCGGATCTCCCTTGGGCCCGGTCGCATCAAATACCAGAACACCGGCCATTGCAGCACCGAAAGAATAATCCAGTCGATCGCCAGGGCCCCAAAGCGCGGCCCCATGCTGCCGAGCGAGAGTTGTCCCGGCAGGAACGGCAAGAGCGCTTGGCGGAATGATTCGAGATCGGGCCAGCGATCCTCACGATTACGGCCGAGGCCGCGCATAACTGCCTTTTCGAGCGCCCGCGAAATCTCGGGCCGATAACTGCGCAGCGGTGGCACATCTTCGGAAACAATGCGGGCCGCCACCGCCATCGCGTCACCGCCCGAGAACGGGGCGTGACCGGTGAGCAGAAAGTAAAGCGTGGCCGCGACAGAATACACGTCGGATTGCGGCGTGAGCGGCTGCCGCTTGATTTGCTCGGGCGAGGAAAACAACGGCGTGCCGATGAACGTGCCCGTGCGGGTCAGTTTGTCATCTTCGGCCACCATCTTTGCCAGGCCGAAGTCGCCGACTTTTACCCGCCCCTCGGAGTCGAGGAAGCAGTTGGACGGCTTCATGTCGCGATGGATGACACCCAGACGGTGTGCTTCCTGCAAGCCTTCGATAACGTCGAGAATGCGCAGCACAGCGTCGGCAGGGCGCAGCGGACCGCGGTCTTGCACCAATTCCGCCAGCGTGGTGCCCGGCATCAACTCCATGGCGATGTAGGGCTGCCCGGCTTCCTCGTCGGCTGCAAGCACGAACACACAGCGGGAATGGGTAATCGAACTGGCCAATCGACCCTCTTGCCGGAAGCGGTCCACGGCAGCTGGGGACATGGCATATTCGGGCTTGATGAGCTTGAGCGCGACCTTGTGCCCGGAAGAGATGTGTTCCGCTTCGTAGACGCTGCCCATTCCGCCGCCGCCCAGCCGTCGGCCCACGCGGTACCCGCCGATTTTCTCCGGAACCGTGTGTGGCGCTTCGCCGTTGGAGGAAATGCCCGCCGACTCGGTGGGAGCAAATTCGCCTGTGGCCGCAACCAATGGCGGCGGGGCCGTGCGCGTGGGGGCGTCTTCCGGAGCCGAATCGACGGTAGACAGACTGCCCCCGCAATGCCCGCAGTAGCGCGGCCGCTTCTGCGAGTACTCCACCGTATTCCGGCAATGGGGACAGATGAGTTCCATAGCTTCTTGGGACGGCCGCACGGCGATTAACGGCGCAACGAAGAATTCGCCGGCTTCGGAAGCAGATGCGGATGCAATCGGCAGTATGCCACTACTGCGCTGGTCAAACGGTTATATGGCTCCTCGCCAGTGCAGGGGCGTTCGAAATCTCGCAACTGGTTCAAATCTTCCCGAACCGATGCTTTCATTGACGGCGAGATTTGTGGATCCCCACAAACAGTCTGTTCGAAATAATCGATCAGAATTTCAAAGCCATTATCCCAATTAACGTTGCCGTTGTTATTTGCCTCCCAGGAGAGCTTCTCCACGACACGGAGGAGTTCGCCCTGCACCGTGCCACACTGGCCGGATTTTGGCACAAGATTGGTCCAAATCCACTGAGCGGTGACATGATCATCCTTTGAAAGTGGAATCTGAGCTTCCGTATTCATAACTGTCTCGATTTCATCGTGGTCTACGACAATTCCGGTACATCGCCGCCGACGCCGCCGCGAAGCTGGTAATTGCGTTGCCGCGGCTTTTGCTCAACGACAGGTTCTTGCTCAGCCGTCTCTTCGTCCGGCGTTTCCACTTGCTCCACGGCCGCCTTGATTGACAGTGAAATTCGCCGGTTCTCCTTGTCGATGCTCAGGACCTTTACGGTGACCTCCTGTCCTTCCGTCAAAAAGTCACGGACCCGGCGAACGCGCTGCGACGCCACCTCAGAAATGTGGACCAGCCCCTCGATGCCGGGCTCCAACTCCACGAAGGCGCCAAACTCCATGATCCGCGTGACTTTCCCCTTGATGGTCGAGCCGGGCAGAACTCGAGTTTCCAACGTGTCCCACGGGCTGGCCAGCATCTGCTTCAGGCTCAAGCCGATCCTGCGCGCGGCCCGGTCCACGCGCATGACCTTCACTTGCACCGATTGGCCTTCCTTCACCACGTCGGCTGCATTTTCGACGCGCGACCAGCTCAATTCGGACATAGGAATGAGCCCATCGGCGCCGCCCAGGTCCACGAACACGCCGAATTTTTGAGTCGAGCGCACCACTCCGGTACGCACCTGACCTTCAGCCAGTTCGGCCCAGAATTTCTCGCGCTGCTCTTCACGCTCGCGCTCCAGAAGCGCGCGCCGGCTGACCACAAGGTTTTTCTCTTCCGGCTTCACTTCAGTGACCACGCACCGCAAGCGCTGGTTCACGAATTGCTCCGGCTGCTCCACGCGGTAGAGGTCGATCTGGCTGATGGGCATGAAGCCGCGAATGCCATTGACCTCGACCGATAAGCCGCCTTTGTTCGTGCCGGTTACCCGCGCTTCGACAATCAGGCCGACAGCCACCGACGACCAGTCGACCGCCTGAACGGCGCCGAGCTTCGTGAGAAGCAGCAGTCCGTTTTCGCGGTCATAGCCTTCGATATCGACTTCCACCACTTCGCCGATAGCAGGATGCTTGCCTTCGAATTGCGCCAGGCCGATCACGCCCTGGCTGCGGCCGCCCGGCACATCCACAAACACATCCTCGCCGTGGATGGCCACGACTTTACCCTTCTTCCGCCCCGTGTCCTGCACTTCCGGCTGGGCCTCATTCTTCTGCGGCGGAGCGCCGAGAAGCGCCTCTTCCGAAAAGCCTGAGAGAGTGGCGTTTAATTCATCCTCCAGCTCTGCGTCCAGCTCCCGCAGGTTTGGCCCACGGGTGGACAGATCCGTGAGCGGCTCGGTAATGGAGGGCGCGCGCGGCTTGCGCTCCGGGCGCGGCCCCGAGCGCTCTCGACCCCCGCGAAATGGCCTTCTCTCGCCGGGCTTGGGTTGAGCCGGCAGCGGCGTGGCCGGTGGCCGCGGATTTTCGCTTGCAGTTGGCGCTTCCATTTGTGGCTTGTTTTCGTTTTCACTCATAGTGCAGTATCCTTGACCTAGTCATTCAGCTTGGTCGAATTCTCCAGGCGTATCAGATAAAACTAGCGTTCGCGGCTTGCGGGAGCAACCATTTCCAGAGCACAGTGGTGGTACACATGGACTAGTCCGACGCGGAAAGGCCGACGGGCGCCGTGCAGCGGGTGCAATCCGGTCCGCTGGCAGACGGGCCCAGACGAGTATAAACGATGCCTCCGCAACCATACGATACTTTTGTACACTTGTCCAGGAAAACCGCGCCGCGTTTCACCCAATGCGCCGAGTTTCACGGGGTTATTCACTGTTTTCGTGAAATCTGAAACGCGGCGCGTGCCACCGTGGGAAAACCGCCCCAATGGCACCGCGCTGCGGCCGGAAATGGTCGAAACGTGAAACACGGCGCGCGGAGCCGTGGCAAGGCGGACACTCCAGGCCGACGGTGCGCGAGTTTGCCCGAGCAGTCTGGCTCGAATTCCCGACATAGGTCCTGCAACTTGTACCATTACCCGGAGCACCCCTCGGTCTGCTAGGACGTATTCATGAGCCCTTCCGCTTTTTCACTGGGCCTGTTCACCGACTTTTATGAACTCACCATGGCCCAGGCCTATTGGCAGGACGGCCACAACGGCCCGGCCACCTTCAGTCTGTTTTTCCGCGATTTGCCGCACGACCGCGGCTATCTCGTGTTCGCCGGGCTATACGACGTTCTCGACTACCTACAAGAACTTCGCTTTACCGCGCCCGACATTGATTACCTGCGCTCCCTCCATCGATTTGACGTTGGCTTTTTGGATTACCTTCAGAATCTGCGCTTCACCGGCAGTGTTCGGGCCATGCGGGAAGGGACGATCGTTTTCGCCAATGAGCCGGTCATCGAAATTGCGGCCCCGCTCATCGAAGCGCAGCTCATCGAGACCATGCTTGTCAACGAAGTGAATCTGCAAACGATTCTCGCGACCAAGGCGTCGCGCGTGGTGTATGCCGCCCGCGGCCGGCAAGTGATCGACTTTGCAGCTCGGCGGGCCCATGGCATCGACGCGGCCAACAAATTCTCGCGCGCCAGCTACCTTGCCGGCTTCGACGGCACCAGCAACACGCTGGCCAGCGCGCTGTACGGCATCCCCGTATCCGGCACCATGGCGCATTCGCTGATCATGAGCTACGACAGCGAGATCAACTCGTTCCGCGTCTACGCCCGATCTTTCCCCGACTCCAGCACACTGTTGGTAGATACCTATGATACCCTTTCCGGCACGCACAAGAGTGCGGTGGTGGCCGAGGAGTTGAAGAAGCACGGTCACCGTCTGCAGGCCATCCGGCTCGACAGCGGCAATTTGCTCGAGCTTTCACGCAAAGCGCGTGCAATTCTGGACGGAGCCGCCCTGAAGGATGTGAAGATCTTCGCTTCTGGCGGCCTCGATGAATTTCAAGTCCATGATCTGGTTTACGCGGGCGCGCCCATCGATGGCTTTGGCGTGGGCACCAAAGTCGGCGTTTCGGCTGATGCCCCGTGGACGGATAGCGTCTACAAGCTCGTCGATTATGATGGCCGGACCGTGCTCAAACTGAGCAACATGAAGGAGACCCTGCCGGGGCCGAAGCAAGTCTTCCGGCAACGGAATTCTGATGGAAGTTATGCGTACGACATCATCACGCAGGCGAATAGACTGGTGGACAAGGCCGAACCGCTGCTGCACGAGGTGATGGCCAACGGCAAGCGCCTTCTGCCCGACGAACCGCTGAATGTACTGCGTCCACGTTTCGCTCAGGAATTTGCCTATCTGCCGGCGGGCGGCAAAGCGCTGCATTCACCAACCATGTACGAAGTGCGAACAAGCGTCGAGTTGGAACGACTACGGGAGCAAGTGGTGCAAGAGACGAAAAAGCGCGAAGTTTCGAGATGACCGTTTAGTCTCGGCGCCCGCAGCGCAAGCAACTGCCGTCCCTTGCTAGCGCTGCGGGTTCCATGATTCATTCCTTGTGAAGTCTCGATGAATCTCCGTGCGACCGCGAGACACTCAACCGGCAAACCGCTAGAACATCGCGGTTCCCATTCGATTCGTTCCCGTTGCGAGGATCATGCCGTGTTGCGCCATGCCGCGTTCTGCTTGACCTGCGTTGCCGTTTTCTCGATGCCTTTGTTGGCCCAAGAGAAACCGCGCTTCCCGGGACCAACCGAAAAGGGCTTTCTGCTGCCCAATGGCTGGCACATCACGCCGATCGGCCAACAGGTGGATACCTCGGATTTGCCGCTGAATATTCTCCCTTTGGCCGATGGCAAACATGTATTGGTCGCTTGCGACGGTTTCAACCGGCATGAATTGCTGGTCATCGATCTGGCCGAGCACAAGGCGGTGGATCGGCAATCGGTGTTCCAGAGTTGGTTCGGTCTGGCGGCTTCGAAGGACCAGGACCGCGTCTGGTGGGCGGGCGGCGGCGCCGGCTACTTGCACACCTACAACTTGAAAGACTCCAAGCTGGACCGCACCAGCAAGGCCGACGTGAATATTGCCGATCTCAAGGTCGAGCAACTCGAGAAGTTGCCCGACATCGTTCGGAATACCAAATCGTTCAAGAGCGGCCTGTGCGCGGATGGCGAACGGAATCTCCTGTATTCGCTCGATATCAACGACGGCTCCATCGCCGCCATTTCAATTGCCGATGGCAAGACGAAGGTCGGCAAGATCGGCGGCCGGCCGTACGACGTGGTCGTCGGCAAGGGCGGCCATATGCTTTATGTCTCCGATTGGATTGGCCGCCAAGTATTGGCAATCGATCCGGCCGAATTGCGCGTGGTGTACAAGATTCCGGTCGGCGAGCATCCGAATCAGCTTCTTCGTCATCCCAAGGACGATCGTCTCTTCGTGGCGTGCGCTTCCAGCAACCACGTGGCCGTGATCGACACCAAGCGTGGCATCGTCACGGAGACGATCAATACCGCCCTATTCCCCCAGGCCCCCGAAGGCAGTACGCCCGATGCACTGGCCGTCAGCCCCGACGGCGAAACGCTCTACGTCGCCAATGCCGACAACAACTGCGTGGCGGTGATCGATGTGGAACATGCCGGCCGCAGCCAGGTAAAAGGCTTCATCCCCACTGGTTGGTATCCCACCGCCCTGGCCGTTAGCACCGATGGCAAGAACCTGCTCATCGGTGTGGGCAAGGGTAATCAGACCAGGCCGAACCCGCTTTATTCCAAGGAGCAATTGGCGAAAAAGGCCAAAGATGAGATCGAAGGTCTGGCCCGGCGCATTCTACCATATCCCTACATCGGCACCACCCTTTCCGGCGCGCTTAGCATTGTGCCGCTACCCGACGAAAAGCAACTCAAGGAATACACGGCCCAGGTCTATCGCAACTGCCCCTATTCCGACGACCTTTTGACCACGGCGCCCTATCCGGAAAAGACGGCGATCCCGACGAAAGTCGGTGATCCGTCGCCCATCAAATACGTCATCTACATCATTAAGGAAAACCGCACTTACGATCAGGTATTCGGCGATATTAAGAAAGGCAATGGCGACCCGGCGCTGGTCATGTTTGGCGAAAGCGTCACGCCCAACCACCACAAGCTGGCCAAGGAGTTCGTTCTGCTCGACAACTTATATTGCAACGGGCAAGTTTCACGCGACGGCCACCCGTGGAGCACGATGGCCTACCACACCGATTACATTGCCCGGGATTGGACGCTGACCTATTCCAAGCGCCGCGGCGTGCAAGACGACGGCGATGAGGATGCTGGCAACCTGTCGAACGCACCTTCGGGCTATTTGTGGGACGCCTGCGCTCGGGCGGGTCTTGGCTACCGCAGCTACGGCGAATATGGCAAGCGCGTGAGCGACGGTAAAGGCGGCTACAAGATGGAAAGCCGGGTGCCGGGCCTCATCGGCCACATGTGCCTGCAGTACGGCATTCCGAAGGCAAAGGGTGCTCGGCCACGCGACACCGACAATGTCGACATCTTCCTGAACGAATACCACGAATTCGAGAAGAATGGAACTATGCCCCGGTTCATCGTCATGAGCCTGGGCGAGGATCACACCGATGGAACTAAGTCCGGTTCCTTCACTCCGCAAGCCTGTGTGGCCAGCAACGACTTGGCCCTAGGCCGACTCATAGAAACCGTGAGCAAAGCGAAGTTGTGGAAAGAGACGGCAATCTTCGTGATCGAAGACGATGCCCAGAACGGCCCCGACCATGTGGATGCGCACCGCACCGTGGGCCTCGTCATTTCGCCATACACGAAGCGCAAGTTCGTGGACTCCACGCAATACGCCACGGTGAGCATGATTCGCACGATGGAATTGATCCTCGGCCTGCCGCCGTTAAGCCAGTACGATGCCGCCGCCCGGCCGATGTTCAACAGCTTCACCGATAAGGCGGACCCAACGCCATATTCCTGCGTGCCGGCGAAGATCGCTCTCGATACGCGGAATACCAAGCTCGCCTACGGTGCCGACCGCTCGAACAAGATGGATTTCAGCGAATATGACCGGGTGGATGATTTCGAGCTGAACGAAATCCTCTGGCGCGCGGTGAAAGGCGCCGACGCGCCATTGCCGCCAGCGGTGCGGCGAGCGATTGCGTTCCGCTCGCAGACAGCGAAGTAAATTGCAAGCAAAAACTGCGCAGAACACTTTGTCGAGCAAGTCGCTTGGCATATCATCAAGTTTCGGGACCACCGGCGAAGTGATGGTGGTCCCGTACACGTCCTTGTCGAAAACGAACGGGGGCTTCCATGCCGGAAGAAGCGGTAAACACGGTGCAGCTGAACGATTGGGTGGACCGGATGCAGGCAGGCGACCTGGCTGCTCGCGATGAATTGTTGCGCCGGACGTACGCGCGCCTGGAGCGACTGGCGCGGAAAATGCTTCAGCGCTACCCAACGGTGCAGTCGTTTGCCGAGACGGGGGACGTCCTACAGAATTCTTTGCTTCGGCTGCTGCGAGCATTGCAAGAAGTGCGTCCACATTCGACCCGCGAGTTTTTCGGGCTGGCCGCCGAACAAATGCGGCGGGAGTTGCTGGACCTGGCCCGGCATTACACGAGCGGCAAGCGCGGCGGTGTTTGCAAGCCGCTGGCCGCTGCTAACTCTGACTCATCCATGCAGCTAGATCCTGCCGAAGCCCGCGAGCCGGATGACCTGGAACGCTGGTGCGCGTTTCACGAAGTAGTGGAACAATTGCCGGCCGAGGAACGGGAAGTAGTGGGGCTGATTTATTACCATGGTTGGAGCCAAGCTGAGGTGGCCGCGCTGTTTCAAATCACCGACCGCACGGTCCGGCGGCGCTGGGAATCGGCATTGATGAAATTGCACGGCGCAATGAAAGGCCTGGAGTAAGGCCAGATTCCGGCGCCGAGGAACCTGAAGTCAGCTTCGAAATGCGAACAGGCCGGAACCCACCGTTGGGATTCCCAGCCTGTTTGTTCACCATGCTTACCGATCAAGAATCGACGAAGACCGCCGGATCGTCGGCAATCTGCTCCCAATCGCTGACCGGAGATTGTTGAAGAATGCCCACCACGATTGTGTGATGCTTGTATTCCAGGGGCGGGCGGCTACTCTGACGTTCAACCCAGCGAATTGATTTCAAGGAATCCTGCATGCTACTTC
>DATGHS010000499.1:0-3935 GCA_035307785.1 Gemmataceae bacterium
TTGCAATGTGCAATTCGTGGCTCTAGCAGAGCCTTTGGCTTCCTCTTAACAACTGTCAAATCTGGAGTTCCATGCCGGGAATTGCGCCTTGGCTCACAGGAGAATCGTCGTTCACCCGGTTCGAACGGACGAAAAAAAGGAAGTGTGAGACTGGCGGCAACGTTCCAGCGGGGGCCGACGTCGTGTACACGTTTCGGGGATTTGCTGTCGCATTCGCGCTGCTAGCGCTAGCCGGTTCGGCGCGGGCCGACATGGGGAGTCGCCTGTCCCTTGCTCGCCTCCTTTATCCGATTCCGAACCTGGATCAGCTCAACAGCCAGCTTCATGGCAAAGTCATTGACTTCACGCACAACCACGGCGCTGACAAGCGCTTCTGGTCGGAAGCGTTGTGTGAAAAGCGGGACATGTACGTTTATGTGCCGCCTTGCTACGATCCGCGGCAGCCGTATCCGCTGATCATTCTCTTCCATGGCTTTCTTCAAGATGAAGTTCCCATCCTGCAATTCGCGAGCGTGCTCGATGAAGCGATCTACAAAGGGGAAATGCCGCCGGTGATCGTCGCCGTCCCGGATGGCAGCATCCGCGGCCAGCCGTCCTTTCTCTATGCGGGTAGCTTTTACGTCAACAGCAAGGCCGGTCGATTCGAAGATTACATAATGCAAGACGTGTGGTCATTCCTGCATCGGCGCTTCTGCATTCGGCCGGAGCGGGAGGCCCACGTGCTGGCCGGAGGGTCGATGGGCGGCTTCGGCGCGTACAACCTCGCAATTAAATATCGGGATCGCATCGGTGTGGTAGTGGGCCTCTTGCCGCCTTTGAATTTGCGCTACATGAATTGCCACCATCGGTATTTTTCGCAGTTCGATCCAAATTGCTTCGGTTGGCAAGAGCATTTTCGGCCGCTCAAGCCCGTGGCCCGCTATTACCACGTCATTCCGGTTCGTGAACGCCGGCTCACGGTCCCGCTTTATGGCCACTTTACGGATCAAATGGCCGAGGTAAGTCGGCAAAATCCGGTCGAGATGCTATTCAGCTACGACGTGCAGCCCGGGGAACTGGAAATGTTTATCGGCTATGTAGGTCACGACGAGTTTAATATCGGGGCCCAGGTCGAGAGCTTTTTGTATTTTGCGCGCATGCGCTGTTTGGAAGTCACGGTCGTGTTTCACCCCGAGGGTCATCATAAGATGTCCTCGGCGATCTCGTTCAAGCCGGAGTTGATCGACTGGATTCGACCGCGGCTGGCGCCCTATGCCCCCGGCTGGTGCTGTACTCCCAGCCAGTTGCCCGATTCCACGCCAATCTCCCCGGCTCCAGTCGCCGATGCTTCGAACCAAGTCGCTACTCCCTTGTGCTGGACGCCGACCACCGTTTCTCCTGCGGCCAGCTCGAAAAGCTTGCGCCAGTGGTTGCGCCACCATCTAAGCCTAAAATGAATCCGGCACGGAATCCTCGGCCGGCTTTCTTTTTCGGTGAGGCATGGCATGCAACTGTGCAAACTTCGCGATGAGATTGGGCATTCCAAGGTGGGGTTGGTTCGCAATAGCCAGGTCTTTACCCTCAACTTGGATCGCTTGCCGGGCATTCGCTCGTTGAGTGACATTCTGTATTCGGCTGAGCCGATGCGAACGATTCAAACGCTCGTGGATGACCGGTTGACCACCTTTCCATTCGAATCGAGACATGCGTTGCCGCCAGTTGATCAACAGGAAGTCTGGGCGGCTGGCGTCACCTATAAGCGGAGTAAGCAAGCGCGCGAAAGCGAATCGGCCGGCGCCGCGACCTTCTACGACAAGGTGTACACGGCCCAGCGGCCCGAATTGTTCCTGAAAGCCACGGCGGAGCGGGTGGTCGGCCCGTGGAGCCACGTACGCGTGCGCCAGGATAGCCGCTGGACGGTGCCGGAGCCGGAATTGGCGGTCTTTATCTCGCCGCAACTGAAAATCGTCGGCTACAGCATCGGCAACGACATGAGCGCACGGGATATTGAGGGCGAGAACCCGCTTTATCTGCCGCAAGCGAAAATCTACATGCAATCATGCGCATTGGGGCCGGTGGTCACACTTCCAGAAAGCATGCCGGCGACCGACTTACAGCGCATCGACATGAAAATCGAGCGTAAAGACAAGCTTGTTTTTCACGGCCAGACCTTTCGCACGGAAATGGCCCGCACGCTCGAAAGTTTGGTGGAATGGCTGGGCCGCGACAACAGCTTCCCACATGGAGCCGTGTTGTTGACCGGCACCGGCATTGTTCCACCAGACGACTTCACGCTTGCGATGGGCGACAAGATCACAATTGAAATCACGGGCGTGGGGAAACTTGTCAACGTGGTTGGTTGAATCTTCATCTGTCGGTTGTCAAAGGCCGGCCGATTTGTCGGAACAACTCCCACTCCTGCGGCTCTCTAGGCAGCATCAGTTCCGGGATCGAAAGATTGTGTTTGCGGGCCAATTCCAGCAGCGCGAGCGGGTACTCGGGCCAGTGCCCCTGAGCCTTGCTCAATTTTTCCTTGTCGGCAGGTTCGGTCAGCGCTTTTTCGAGTGAGTTGCGGATGAAGTTTTGCACATTTGGCGGAAAATCATCAGCGTGACTCGGCCCCAATTGTTCCTTGGGCTCTTTGAGGTCCTTCTTTTCTGAGCGCCGATGAATTACAGCCATGACTTCCAGTGGAAAATCCGGCCATTTGTTTTCTTTTGCTTTCAGGCGCGCCATTGCCGTCGCGGGCGTCTTGGCCAATAGGCTTTGGTAATCCTTCGGCAGAAATGCCAGC
The DNA here is from genome assembly GCA_035307785.1 of Gemmataceae bacterium. Lineage (GTDB taxonomy): Bacteria > Planctomycetota > Planctomycetia > Gemmatales > Gemmataceae > DATGHS01. The sequence continues at coordinate 2,774 of DATGHS010000499.1, forward strand.
GACTGATACTTCGGTTCGAGCCCCAGCACGGGGTGCTTCTCCGAGAGCCAGAAAACGGTGCGGAACCAGCGAAACGGCGTCATTGGGTTCTGATCATCGGCGGCGGTCTGAAGTAAGTTTAATTCCTCGGGGGAAAGCATTGGTTTGAGCCTCTTATCGACGAACACCCGCACGTCTGCCCGGAACTTTTCGTCACGGAATGGCAATTTGGGGCCCTTGTATTTGAGAATCTCCGTGTAGTGCCGAATGTCGCTCCAATCTTGCCGCCAGGCGAGTTCTTCGCGGCGCCATTGGTCAATTGTGGCAAGCCGCTTCTTCGCATCCGGCTCGCGACGCAGTTCCTCTTTTTGGGCGGCCGGCAAATGGTCGATCCATTGTTGCAGGCGCAACTCTTGGATGATTTTCAAGCGATCTTGTCGCGATGGGGCCGCGAGCACACGTTGTCGATCACTTTCACTGAGACGAGTGAGCCAGGCCACGTATTCTTCAAGCACGCGAAAAAGATGGGCCTGTGTTTGCGGTTCTTTGTCGAAAAGATCGCGATCCAGTTGACGCACCTCTTCCTGTTTCGCGACCGGCAGTGCGTGAAAAAGCTCGTGACGCCTTTGCAAGCGCACATAATACTCGGGGTTGTTGGCACGGATTTCCCGAAGCAGACGGCGATTAGTTTCCAGATCATTGCTGGTAACTGCCGAAAGGCCGATCCCACCGAGTAGGGACAGAATCCCCGCAGCTACACCGAATGCCAGAAATCGCCAGTTTCTTTTGCTCACGATTGGTCGATGTCAATGACCGGAGGCCTCGTCGCCGAAATTTTCCGGTTGGGCCAGGGCTTCCACAAAATGTATGTCATCGCCATATTGATACAAGTTCCAGTGATCGAGCACGCGCAAGTCACGGGCCATCTGTTCTTCCACTTCTTGCTCATTCGGTTGCGCTGGTTTGTTACTCGACACCCCGCTTATGCTGTAGCCGATAAGAAACAGTGCCGTTGCTGCGGCGATCACGCCGAGCCAGCGCCATGCGGGATGGCGCTTCGTCGCTGGCGCCGTCCCTTGAACCGGGACCGCGTTCACGGAACTCAGGGTAGGCGAAGTCGATGCTTGTGCCGGTCGCAAAACCGCCATCTTGTCCACCGTCCGCGTGGTAAACATCGGCGAGG
>DATGHS010000500.1:0-3760 GCA_035307785.1 Gemmataceae bacterium
TCGCGACCGCTCGATTCGACAGACAGCGATGGAGAAGGAAATACAAAGCGCCCTGAAGGAAGCCGACGTGTACCAGGAAAAAGATGACCTAGTGCGGGCCCTAGCTGCGGCTCGGCGCGCCGAGGCGCTGCTCGGCAACGGCCGGGTCCGGCCCGAACTCCGGGAGCAAGTCGCGCACATGATGGCCAACTTGCGGTTTCTGACGAATGTGCAAGAAGCACGATTGCAACAGACTTCGGTCAAAAATAACCGCTACCAGATGAGAGCCGCCGACCCGCTCTACCGCGCCGCCTTTGAAGACTACGGCCTGCCGGTACTGCGCGTCGAACCGCAGGAAGCGGCCGATCGCATTGGTCGTTCTGCAATTGCACGGTGGTTGGTGTCTGCGTTGGATGATTGGGCATACGTCACGCCCGATCCGGCAGTTGCGCAGAAATTGCGTGCTGTGGCAAAACTGGCCGATCGTGATCCGGTGCGCCAAGAAGTGCGTGACGCGATTCAGGCTCAACGGGACTCCACGCTCGTGAGCCTTGCCGGCAGTTCAGAGATCTTGAATCAGTCGACCATCACTTTGTTCTTGTTGGCACAATCTCTGCGCTCGGCCCATTTAGACGTGGCCGTGCAATTGCTCCGGCGCGCGCAGCAGCGCCATCCAGCAGACTTCTGGATTAACGAACGACTGGGCAGTTTTCTGTGGCTGTCCAAGCCGCCGGATCTCGAGGAGTCTGCCGGCTTTCACCGCGTAGCGTTGGCGTTGCGATCGGAAAGCCCCGGTGCGCACGTCAATCTTGGCGTCGTCCTCAAAGATTTGCGACAACTTGGCGCGGCTAAGGTTGAATTGGAAGAGGCGATTCGCTTAAAGCCAGATTATGCTGGCGCTCACTCGATTCTTGCCGCGATCCTGCACGAGCTCGGAAAAGTGCCTGAATCGCTCGCGGAGTATAGCGAGGCCATTCGCTTTGACCCTCATGACGCCATCGCTCACTACAACCTTGGCGTCCTTTACTTGGATCAGCACCAACTCAACCGCGCTGCCGCCGAATTCGCCGAGGCAATTCGCTTGAATTCGAATAGCAGTGAAGCGCATTTGGGCCTTGGCGACGTTTTCTCGGCCCAAGGCAAATACGTAGACGCGATCAAAGAATACCGTACAGCCAAAAGGTCCGATCCGGACAACGCGGAGGTTTACAACAACTTTGGCGCCGCCCTCCGCGCGACCGGTGAGTTCCGAGAGGCCGAGGTAGTGCTACGCCGCGCAATCCAGCTTAAACCGGACAATGCCTCCGCCCACTATAATCTCGGTATTGTCCTCGGTGATCTCCACCGGCTTCCCGAAGCAGTGGCCGCGTATCGCCAGGCCATTCACCTCCAGGCGGACCATGCCGAATTCTACATCAATCTTGGGACTGCTTTGGACGATCTGCGGCAGTGGCAGGAGGCGGAGGAAGTTCTCACCGAGGCTGTTTGCCTTGGCCCACACGACCCTACAGCGCACTACAATCTCGCCAATGTCCTTCGGGAATTAGGAAAGCTGCCCGGGGCGGCGTGGGAATACCGCGAAGCCATCCAGCTCAAGCCTGAGCATGTCTTAGCACACTACAACCTCGGACAAGTGCTTCTTGCTCAACGAAAACTCCCTGAGGCGCAAGCGGCTTATTCTAAAGTAATCCGCCTCCAACCTGGTCATGCTCTGGCGCATAACGGCCTCGGCAACGCGCTGTATCGCCAAAGAATGTTCTTCGAAGCCGAGCAGGAGTACCGCGCAGCACTTCGCATCCAGGCCGACTTAGTTCCGGCCCAAATCAATTTGGGGGGCATTCTCCTTCTCCGGGGCAAACTGGACGATGCTGCGGAAGCCTACCGGGCAGCGCTCACGATCGAACCAGCCAACATCGACGCCCGCTGCAATCTCGGCGCGGTCTTGTTTCAACAAGGTAAGCATGCAGAGGCCGCCACGGCTATCCGCGAGGCCATCCGTTTGCAGCCGAATTCTTCTTTGGCGCACGCCAGTTTGGCCGCTGTACTCGTACATACGGGTCAGTGGCGCGAAGCGGTCGACGCAGTCGACCGACTGTCGCAGTTGGATTCAGGCAACGAATGGAACTGGTATCAGAGCGCGACGCTGCACATGCAGATCGGCGATGTCGAAGGCTATCGCCGCGCTTGTCGCGAAATGCTGAAGCGATTCGGAAACACCGAAAAGCCCGACTCCGAAGTTCGAATCACCATGGCGTGTTTGCTGGCCCCCGAGGCCGTAGGCGACTTCAAAGCCGTCTTAAAGCTTGTCGATCGGGCGGGCCAGCGCGCTGACAAGAACGAACCCAATCGGCGAATTCTGCTTGCCAAAGGCCTGGCCGAGTATCGTGCCGGGCGCGTCACGGAGTCCATCGGATGGCTTACGCGCACTTCTCCCAAGTCCGACGGAGCCAGCGTTGACGCCACTGCCTTCGCGGTTTTGGCACTGGCGCATCATCGACTCGGACACTTCACCCAGGCCCGCGCCGCGCTCGCGTGTGCGCACGCAATCCTCGCCGCTCGCCTGCCGAACCCTGCAAAAGGTCGCTACTTCGGCGGTGATTGGCAAGACTGGCTTCACAGCCAAATTCTCTGCCGGGAAACCGAAGCCGCCATTGGAACTGACGGAACGAGAACAAAGGACAAGAATTCAGCCGGACGCCATAGGAAGTAAGGAGCCCTTCTAAGCAGTGTAGGTTTTTGCCCTCAAATTCCTGCTTTGATTGGCCACCCGTATCATTTTCGCTTTTCCCTCCCATTTTTCCTGTCCCGAAACGTGCATCGCCGGCATATCCAGCGTTAGCGGCGCTCCGAAACCAATTGTTGCGAAGCCGCAAGTTTTCCAAGTACCTAAATACCGACCCTGCTTTGTGGGGTCTCTGAGCGGAGGATTACCATGCTAACCGTGTTAAACAAAAGGATTGCAAGCTGGCGGAAGCTGGCGGCCGAACGCCGCAAGGTCGCGCAAAAGCCGAGTCGGCCAGCGCTGCAGGTCGAAGTGTTGGAGGGAAGAATCGTTCCATCCGCGCCCGTCAACCTTCCTGTGCCCTTGGCGAACGCCCAGAGCCTTCAGATTGTCCCCAGCTACGAAATCCCGACCACACAAAACGGCCCGGCAACATTCATTGCAAACGAACAGTTCTTGCGGCAGCCGAATGCCATCCTCAATGCTGCTGCCGGTGGCTGGGAAAATGCTCTTAACAATCAGCCATCGCTCAAGCAAGTCGCCGGCCAGCTGATTGCCCAGACGACTGGCCCTATTGACAACGCTTCGCTGTTTGGCGTGAATCTCGGCTTCAATATCAGCACCAACAATCTGTCTTTCAATATCACGAACACCGAATCGGACATCAATTCCAGCGGCCTGAACTACAGGTTCGACACCAGCGGGCAGAATGCCGATTTTTATGACGGTCTTGACCAAGCCAATCGCACGCTCTGGCTGGAGTACGTGGTCCACAACAACTCCGCAACCGTGCATATTGATGTCGGCGCCGGCTGGTCCGGCGTGGTCGCCGGGCTGGCAGGCGCGGCGATTCCTTACATCGGGCCATTTGGCGCAGCGGCGTTAGCGGGTGGAATCGGTTGGATCCCGGCCACTGGCATCGATCTGGGCCTGACTTTCGATTCCGTGGTCGTTGTCGGCATTCAGTTTCCCGGTCAGCCGACGCCCGGCCAAAATGCCAATTATGTCAAGCTGAATAAGACCGACTACTCCGACGTGTTTCAGGCGCTCCAGGGCTTG
>DATGHS010000501.1:0-22055 GCA_035307785.1 Gemmataceae bacterium
CGGTGTTCAGGTAATGAAGGGTGTGGAAATAGTAATAATCCTCGGTGCCGGGGATGAGCTTCTTGAGCGCTTCCTCCCGGTCCTTCGCCAAAGCGAAGTCCTCAATGAAGCCGATCTCACCCGCGATCGTCGCCGGCAGGCAAACCAAACCAACGCCTAGACAGACGATCAGTCGCTTCATGGGTCACCTCGCCAAAATGAGAGCCAAAAACGCACAATCCTTGGGGACTGTGGACGCACCGCTTCCCCAATCGCGGGCCGTTAGGTGCAACATATTGACGAGTGAGACAAGTATAAGGATTGACCGAAGCGATTTAGCTCTTGATGTCTGCCAAAAAGCTGGTCTCGGTGCCAAAAAACTTCTGATGCGCGTTTGAGCATATCGGTCATATTCGCTCGGAAAATGGACTTCAAGGCTTGCACCGGCAGCGAAAACGACCCATAATTAGGTGCAATGTAAAAATGGGTAGATTCCGCGCAATTTGCGGAAGCCTTTTCAAGCGATTCGAGTGCCAGCCGTACGTCGCGGGAGCAGCGATCGGAGTCCAGAGTGGATAAACGAGCCGACCGCACACCTTCCGATCCGAAACCAGAAGTCGGGAACAGGGACTTTTCAGTTGCCGACGCGCCTCCGCTTATTCCCATAACCAAAAAGCCCGGCGAATCCGATTACAAAGCCACGCCTGTCCAGGTATCGGCCTTTCTGGAAGAAAATGCCAGTGGCGAAGCCGATACTCCCGATTTTCAAGACACAACCAGCATCGAGCCGAAGCCGGACGTCACCATGTTGGGCGACTTCTTGCTCGCCAAGAAGATCGGCGAAGGCGGCATGGGAACGGTCTACGAGGCGCAGCAGGTCAGCCTTGACCGCGTCGTGGCGCTCAAAGTTCCGGCCCGGCACCTGACCAGGGACAAGAGGTTCGTCAAGCGCTTCCAGCGCGAGGCCAAGGTGATGGCCCAGCTGGACCATCCCCATATCTTGCGCTGCTTTACGTTTGGCGAAGCGCACGGCTATCACTATCTGGCCATGGAACTGGCCTCGGCCGGCAGCCTGGATGACTGGATTGAGCGCCTGGGGCACCTGTCGGTCGGCGATTCGTTGCACGTTATTATCGCGGCGGCTGCGGGACTCCAGCACGCGCATGATCAGAGTCTGGTGCACCGCGACGTCAAGCCCGGCAACATTCTGATTACAGGTAAGGGCGTAGTGAAGGTTTCCGACCTGGGCCTGGCCAAGGCAATGACGGAAGAGGACCTGACGCTGACAAAATCCGGCACCGGCATCGGCACGCCTGTCTACATGCCGCCCGAACAGATGCGCGACGCGAAAAATGTGGATGCGCGCTACGACATCTATGCACTCGGCTGTGTACTTTACCATTGCCTCACAGGCCGGCCACCATTCAAAGGCGAAAGTTACATCGAGCTATTCGAAGCCAAAGAACACCGCCGCTATTCGCCGCCGCGCACCTTCAACAAGGACGTGCCGCCGCGTCTGGAGATCATCATTGATAAAGCGCTCGAAAAAGAGCCCAAGCATCGCTATCAAACCTGCGCCGAACTGATCCAGGACTTGGAGAGCTTGAACCTGGCCCATACCACGCTGAGCTTCATCACGGCTTCGGAAAGCACGCTGTCCGACATCATGCTCACGCCGGTGCTACCCAAGAACAAAGCTAAGTCGCCGGCCAAGGCATCGCCGCCGCCAACCGAGACGGCGAAGCCCCCTGCGCCGGTGGAATGGTGGTACGTGCGCGCGATGAATTTCGACAGCGTGCGGCGATTAACGCGCCAGCAAGTGGTAAACCAGATTCAGAACTCGGAATTCGATCTGAAAGCGGAAGCCAGCCGCTTTCCCGACAAGGGATTCCAGCCGCTCTTGGCCTACGGCGAGTTTGAGCCGTTCGTGCGTGCGCGCGTCCGCAAACTGCATCTCGACATGAAGACCGCCCGCTACAAGGGCAAGATGGCGGCTCTGCTGAAGGAAGAAGAGCAGTACGAAGAGAAACAGCAAACCACGGTCAAGCTGCGGCAGCTATCCCTTTGGCTTGGACCGCTCATCCTGTTCATATTCTTGAGCGGCCTCGGGTACGCAATTTACCTGGTCATCAAATCGCTTTCCGCCAAATAGGTGCAAAACTCGAAAGCGCTCGGCCGCCATTCTGTGGCCTTCCTTGTGCTCATTTCTTCACGCCCGGCCACAACTTTCCCGGATCAAAATCAGACTCGTCGAGCGGCACTGGTGTTTGCAACCGGTCGAAGCAGTAATACTCAACTTCGTAATGATTTTGATCGTATGTCTGAATCAGCAATGGCAATGATGTGGCTTCGTCAAAGTAAAGATAACGAGTACCGCCTTTCGGTAGAAACGACTCCACTCCCGGCAAAATCGTTTGCTCGATGGTTTCCATTGGGTTTGGGAACTCAGCCCGGGCTTTCTTACCGAGATAGCGCACTGAGCCGGCATTCGATTGCCTGCGGTCGATGGCGTCCAGTAAAGCGCTAAAACGAATGACCGCTGCCCCGATGCCGGCTTCTTGAATGGGGTACCGGCTACGCGACTTCATCAACTCGCTGTCGGGTGAAAGCTGCATATAGCGACCGGGCCCAAGCCAGTCGCCTTGCCCGGTCAAAACCTGGATCTTGTCGTCGTACTGCCCTTTCACATAAACAAGTTCGCGGCCTTTGTTCTCATCGCCCAGCCATTTGAAATGAATGCTCAGCGGCGAACGCCGATATTTCAGCATGATCACTTCCATAGGCTCATTCTTGCCGCTCTCCTGCTCGCGCCGGCGCAGGCGGCAAATGTAGCTGTTCAACGCTTTCTCTTTTTCGAGCGCCTTGTCCACCAGCCGGCGTGCGGGCAGATCGTCGGCGCGGGACACTGGTTTGGTCGGCGTCTCTTTTATGGGCGGCGGTGGTGGGTCAATCCTTGGCAACGGGTCGGGCTGGGGCGGTTGCATCTGCCCGCGCGCTGTCTGCGGGCCGGCCGGCGTCCGTTGCCGCAAAGCGAAGCAGCCGGACAGGCCGAACAAGATGACGATGCCGAATGATAATGCGAGCGCTTCCTTGCGCATGCTGTCGCCCCACTTTGGAATCCGATCTCAAGCCCGAAGCGTATACCCGGCGAAATGAAAAAATGATAGCCGGAGTCGCCAATTCGGGTGAAACCAGGATGTCTGGGGTGGATGGCGTCGCTGAATTGGGAAGCCAAGTGCCCGTTTGGCTGGTGGCAGGCGAAGTGTTTCGTTTCCATTTCATGCAAACAGACACACCCCCCCTGAAACGAAACGCTTTTTCGTGAAATCAAACGGATTTTTGAATGACATTCCACCAGAAGGATCGTACACTGCGGATCGCGCGCGTCGGCCAATTGTCAGCATTAGACTAAATCGATGATGATTGCGCGCGCTATAGGCTCCGACCCAGATTGCGTAGTCTGCTTCCGTCGCAGCCGGCAATTTACTGGTCTTGAGAAAGTGGGGTTTTCCAATGTGTTTTTCAGTGCCCCGTGTAGGACTTGAACCTACAACCCGCTGATTAAGAGTCAGCTGCTCTGCCAAATTGAGCTAACGGGGCGCGCCGCTTTCCGAACGGACTTCTTTACCTTATCGGCGCTGCGGCGCGCTGACAAGAGAGCCTGCGGACCCGGCAGGCTCGAAGACTCGCCTGCCGGCTTGCGCCCACGACATGGCCGGCTTGCGCTCACGCCATCACCATGAATTGCTTGCATTGGATGCCGTTGCGGCCGGATTTGAGGTAGGTTCTTGGCTCCGGCTGGGCGAAGCCGTTTTTGTCCACCGTGCGCACGCGCAGTTCGTAGCCACCGGGTTTCAAGTCCTTCTGCGTGACCGACCAGAGGGCGACGCTGTAGCGCAGCGGCCATTCCTTGGGCTTGCCGGTCTTCGGGTCGAAGCCCCACACGTCGTTCGGCAGCACGCCATTGGGCAGGCCGCCGCCCCAGTCGTCGGGCGGCGGGTCGATTTCGGCTGGCAGCCACTTCGCCACCTTCCAGGCGGGGTCGTCGTCCGCGATGCGGCCATGCGTGCCGGCTTCCGGCCGCAGCCAGTATTCGACTCGCTCCAATCCAGGCCAGCCGACCATGGCGGTGCCACGAATCACCACCGGCTTGCCGGCGGCAAACGTCTGGGCTTCGGTGCTCTCTAAATAGGCGGCGGTCTTGAGATACGAGTCCGGATCGTCGTTTTGCTCGGCGTAGGTGTCGTTCGTTTTGTAATCGTTGGTGACCACGATCATTTGCAGCCACTTGATCGATTTGAAGCCATGGGCCCACGGCACCACCATGCGCACGGGGCCGCCGCGGACGAGTGAAATCGGCTCGCCGTTGAGCTTGTAGGCGACGAAAACGGGAAGTTCGCCGGGCGGGCCGTCGAGAACCTGATTGAGGCCCAACGATGAACGGAACATCTGCTTCGGGTCGTTGTTGTGAAAGCCCCAGTAAAAGACGCGGCGGGCGTTCCCAATCTTGCCGGCCAGCTTCAGCACCTCGCGCAACGGCACGCCTTCCCACAAGCCTTGTCCGAGCGGGAAATCGATGTTGCTGCATTGCATCGCTTTCAAAAAGCGCACCGCTTTGGTCTTGCCGAGGTCGAGGAGCATGTTGAAATCGATGGCGGTGCTGTCGGAAAGCAAGCGCGGCTTGTCGATCTTTGCGCCGCTTTCGGCTGTGATTTCCAAACGCCAGGTTTCGGGCGTCAGCCGGGCTTGAAGAAGCGCTTCCCCCTTGAGCGAATGTGGGCGCGGGTCGCCGCGGCTAACGTCGCGGAACTTGGCGGAGGCGGTCAGGAATTGATGTTGTTCGGGCATGGAGAGGTTCTCGAATTTGCTCCCCCTTCCCTCTTAGGGAAGGGGGTCGGGGGGTTAGGTGAAAGACGCTCAACCTAACCCCCTAACCCCTTTCCCTAAGAGGGAAGGGGGAACAGAAATCGGATTGCAGTTTGTTTATTTCTTTTTCGCCTTGACCTTCGGTCGCGAATTTCGGCTCGCGCTCGCAGCGACCTTGCGAGGCTTCGCTTTCTGCGGTTTCTTCGTCTTCGCCTTCTTGGTGTATCGCGGCTCGTAGAGTTGCACGACAAAATTCCCTGGCACCCGGAAATACGTCACCAGCCCGTAGCCGTGATCTTCGATGCTGCCGGTGAATTCCACGCCGCGGCTCTTCAGTTCGGCGACCGTCTTTTCAATATTGTCGCAATAAAAGGAAACATGCTGCATTCCGGAACGGGCGCCGTGGTCCAGATCCTCCGGATGGCAACCCATGTCGGCTTCGGGCAAATCGAATATGAGCCAACCTTCGCCCACATCGGTAAACGGAAATTGGAGCTTGTCGCGCAAAAAGGCACGTAGTGCATCCGGCTCCGAGGTGTAGAACATCGTGTGCACGCCCTGGATCATGTCTCAGTCCCCGAAATAATTGGCGCTGGGGTTGCAAGCAATGTAGGCGTCCGCGCGGGATTTTCCAGCCGCATCATCGTGCTCGGCTGTCCCTCGCAGCTAAACGTGGCGTTCGAGGCATTGCTGAAGTAATTCGACTTGTTGCTGCAAAGCGGAGATACTCTCTTCCGCCACCAAGAGCGACACCGGGCCGAGCCGTTCGCGGATTAGTTGTTGAGTGGCGGGGAATTGCATCAGGCCGTCGGCGAGTTCGGACGTCGGTGTGGTCAGCACCAGGCAACGCTGCAAGAGAAAGGTCGCGCGCTTTTCCGGCAGGGCCAGCAAGCGTGCGGCGGCTGAGAGGGGCTGGCCGCTACGCTCCTTGAACCACTCCTCGAGGCTTTGAAGTGTCAGTCCGTTGGCCAGAGCTTTTTGCAACGATTCGTGGGTGAAGCGGTAACTACTTTGATTCTCGGCGCTGTTGGGGAGCAGTTCAGCTACGCGAGCAGTTTCCAGGTCCAAGAGCAAATCGGAGCGCGAACGGTCCACGGTGAAGGTCACGCCATCGCCGGCCAGTTGCAGGCATTGCTCGGCCTTGGCGCCATAGTCGCGCGTGGAGGTTAGCCGCAATTGGCGGAAGTCCACGGCGCTCTCATCGCCCACGAGCCCCATGCGGTCCGACAACTTCAATTCCACCAAGCCACGGGCCAAGGCCGCATCCAGGTCGGCCGCGCTCGCGAATTCCAGTAGCGTGGCGTTGTCGTAGACTACGATGCGGTCGCGCTTGTTGGACCAGGTTCGCAGCGCCTCGGCAACATTTTCCGGAAGCTCACGCATGCCATGTTGTTGCAGCAAGCGGCGTATATCTTCCAGGTGCAGACCCGATTCCAGGCCGCGATAAACTTGCTCGGCCCGAAGTTCGAGCACGCAGGCCGTGCCGAGCGATTTCCAGCGGGCGAAGCGCGACAGGTTGGCAATAAGCGCCGGCGTGAGACCCTGGCGAAAGGCGAGAATCTCGAAATTCGCCTGCACCATCAGCGTTTGCTGGTATTCCCTTGGCTGGGGCGGCGCTTTGTCGCCCGAGAGCAGCCAGCGGCCAAATGGAGACAGACGAATGAGAGGTTGGCCATTCTTCTCGGTGGCATGCTGAATTAGCTGAAGTTGGTAGAACAGGCCGTACATGAGAGCGGCAAACCACTCGGTCCCAGCCCCATTCTTGCCGCCGGCCCAGAATGGATGATGATCCAAAAGCCAGGTTTCCACGTCTTCGGCCAAAACCCACCGCGAATCGGTCTGACGCGCGAGCAAAAGCAAAAGGAGCAGATACACCGACGGAAAGACGTGTGCCGCGTCGCGTTCGACTTGCCAGCCATAGATCGGGTCCCAATTTTCGAGCGCGGGCAATGCCGACCACAGCTCACGAAGCAAGGGAAACAGGCCTTGCTCCCAGGCAAGGGAAGGCCGACCAACCCGCAGTTCCGCGCCGTCTTCGCCCAGGATTCCCGCGGCCTTCGCCCAGGCCACGCAGAGCAGTGGAACGTCGGGCATATTGCCGAGGCTATCGGCAAAAGCGGCGTTCAACATCGAGTCGGCCTGCAGGCGCTGGAGGTCACGCTTGAAGAAGTCGCGCTGAAGGGTTTGCCGCAGCGGTGTCTCTCCAACTTGCTGCCAAACGACGGCAAGTCGCAGGGGCCATTCGAGCCCATCCGCTTCGCGAACTTCCGCTCGTGCCGGCGCGGCCGCGGGCAACTCCGGTAAACCCAAGTCTTCGCCCAGTATGCGCTGCGTTATCTGCGGGGGGACAAAAACTTGCCAGGAATCCGCCGTGCCACTGGCCAGGAATTGTTGGAAGCTAACCAGCGATTTTCCGTTCTGTTTACGAAGAGGGTACAGAAGACCTTCCTCGAACAGCGTTTGGATCGGCAACAGGCCGTCGGAGTGGCCCAACGCGGCGAGCATCGAAAGTAAATGCGTGACTTTCCAACACGGCTGCCGGCTGAGGCCGATGAGCGCGAGCAGTTTACGGCATACGGGCGAAAGCTCTCGGAGGCGACGATCTACGACGGGCGCATTTTCAATAGCCAAACGGAGGCGCTGCGTGAGATCTTCAATTGGCCAATGCCCCCGGCTCTTGAGCAAGCGCGCGGCCACCTGGCGGATAAGGACTTCGTCATATCCCGCCAGCGTTGCATCCAAGCGGTCCAGCCAATTATCAGGTGCGATCATGTTGTCTTAGGGCCCATGGACTGCCGTCCATGGGCTTTTGTTATTCACCGCTCACCACTCTCGGCGTGTGTCCCATTTTTTGCAGTTCATCTACGACGGCGGCTACACGGCTGGGGCGGACCAGCAGGGCCCGGTCGGTAAGGCGGCCGGCGATGTCGGCCGCTAATTTCTTGCGGGCCAGCAATTCCTCGGCCAACACCGCATCCTCGGTTAGCACCAAGCAAACACGGCGGTGCAATTTGACTGCCAGCCGAGTTCCCGGATTGTTATTCACGCGGGCCATGCGTCACCCCGTGAGGCGCATCGCTTCCAAATAGTCGGCGCCATCGAGAATGGAATAACTGTAACCTTGCTCCGTCAGAAACATTTGACGATGATGGGCGAAATCCAATTCACGTGTGTCGCGCGTCACCAGCGTATAAAAATGCGCCACTTCGCCGCCGCTCTTCGGACGCAAGATCCGGCCCAGGCGCTGCGCTTCTTCCTGCCGCGAACCGAACGTGCCGGAAACCTGGATCAGCACGTTGGCATCGGGCAAGTCGATCGCGAAGTTGCCGACCTTGGAGAGAATCAGGTGGCGGACCTCGCCCTTGCGGAATTGGCCGTATAGCATTTCGCGCTCTTCATTGGTGGTCTGCCCGGTGATGAGCGGAATGCCGAAGCGCTTGGCCAACAGCCGCAGTTGCTTCAGGTACTGGCCGATGATCAGCACACGACTGTCGCGATAGTGATCCAGCAGCCGGCCGACGATGTCTTCCTTCACGGGGTTTTCGCTGGCGAGCCGGTATTTCTGCCGCCATTCAGCCACGGCATACTCCATGCGCAGCGGCTCCGGCAATGAAACGCGGATCTCGGAGCAAGTGGCCTCGGCAATCCAGCCGCGCGATTCCAGATCGCGCCAAGGAACGTCGTACTTTTTCGGACCGATCAGGCTGAAGACATCGCCCTCGCGGCCATCTTCGCGGATCAACGTCGCCGTGAGTCCAAGCCGCCGGCGCGCTTGGATCTGCGCTGTCACGCGGAACACCGGGGCCGGCAGCAGATGCACCTCGTCGTATATAATGAGGCCCCAGTCGCGCTGGTCGAAGATCTGGAAGTGCGGGAATTCGTCGCTCTTCTCTGGCCGCCAGGTCAGAATCTGATAAGTCGCGAGCGTCACCGGGCCAATGTCTTTGCTCTCGCCCGTGTACTCCGCGATCTGATCCTCCTTCAGATCGGTCTTGTCGAGCAATTCGCGCTTCCATTGCTTCACCGCGGTGATGCTGGTGGTGAGAATCAGTGTGTTCTTTTGCAGCTTGCTCATGGCGGCGAGGCCGACGATGGTCTTGCCGGCGCCGCAGGGCAAGACGATGACGCCGCTGCCGCCACGCACATCGCCGCCGGCGTGGAAAACATCGACCGCCTCGCGCTGATAGTCACGAACCACAAAGGGCAAACCGGAGCGCGCCACCGCCCGCAAATGAATGGGCAAATCTGCGCCTTCGGTGTAGCCCGCCAGGTCTTCAGCCGGGTACCCGATTGTGATCAGTGCCTGCTTGACGACGCCGCGAAAGCCTGGCTCAATCGCATAGCTGCGAGCGTCCAACTTCTCGCCGAGGAATTGCCGCAATTTGGGTTGGCGCGCGAGTTCTGCGAGCAGCGGGGCATCGGCACAAACCAAGCGCAAGCGCTCGCCGTCGCGCTCCAGCTTCACGCGGCCATAGCGCGAGACGCGCTCGGCAATGTCGATCGGTAGATTGCTGGGAACGGGGAACTTGCTATACCGCGTGAGCACGTCGATCATCTGCTCGGCGGTGATGCCGGCGGCGGCCGCGTTCCACAACGACAAATCCGAAATGCGATACGTGTGAATGTGCTCGGGACTTTTTTCGAGTTCGGCGAACGGGGCCAGCGCATCGCGGGCCTCGGCGTAAAGTGCGTTGTCGACCTCCACCAGAACGGTGCGGTCGCCCTGCACGATGAGCGGGTTGGCCGGATCATAGGCGGGGCGATTTCTTCCATTCGTCCCGGAGGGCATAGCGCTTTTCACTCTGTTCCGTAGCCTCGCGCCGCAGATGGAGAGCCGCGGCCAAAAAGTGCAGTTTATTCCGAAGGGCGAGAAGTCGCAAGCCGAAGTGTGGAAACAAACCGGCCGCTTGCGGCTTCGCACTCGACGACTCAAACCCTGACCTCGGCTTTTGTCAGCGAGCGCTAAGCCGCAAGCGGCCAAAACATTACAGCTTCACCGTCACCGTCTTCACTTCCGTATATAGTTGCAGTGCATATTCGCCGAGTTCGCGGCCGATGCCGGACATCTTGTAGCCGCCAAACGGGGCGGCCGCATCGAATACGTCGTAGCAATTCACCCATACGGTGCCGGCCCGCAGGCTATTGGCGATGCGGTGGGCTTTCTGAATATCGCGGGTCCAGACGGCAGCGGCGAGGCCATAAAAGGTGCGGTTGCCGCGCTGGATCACTTCATCCATGTTCTTGAACTTCAGCACGTTCATCACTGGCCCGAAGATTTCTTCCTTGGCGATCTTCATCTCGTCGGTCACGCCGCTGAATACGGTCGGCTCGATGAAGTAGCCCTTCTGGCCAATGCGGTTGCCGCCTACCAGCAGTTTCGCGCCTTCCTTTTTGCCGGCATCGATGTAGCCCATGATGCGGTCGCATTGTTCCTGGGAGACCTGCGGGCCTTGCTCGGTATTGAGATCGAACGGATCGCCGACTTTGCGGCCTTTGGCCTTGTTCACGAGCTTTTCGACGAACTGATCGTGGACTTTTTCTTCCACGAACAGTCGGGAACCGGCACAGCAACACTGACCTTGATTGAAGAAGAGGCCGAAGTACGCGCCCTCGACTGCCGCATCCAGATCGGCATCGGCGAAGACGACGTTCGGGCTCTTGCCGCCGAGTTCGAGCGAAACTTTCTTCAGGTTGCTCTTGGCCGCCGCCTCCATGATGATCTGGCCGGTAGTATGTTCGCCGGTGAAGGCGACTTTGTCGATGTCCATGTGGCTGCTAATAGCGGCGCCGGCGGTGGGACCGTAGCCGGGAACGACGTTTAGCACGCCATCGGGAATTCCGGCTTCCTGAGCCAGCGCCGCTACTTTCAGGGCGGTGAGCGGCGTTTGTTCGGCGGGCTTCAGCACCACGGTGCAACCGGTGGCCAGGGCAGGGCCCCACTTCCAGGCCTGCATTAGGAGCGGAAAATTCCAGGGGATAATCTGGCCTACCACGCCGACCGGTTCGTGCCGGGTGTAGCAGAAGTAATCGCCCTCGATGGGGATGGTCTTACCATGAATCTTGTCGGTCCAGCCGGCGTAGTAGCGGTAGCACTTCACCGTGAGCGGCAGGTCGGCGGCAATGGCATCGCGATAGGGCTTGCCATTGTCGAGCGATTCCAGGGCCGCGAGTTCTTCCGAGTGCTTTTCCACCAAATCGGCCAGCTTGTTTAGCAGTCGGCCGCGTTCGGCGGCGCTCATCTTGGCCCACGGCCCTTCCTCGAATGCCTTGCGGGCAGCCTTCACGGCCAGGTCGATATCCGCCTTGTCACCCTCGGCCACCTGACAGATTTCCTGGCCGCTGGTCGGGTCGAGCGTGGCGAAGGTTTTGCCGGATACGCTGTCCACCCACTTGCCGCCGATGAGCATCGGCTGCACTTTTTTCACTTGTGGTTTCTTGACGGTGCGCGCGGGGGCGGTTGCGGTGGCCGTTGCCATGGGAGATACTCCTTTTGCGAGTTGGAATAAGAGCCGTGCTGGCATTGTAGAAATTGAGTGCAAAGATTTGAACAGAAGCAAACGAAGGAAACGAAGAGCAAATAACGCACGAATCTTCCAATTGTCTGATCTTCGTTGCCTCCGTTTCCTTCTGTTCAATTTGGTTTTTTCGCCCAGCGCAATTTCGCGGAGCGGGCGCGCGGGTTGCGTTGGCGTTCGGCGAAATCGGCCCGGATGGGTTCGTCGCTAACTGCGGCATAGATGCCGGCCCGCAACCCGTCGCGGAAGGCCTGCTTCACGAGCCGGTCTTCGCCGCTGTGGAAGCTGATGATGGCAGCCCGCCCGCCAGAGTTCAGGCACTCGGGCAGGATTCGTAGTAAGTGTTCCAGGTTGGCCAGTTCGCGATTGACGAGAATGCGCAGTGCCTGAAACACGCGGGCCACGGGGCGGATGCGCTGCTGCCAGGGCGTCGGCTGGCCCGGGCCTTTTGCCACTTTCACCGGAGCGGCTTCCTGAATCAGCTTCATCAGCTCGCCGGTGCGCTGCACCGACTTGTGGGAACGCTGTGCCACGATGGCGGCTGCGATCTTTTCCGCATCCGGCTCGTCGCCCAAATCGCGGAAAGCGCCCGCAAGTTCTGCCTGCGATAATGTCGCCAGTAATTCCGCCGCGCTGCGGCCACGGGTCGGGTCCATCCGCATATCGAGCGGCCCGTCGCGCATGAAGGCGAAGCCGCGATTGGCATCGTCCACCTGCATGCTCGACATGCCGAGGTCGGCTAGAATCACGTCGGCCAAAACGCCTTCGTTGGCGAGAATCCCGGCCAGGCCGGCGTAGTTGGAGTGATGCAGCGAATAGGTGCCGCCGACTTGGGCGAGCCGTTGCCTGACTGGGTCCAGATTGGCCGCGTCGAGATCAAGCCCGATGAGCCTTCCGCCGGGCTGCACGCGGCGCAACAGTTCAATCGCATGGCCGCCGAAGCCCAGCGTGCAATCGACCGCCGTCTCGCCGGGGTGCGGAGCGAGCGCGGCCAGCACCTCCGCGAGCATCACGGGCAGATGCTCGCCTTCCGGAGTACTGCGCTGGCGCTGCGGGCGGGGCATGAAGATTTCATACTTTCCCGCTCCCCCCGGGAGCAGAGGGACAGAATTGTGGGGCTTGGGTTTTCGTTCGGCGCGCGCCTGCAGCCCCCTTCGGGGGCTGCTAATACGGACTCGCGCTCCCGCCGGTAGCAGAATCCACGCGGCACACAAAATGCTGGGCATCGGCCAAGCAATCGTTGCGCCATTCGGCCCGTTCTTCCGGCGACATCTTTTCCCAAGATATTCGACGGCGCGCGACTTCGCACTGCAATGCAGTAATGCTTTTGTTGGCCATTTCTTTGAATTCGAGCTGAAATCCGTACAGCGCTTGCGGTTGTTTTCGAATGAGCACCTGCATCGCTTCATCCGCAAATTCCTCGCAATGCATGCGCAGCGTGACCAATTCGTTAGAGAACGTAACGCAGGCGAGTTCTACGCGCCTGCGCTCGCTTGTTTGCCACCACGCCGAGGGAATCTCGATTCGCTTGTAGAACCAGAGAATGTTGGAGATTGGCAGAAATCGAAATTTGCTCCAACCGAACCACAGAATCCAAGTTTCGGTCAGAAACAGTGTGCCCTGCGTCTGGCGGCGAAAACGGGTTGGGCGGGCGCCAATGATTTCCACGTTCTCCGTCGCGGCCAGCTCGAAATCGATTTGTTTGAGCAGTTCGTCCGCATCGCCAAGGTCGTCGAGACTGAAATGAATAAGTTCCGACGTCTTTTGCGGATCGTACCGTTCCCGGGAAAAGCCAAATGGAATGGCGATCAGGCAAACCATCGCGATCAGAATGCATGCGCACGCGATCGACGATGCCGACTGCATGTCGACGCTACCCACGACGAAGATGATCAGGCCGATGCTGCCGATCACAGCGGTTGGCACCACCGCTTTGGCGAAACAGCCGGTCCTGCCCTCGCATCGCACCATTTCTTGAAGGCGCAGGGCAGGGCCTTCGGCAGCTCGCTTTGCTTGTAGCATTTCCTCAGTATCGCACCCCCGCCAGCCGCCTGCAACCGCTCGTTCCGCTCTCTCATCCTTGTGACTTCCCCCTTCGCGGCATATAATTTACCAGTCGGCAGAATCCTACCACGCAGTCAACGGCAGGACGAATCGTGGCTGATCCTTCGCGCATCCTGATACTGGATGGTCCGGAACATCGCGCTGAGCCGGTTCAAGACGCCAACGCCCAACGTACGTATGCTGGCAGCTGTTCCGAGGCGCTTTCCCTCGTCCAGCAGGATCATTTTGCCAATCTGGTGGTCGATCTTCGCGAGCCGAGAGTTCGCGAACAGCTGGAGCGCTATGCGCAGGCGCAGCAGATCATCGAGATCCTGCCGACCGGCATTGCCATTTTGTGCCAGGAATTCCGCGTCATCTGGTCCAACCCCACGTTTCAAAAGCGCTGTGTCGGCGATCCGGATGGCAAGCCGGTGCTCGAAGCGCTTGGCACCCAGAAAAACCTGGGCCCGACCGACGATCCGATGGTGGCCGTGAAAAGCACGGGCACCTGGTCGCACACGCGCTATCACACGTCGCTGGGCCTTTATTTGGAGCTGCACCTGGCCCCGCTGCAAAGGCCGGAGGGGCTGCCGCCCCTGTACATGGCCCGCTGTCGCGATGTAACGGCCGAAGTGCAGAACCAGCAGAAACTCGACGCGTTGCACAAGGCCGGGCAAACGCTGGCCAACCTCGACCCGGACCAGCTGGCCGAGATGAGCGTCGAGAAACGGATTGCCCTCCTGAAAGAAAATCTTCGCAAGTCCATTCACGAGCTGCTTTGCTACCACGTCATTGAAATTCGCCTGCTGAACCGACAAACCAATCGACTGGAACCCGTCCTCGCCGAGGGAATGACCCCGGAAGCCGAGCATCGCGAGCTTTATTCGTGTGAATGCGACAATGGCGTGACCGGTTATGTTGCCGCCACCGGCAAGAGCTACCTCGTTCCCGACACCGAACACGATTCGCATTACATCAAGGGGGCAGAAGGCGCGCGAAGTTCCATGACCGTGCCGCTGCTGGTGCTCGACCAGGTGATCGGTACTTTCAACGTGGAAAGCCCCACTCCTAACGCGTTTGGTCCGGAGGAATTGAAATTCGCGGAGCTATTTGCGCGAGAGATTGCCAAGGCGCTTTACATTCTTGAGTTACTCAGCGCCCAGCGCTACTGTGCCGCGTCGGCCATGATCAAGGCCGTTAACCGCGAGATTGCCTTGCCGGTGGATAAGATCCTGGCCTCGGCCACGTCGGTCCTGTCGCGCTATCTCGGGCACGACACCGAAATGAGCAATCAACTGATGCGCATCATCGAACAGGCCAGGACGATCAAGCAGAATATTGCCAAGGTCGGAGAAGAGGCCGCGCCGATTCAAACCTCGCCTTCAGTCGATGGACTTTCGCCCACGCGACTCAAGGGCAAGCGCATACTCGTGGTGGACGCCGATGAAGGCATGCTTCAGTCGGCCCACACGGTGCTGGAGAAACTTGGCTGCGATGTGGAAACGGCGCCGACCGGCCGCGAAGCATTGATGATGGCTTCGGTGAGCACCTACGATGCCATCATCATCGACGTGAAGCCGCCCGACATGAAGGGCTACGACGCCTATCGGCAGTTGCGCGACGCCCAGCCGAATGCCCGCATGATCATGATGGCCGGCTTCGATTACGACGGCGGGCACACACTCGTGCGCGCCCGGCAGGATGGATTGCGCTTCGTCTTGTACAAGCCCTTTATGGTCAATCAACTCATCAACGTTCTCGAAAGCCCCGACGCGTCTTGCAAACCCCAACCGGTTACGGTGATGTAGGTCAGGCTTTCCAGCCGGACGCAAGTCAGCCTGCAATGGCTGACCTACAATATCTCAAATAATGGATTATCTCGGATACGTGCTGTTTTTCGCGGCGTGGGTGGGGCATTCCGCCTTATGGCTGGTAGCGCTGAATGTACTTTACAGTCGGCCAATGCCGCGCTGGGTTCTGAAGTCTGCCCGGCATGGGGTGGGCGTGCTGGTGCTGGTCTTTCCTTTTTTGCTGTGGTGGGCGGAAGGACTCCGGTTGGCTGATTTTCCGCCGGAGGACTGGACCGCCGGCTCGGCCGCCATTGGAATCTACCTTGGGCTGTGCTGGGCGATGGCATTTGTCGCCATTCCTGCCATGACGTTGGCCCGGCACATGCGCTGGCAGCCGCCGCAGTTGCAATCGCACCGATCCAAGGTCGTAAATGTTGCTCGCAATCTCGGCTACAAGCCAGCCGGCGATGGAAAATATCGGCGCATTGCCGTGCTGCCCGGCAATCAGGTCTTTCAAGTCGAATTCACGGAACTCCGGCTTCAGTTGCCGAACTTGCCGCAAGCCTGGGACGGCTTGACCATTTTGCACTTAAGCGATCTGCATCTCATCGGCACTCCGGATCGTGTCTTTTATGAGCAGGTCATCAAGCAATGCATGAGCGACGGCATTCCCGACATTCTGACCATTACCGGCGACTTGGTGGACACCGATAAGCACCACCGCTGGCTGCTCCCGCTCTTTCGCAATTTGCAATGGAATGAAGCCGCGTTTGCGATTCTGGGCAATCACGATGTCTGGCATCGCCCGGCCCGCGTTCGCCGGCGCTTGCAGAAGTGCGGCATCGCGGTGCTCGCCAACGACTGGACACTGCAGCGCATCCGCGATGAACCGCTGGTCGTGATCGGCCACGAAGGGCCGTGGTTTCGCCCGCCACCGAATCTGACGGCCTGCCCATCGCGCACGTTCCGGCTGTGCCTGAGCCATACACCCGATAACATTCGCTGGGCGCAGCGCAATGGCATTCACCTGATGTTAAGCGGGCACAATCACGGTGGGCAGATTCGCTTGCCGCTGTTCGGCTCGCTGTTCGTGCCGAGCAAATACAGCCGGAAATATGATTGTGGACTCTTTTGGGAGCCGCCCACGCTCCTGAATGTCTCGCGCGGCCTTGCCGGCAAGGAGCCGCTGCGCTATAACTGCCGGCCAGAGATCACGCGGCTAATTTTGCGGGCCGGGTAGACGTCGTGGGGCGCGTTGGAGAATGTGCCTTACGAGTCCGCTGCTACCTTAGGAACACATGTCGCGTCAGGTGCTACCCTGAAAGGATTGCATCGCCTCCGAAGGGTTAGTGGCGAAGCGCCGCAAACCTGCGGCTATGCGATGCAACGCCTTCGGCGTAATGCCGACATCGAAAGTCCAGTTAATGATCAAGAATTATCACCGCCTACGAAAGAATTTCATCGCCCCTTAGGAATCGGTATCACTACCCCATACCCCGGCTTGAAATCGTAGCCTTCTGTAAGTGCCCACAGCGTTTGATAGGGCATCGGCCCTTGCGGGAAGCTGATTGCCCCGTCGGTGATCACCACGACGGCTTGCACTTCCGGATCGTGCGCCAGGTGCTCCATGGCCGGCGACATGTCGCTGCCGCCGCCGCCGCCGATCTGGTACTTCGCGAGTTGGCCGGGGTCGAGCCAATCGTCGTGCGTGATCGCGGTGTCGCATTGGAGCACGTGGATCATGTTCACGTTCACCGCTTCGCAGAAGCTCGCGATCGTCCCCAGCACGCGCGGAATTTCGCTCACCATTGAGCCGCTGGTGTCGAGCACGATGTGCAGCGACCAGCCTTCGCGGGTCCGGCCCGGCAAGACCACGTCGGTGCGGTCCCCAGCCCGCCGGCTTGGCCGCGCGAACGACCGCGGCCCCGGCGCCACGGCTTCCATCCATTGCTGCAAAGCCATCTCCCACGGCGGCGTGTAGAAGCTCTTCAGCATGCCGGTGACGGAATCGAAGCTGCCCGAATCCTGCTTCCGATCCCGCGTTACCGCTTCGATCTTGTCGAGCCGATCTTTCAGCACGCCGAGGCCGAGCGTCTTGGTCACCGCCGAGCGAATTCGCTGTCGGTCGCGCACGTCTTGTTGCGGGTCGATGTCGGGGAAAAGCTCGCGCTCTTGCTCGCGCGTCAGTACATCACCGACACCGACGCCGGTGGCCGGTCCTTCCACGTCGTCGAGCAGTCCGGCTTTCGAGAGCGCAATGGCCAGATCGCTGCGCGGCTGCTTCTTTGGCCCGCGCACCTTGCCGCTGCGGATCATGCTCACGATCTGCTCGGCCGACAGGTTCCTGGCCCCGTCGAACTCCAGCCCGCTCGCCGGGATATACGTTTGCATCTCCTCCTTGAGAATATCGTTGATGATGTAATCGTGCGCCCAGTTGAAAAGCTCCGGCTCCGTGCCGATGGCTCGTTCGTGGGTACGCAAGCAAAGATGAAACAACTCGTGCGCCATCACGAATGCCTGGTCCTTCACATTCAGCGTGTTGAACCAATTCGGATTCACGAGCAGCCGGCCGGAAACGAAGATGCCGGCCGTGGGAACGCGCGGATCCATGTGAATGCGCACCGCCGCCGCCAGCCCCGACAGGTGCGGCATATTGGCGCACGCCAAGCGAAGGGCTGCCTTTACGATTTCGAGATTTCTTGAGTCGTCGCGCTGGCTCACGCAATACATCCTGGTAGGGTGGGTGGAGGGCAGCGCAACCCACCTTGTCGGCAACGGTGGGTTGCGCTGCGCTCCACCCACCCTACAAAATGTGAATTCATATCCCCGTCACTTCCTTCAATGTCGCCCGGAACGCATCGCCCGCGCCGAGCGCGCCCCATTCCTTCGGCAAATCGACCATCAGCGCGAACCGATGCTCGGTCGGCACGGCCATTAAGAAGCGGTGGATTGCGTCCTTCGAAAACTTGCTCATCTCTCCGCGCTGCACCAGGTTGCGAATGCGGCAAAAGACGAACCAGCGGGCCGTGTCGTCGGTCGGCAACTTCTGCGGGTCGCGAACGTATTCCTCCAGCGGCAACAACTCTGCAATCGACTCCTCGGCCATCGCGCAGTAAATGGCCGCATCTTCAGCGGAAACGCGGCCAAACGCCAGTGCCCGCCGAACGGGGCCATCGAGAACGCCGGCTTTCTCGGCCAAATTCAGCGCATCAGACAAGGCTGCCCAGGCCCGCGGCGTCGAAAACGGAATCGGCTCGGCGGGAACCGCCCGCATCAGCGCTTCCGGCATAAAGGAAATGAACGACTGAATATCGCCGCGAACGTTGTTGCGATGCGCCCAGGCCAGCCATTCCTTGGTATCGACGCGCACATTGATGACAAATACTCGGTTGATGAGCGCGCTGCTAATCTGCCGCACCAGGGCGCGATCCGTCGCGCGATTCCCGGCTGCGACGACCCAAGTTCCCTCGGGCAACGGATGCTCGCCCAGCCGGCGTTCCAGCAGCAGCGCATAAAACGCCTTTTGAATGTCCGGCGAGCAAGCCGGAAGTTCGTCAAGGAAGAGAACAAACCTCTCTGGCTTCTCCGGAAGCAAAATCCGCGGCGGGCAGAAGACCGAGCGCTCGCCGATGATGCGCGGCACACCGCTCACGTCTTCCGGCGCAATCTGCGTGCCGAGCAGCGACCGGCAGGGCAGTTTCTTGTCGGCTGCGGCTTGATGCACGATGTCCGACTTTCCCACGCCGGGGGCGCTCAGCAACAACAGGCTCTGTTCGTCGCTCAGGCATTGCACCAATGACTTGGCCTGGCTTAGAGTAAGCGCCACGTTGGCCGGCGAGCGTTGCTCTTCGTGCATCGCGCCCCTCACCCGGCCCCGCATTTCCGGCAGGAACGGCGCCGTCATGCCCAGCGAGAGGCCCTGTTCCGCCAGCGCATTCTTTACCTCCTTCAGTGTCGTTTCGCTGAAATTGCGAATTTCCAATAGCTGATCTTCCGTGCGCACTACGAGGCCGCGAACGTCGTCGATCCCGTCAGATTCCAAGCAATTCGTGGCTCGCACCGACAGCTCGAGCTCGGCAAGCGATTTATCCAGCAAGCGCTCCAGTACGGGATCCGGTTGGCCGTTTTCCACCGGTCGTTGTCGGCAGAATTCCAGAAACGCGGCCGCATCAATTCCGGTCAGCCGACCATGGGCGAGCGCCGCGCGAATCTCCGGCGTCAAGATACCGGCGTTCTCCGCCCGGTCGAGCGCCATGGCCAGCGACGCCCAGGCCCGCGGCGTCGAAAATGGCAGCGGCTCATTCGGCACCGGCCGCATCAGCGAATCCGGCATGAGTTTCAAATACTCGCGCACTTCCCGGCGAATGTTGTTCGCCGTTGCCCATTCGAGCCACTCGTCGAAATCCACGCGAATATGCAGGATCAGCACGCGGTTCACTAGCGCGCTACTGATTTGGCGTACCAGTGCTCTGTCGGTGGTGCGATTCCCCGCCGCTACTACCCAGGTGCCCGGCGGCAATGCGTGCTCGCCCAATCGCCGCTCCAGCAGCAATGCATAGAAAGCCTTTTGAATGTCCGGCGAGCAGGCCGGAAGCTCATCGAGGAACAGGCAAAACGGCTCCGGCTTCTCCGGCAGCAAAATCCGCGGCGGGCAGAAGACCGAGCGCTCGCCAACAATCCGCGGCACGCCGCTTACGTCCTCCGGCGCGATCTGTGTGCCCAAAAGCGATCGGCACGGCAACTTCGCCTCCTTCGCCGCCTGGGCCACAATGTCCGACTTCCCCACCCCCGGCGGCGACAACAGCAGCAAACTCTGCCGCCCCGCCAGAGATTGAATTAATGCCTTGGCCTGCTTGAGCGTAATCGTTTCCGAAAAAGCGCTATCCGCGTTCGACATGGTGTTTCCGAGGGTGGCTGATGTAATTCCTGTGGGTGGAGGAGATGATATTATAAGGACGGGTTCGGACGCTGGCGAATGGGCAAGCCGGCGCCTTTCGTTGCTGGACGATCTGCAACCAAAAGCACTTGTCCCGCGCCGGAGACCAAACAATGCTTCCACCACCGCCCAATCTCGATGGCGCTCGGGTGCTCAAATATGCGATTGTCGATAGCGATGTCATCCCGACCGGTAACACGACTCATCGTGTTGGGAACTTGCTCATGGGACCTGCCGCAGCTTTGGCCATTTGCCAATACGATGGAGACGATGGATTCTTCCTCTTCTATTGCGATTCGGATTGGAACGTCGACACCGACGGATGGCATGGTTCATTGCAGTCGGCACTAGAGCAGGCCAACTTCGAATACAGAGGAATTTCGTTCCAGGGACTCTAACCCATGCGGCATTGGCCAAGATGGATGCACCGGCCTGTTGCTAGTCCAAATGTCGAGGTTTGGTGACTGTCCGGCATGCAAAGGCCAGGCGGCCAAGCTGGCGAAAGGCATTTCCCCCCGCATTCGAACTGATTGTCCGGCCTGAAAGGCCGGTTCCGTCAGCCCAGCCCGAAGGGCTGGGGAAGAATGTCGCCGATATGCCGGCCCTGAAAGGGCCGTTCAACTGAGATCAGAGTCGGATGAACGGCCCTTTCAGGGCCGAGATTAAAATCGATCTGTTTCCCAGGCCTGCGGCCTGGGCTAACGGAATCGGCCTTTCAGGCCGAAAAGGGCCGCATAGAATCATTCACGCTGTTGCCCGTTAACGACCACTCATACGAATCCATTCTGAGACACCCGATGCCACAATCATTGGCGAAGGTCTATCTGCACGTCATCTTCTCCACAAAAAATCGCGAACCGCGCCTGCTCGACGATTGGCGCGACGAACTCTTCCGTGTTATGGGATGCGCGGCCAACAATCTCGGCTGCCAATCCCTCATCGTCGGCGGCACCGCAGATCACGTACACATGCTGTTTCAATTGAGCCGAACGATCAGGATTGCGGATGCGACTGGCAACATCAAATCATCCTCGTCCGCCTGGATCAACCAGAATCACCCGCCGCCGGTGCCCTTTCATTGGCAGGCCACCTACGCCGTCTTTTCGGTGCGCCAATCCAATATCGAGGGGGTTTGCGAACATCCGGCGGCAAGCGGAGCGCCACGCGAAGCAATCGTTCCAAGACGAATTGCGCGAATGGTGGCGGCGCTATGAAATCGAATGGGACGAGCGCTACGTATGGGATTGACCGGTGAACGGCCCTTTCAGGGCCGACGCATCAACAACACCCTTCCCCATCCCTGCGGGCTGGGCTGACAGAACCGGCCTTTCAGGCCGGAAGGAGACGCTGTTGTTCATAGAGGCGAACTGGAGCCACCGAACCACCGCGGGCCGTGTACAATTCAATGAGTTGGCCAGAATCACGGAGTTCAACACACCATGCCAAAATCAGTCAAAAAGCGCCTCGGCCGTTACATTGTCGCCGATCCCGGAATCTGCCACGGTAAGCCTACCTTTCGAGGCACGCGAATCATGGTGCGCGACATTTTGGAGCAAATTGCCGATGGAATGCCATGGGACGAAATCGTAACGCAATGGCGTGGCGATGTCTCCAAGAAAGCCATTGCCGAGGCCGTCCGACTTGCACAGAAAACCTTTGAATCCCATGCCAAGGAATGCGCTTTGGAATTCAAACGGGCATGAATATCCTCGATGAAAACATTGCGGACGATCAACGGCGAAAACTTCTCCGCTGGCGGATTCCGGTTCGGCAGATCGGCGTTGACATTGTATTGCTAAAGGTTCCTGGGAATCGGCGTGTGTGAGTACTCTGGCGGTTCGATAGACTGAGGTCATCGAGCCCGGAGGAGATTCGACCATGCCGAGACGTTCTGAATTAACCGTGCAACAACGGCGTGAAGCCGTG
>DATGHS010000502.1:0-32179 GCA_035307785.1 Gemmataceae bacterium
CGACGGCACTGCCGTGAAATCCGCGGCCGACTGGCCACGCCGGCGCAAGGAGATTCTCGACACCTGGACCGATCTCATGGGCCCCTGGCCGAAAGTGATCGAAAAGCCCAAGGTCGAGATTCTGGCGAAGACACGCCGCGAAAACTTCACGCAATACAAGGTGCGCCTGGAAACGGCTCCGGAGCAGACCGGCGAGGGCTGGTTGCTCGTTCCAGATGGCGCCGGACCGTTTCCGGCCGCTGTGGTCGTCTTCTACGAACCGGAATCCAGCATCGGCATGAATCCGAAGCACCCCACGGTGGACTTCGGCTTGCAGCTAACCCGCCGCGGGTTCGTCACCCTTTCCATCGGCACGCCGGGCGGCAACGCCTGGAAGCCCGAACTGGGCAAGGCCGTCTGCCAACCGCTTTCGTATCACGCCTATGTCGCGGCCAATTGCTGGCAGGCGCTGGCCAACCGCCCGGACGTGGACGCCAAGCGCATCGGCGTCGTAGGCCATTCCTATGGCGGCAAATGGGCGATGTTCGCCGGCGCACTGTGGGACAAGTTCGCTTGTGTGGCCGTGAGCGATCCTGGAATTGTCTTCGACGAAAAGCGCGCCAACGTGAATTACTGGGAGCCGTGGTATCTCGGTCTCGATCCGGAACAAAAGCGGCCCAAGGCTGGCATTCCCTCGGAATCCAATCCGCGTACCGGCCCTTACAAGAAGATGATCGAATCCGGCCGTGACTTACACGAGTTGCACGCGCTCATCGCGCCGCGGCCATTTCTGGTTTCCGGCGGTTCCGAAGATCAGCCCGAGCGCTGGATCGCGCTTAACCATGCGCTTGCGGTCAACAAGCTTCTCGGTTACTCCAACCGCGTGGCCATGACCAATCGCCCCGGCCACACGCCCACGGCGGAATCCAACGCGGTGATATACGGGTTTTTCGAACACTTTTTGGGAAACGTAGACCGGTAGCCGAATTCACAAGAATTCCGAGGCGGCGGGAACCGGGATTCTTTCGAGCTCCGCTACGCAGCCTTAATCGATCGCTGTAAGTCCGGAAGCATCAGCCTATTTTGTGCATATCGCTTTGAGCTGGCCTTACGTCCGGCGTCGTTGCAACGGCCGCCTTGGCGATCAGTATCTGGCAATGTGCCTCCCGAATAACTTGCTCGGCCACGCTCCCGACTAACAGCCGATTCAAACCCGAGCGTCCGTGTGAGCCCATGACGATGATTTCGCAGTTCAGGCGCTGCGCCAGCGCCACGATTTGCTCGGCGGCATCTCCTTCTTCCAAATAGCGGTGAGTGACAATTCCGGGCCACTCCAGTTTTTGCAGGTTTTTCCAGGCGTGCTCCAGGTATTGCGTGGGGTGCTCGTTCCAAACGCGCTCGCCTTGAAAGGCCTCAAACGTCGTCGAGACGTGGACAATATGAAGCGCGGCTCCATAGTCTTGCGCCAAGTGGCACGCCATCTGAAATGCGTTGTACGAAACGGCGGAGAAGTCCGTGGGATGGAGAATGCTTTGTATTTTGAGCATATCATCGCTCCCTTCGAGAAGTTATTGTGAACCCACGGCCTAGGCTGTGCTGGGTGAATGGCCGCGAACAACAAACGGTTTGGCGGCGGCTCCGTCCTCCATCTGCAATTGCTTCAAACGCGCGGTCAATGATCTCCAGAGTTCCAATTGCATGTCCGCCCATTGGTCGCCAAGCCCATGGCGGAGCGCGACGGAATACACGGCGGTAGTAAGTTCCGCCGCAAAATCTTCAACTGAATCCGTCCGCTGTTCATCACGAACCATGTTCATTGTCCAATCCCTCGGCTTTACTAGTGAACCGGTTCCACGTCCGGCAAAGCATCCATGTCTCCGGCCGGCGGGTTGCTTTTCTTGTCGCGAACCAACAGGGCATACACGCACGGCAGCACGAACAGCGTAGCCGGTTCGCCCGCGATCAAGCCGCCCAGAATCGTGCGCGCCAGCGGCGCGTTGGCTTCACTGCCTTTCTCGAGCGCCAGAGCCGTGGGGATCATGGCGAAGAAGGCCGCGAGCGCGGTCATCGTGACCGGCCGCACACGCAAAGCCGCGGCTTTGCGAATCGCTTCCATGGGAGATAATCCTTCATGGCGGCGCAGTTCCTGAGCGTAATCCGTCATTAAGACGGAATTCGCAACTTTGATGCCAACGATAAAGATGAAGCCTAATAGCGATTGCACGTTGATGGCGCTGCGGGTGAGTAAAAGTGTCGGCAGGATGCCGATGAGGCACAACGGCACGATGGCCATGACCGCCAGCGGCACTATGAACGAGCGATCCAGGGCCACCATCAAGAAATAGATGAGCAACGAGGCGAGGATCAGGCCGCCGCCCAGGTTCGAAAACGTGTCCTGCATACGTCGATACTCGCCGGCTAGCTCGATTTTCGAGCCTTCGAGAGTCTTGCCGTCTTTGGAAGCCGGATCGTACGGGGCCCAGGAGCCGTCTTTATTCTTCTTGCCGAATTGTTCCAGCACCTTTGCCACGTCGTTGCTGACGTGGCCCAGATCGCGACCTTCCACATTCATCGTGATATCGATCGCCGGCTGAATGTTGACGTGGTGGACTTCGGTGGGCAAATCCGCATGCGTGATCGTGGCCACGTTCCGCAGCGGAATCGGCTGTCCTTGTTTTGGGCTCGTGATGGGGATGTTCAGAATGTCGTCGGTTGTGCTGAAATCCTGTTCCGGATACTGGACGCCCACGAAGTACTGATTGCCGCTCTTCGGATCGATCCAGAACGAGCGCTTGTTGTACATGATGCTGGAATTCGTCGCCGCGATCACGTTTTTCATAATGTCGTCCTGACTCAAACCCGTCGCCTGGGCCTTTTCCTTGTCCACGTTGATGATAATCTCCGGCGCGTTTGGCTTTTGCAGCACGCGGGCATCGACCACGCCGTCGACGCGCTTGACCGATGCGAGAATCTTGTCGGCGATGCCGAAGAGTACGCCTTGATTCTTGCCGACGAGGCGCACGGTGATGGGGGACGCGCGGCCTTCGTTGAGTGCGCCGCGGATGAGGCCACCGGAATCGAAGGAGAACTCCAGGTTCGCAAACTCGCGGTTTTTGGCGAAGCCGTCGCGGAGCATGCGAACGTACTCCTGGGCGGTGCGCGCGCGGCCGGCAGTAAGCTGCACTTTGATCGCGGCATCCATCGGGCCGGAGTTGCGCGTGTAGGCGGCCGACCAGTCGGCCGACGTGCCGATCTCACAAACGGTCAACTGCAAATCCTTCGCAGGAATGGTGTCGCGAATGAACTTGTCCACTTTCCGGACAATCGCTTCCGTGTTTTCAATTCGGGTGCCAGCCGGAGCGCTCAAGGCAATTTCGAACGCGCCGGAGTCGGACTCGGGGAAGAAATCGCGCCGTAGGATCGGCACCAAGACCGCAAGCGTGATCGCCAGTGCGGTGAAACCGACGATGACCGTCCGCCACCGGTGGCGCAGGCACATATCGAGAAGATGCGTGTAAATCTGAATGCCGCGGTCGATCAAGGCTTCCCATTTGCGGAAGGCCAGCGCGATTGGGTTCGTCGTTTCCGCATGCGGATGCCGGTGCGACAGCAGGTAAGCGCTCGCACAAGGGACCACCGTCCGCGACAGAATGTAGGCGGTGGTCATGGCGAAGACGACGGCCAACGTCATGGGCAGGAACAAAAAGCGGCCAATGCCCGGCACGAGAATTAGCGGCGTGAGCACCAAAAAAGTGCACAAAGACGACACCAATTCCGGCATGGCCACTTCGCTAGCGCCACGGAGTGCCGCGTCTTTGGGGGTGGCGCCTAGGCCCAGGTGCCGGTGCGTGTTCTCCAGGCAAATGATCGCGCTGTCGATCATGGGGCCGATAGCGAGCGTGAGGCCGGCCAGCGTCATCACGTTAATCGTATTGCCCGTTGCCCACAAGCAGACGACAGCCGTGAATACGGAAAGCGGCAGCGTGACGATGGCGATCATCGTCATGCGCCACTGGCCCAGGAACAGCAGGATCACCAGCGAGCAGAGAATCGCGCCGGTGACGCCTTCTTGAACCAGCGCTTTGATGGCGGCGCGCACGTAGACCGATTGGTCCATTACGAGGTTCAGATTGATGTCCGGTTCGCTCAGTTTCGCCTTGATCTCCGGCAAGGTGTCTTTCAATTGATCGACTACGGCCAGCGTGCTGGCTCCGCCCTGGCGATAGATCGGGATGTATACCTGCCGTCGGCCATTCACCAGTACCACGTTGGTTTGAATAAAGGCCGAGTCCTTCGGCTCGGCGATTTCATTGAGAAAGCCATATTTGCCTGGTTCTGGATGGATCGGAATGGAGCCCATTGAATCGGGCAGCGAATACTGAGAATTGGAGGATAAAGCCACATCCTTGTCGCCAATTTTTACGTCGCCGCTGGGGAAGAAGAGGTGATACTTCTCCACTGCAGTCATCACATCGGAAGGAGAGAGTTCACGAGCCTGCATCTTGCTGGGGTTCAAGTACAACATGACCGCCCGCAGTTTGCCGCCGATGACGACCGGGGCAATGGTGCCGTGGTTTTGCATTACGAAGTTGCGGACTTCGAGCCGGCCCACGTCGTAGAGCTTCTCCTCCGGCAGTGTTTTGCTGTCCATCGCGATAATTGCTACCGGCGTGGTGCTGGTGGGGTCGAATGGCAGTACGACCGGCGGCAGCGTGCCCGGTGGAAGATACGGCAAGGTGGCCAGCGCGAGGGAATTCACTTGGGTCAACGCGCCGTTTGGGTCTTCACCGTCGTGGAAATAGTTGCGCACGATGCTGGTGCCGGAGATCGAACGCGATTCCTGCCATTTCATGCCGTTGGCCTGGCCCGTCCAGCGCTCCATGCGCACGGAGATATCTTTCTCGATGCCGTCCGCCGGCATGCCGCCATAAAACGTGAGCACCTGCACGGCCGGACTTTTGAAGACCGGCAGAATGTCCACGGGAATTGCCAAAAGAGCCAACATGCCGATGACGATGATCGTTAACACAAACACGACCACGGCATGCCAGTTATTGAGTGAAAAACGGATCAGACCAATCATTACGAAATGCCCCTCGTCTTAAGGAGTGAGGTAGGAGCGGGCTGGGTCTTGGCCCGCCGAATAACCGGATGTCAGAGGTCAGAGGTCAGAGGTCAGAGGTCACATTGGCTTTATCTGACTTCTGATTTCTGACCTCTGACTTCTGAATCATTGCGGGGACTTCACATCCTCGCCGGCACCGTGAGCCACAGCCTCTACGGTCGCCCCGTCGGTGACCCTGCCCGGATGCAAGATGACATGGTCGTCGGCGCTGAGACCACCCAGGATTTCGACCTGAACGCCATTATCATGTCCAATCCGAACCGGCACGGCGTGTGCCACATCGTCGTGGATGACAAACACCGTCGCCTTGCCGTCGTCGGTCCGGTTCATCAGGCAGCCGAGCGGCAACATGTACGCATCTTTCGCTTGCTCCAGGAAGATGGTCGCCCGCCCGTACATGCCCTGAAACAGCTTGTGCGTGGGGTTGGGGATATCGATTTCCACGTGCATGAGGCGGGTCTGCGGGTCTTCCGTCTCCGCCACGCGCGACACCTTACCTTCGAAGCGCCGCCCCGGCAGGGCATCAACCTCGAACTTGGCCGCGTTGCCGGAATGGCAATACGGTACGTCGCGATCGGGCACCTGCACCACCACACGCATCACATCGGTGCGCTGCACATTAAAGAGCGGCACCTGGGCGCCGCCTTCATTGGCGGCCCGCACGTAGTCATTGGGAAAGAAGTTTCGCTTGGTAATAACGCCATCGAACGGCGCCACGACCGTCGCAAACCGGACCATGACTTGCGCTTTGTCGAGTTCCGCCTGTGCGACTTTTACTTCTGCTTCGGCTTCCTTGATATCGGCCTCGGCGGCGACGATCTTGGCCCGCATCGCCTTCACGTTCGCTTCCGCGGTGCTCACGGCTTCCTGGGCGGCGATCTCCGCTTCCCTTACCGCGTCGCGGTGCGACAGGGATTCGTCTACCAGCTTGATCTCGATACTGTCCGTCTGAGCCAGTTTTTGCATCCGTTCGAGTTGTTTTTGCCGAAAATCCAGTTCTGCGGCTTTGCTGCGCACCAGGGCTTTCGCGTGCTTGACGGTGGCTTCGGTTGCCTCCAAGTCGGCTTGGGCGCTGGCTGCTTTAGCATTCATCTGCGTCACCCGAGCGCGAGCCTGTTCGACCACGGCGGCGTTATGCTGCACCTGTTTGTCCAGATCGGGCACATCCACAACCGCGAGCGTCTGACCTTTTTTGATATGGTCGCCAATGTCCAGGCCAAACTCGGTCTTGAGATAGCCCGACACGCCGGCAAAGAGATCGACCGATTCATACGACAGCACCGAGCCGGGCTGCGTGGTGCTGCGCACGATGCCGCCTTTTTGTGGCAGCACGTATTCGACTGCCTTGGGGTCGTCCGGTGAATCTGCCGGAGTCGCGGTGTTGCTGGTTGGCGCGCTCTGATGACCCGGTGGCTCCGCGCTGGACCGGAAAAGATCGTGACCGTAATGGTAACCACCCAGGAGCACCACGGCTGCCGCCGTCACGCCTAGGCAGTACCACACAAACTTACCGCTACTCTTTGCAGGAGATCCCATGTTTTGTCTCACCCGTTTACGACCCTAGAGGAGTGAATATCAGAGACTGTTTCAAAACTCGCGCTAACCGTAGTCTGCGGTAGCCCGACGCAGGCTAAAGTCTGCGGCTACAAGTTTGGTCCCGCCTCTACCCAGCCTGCCGTGTCGCCGATGCTTCGATCAGGCGGCCGGCCAATCGAGACGGTGCGGCCCCGACTGGCAGCACTGCATAGCGATCCGCCAGATTCCGAATCCTGTTGTCGAAATCCAAGCCCAGCCAGCGCCGTAAACCACCGACCCGGGCCGTTTCCACGATGATATGCGAGCACCGCCGCCAATCGGCCACCATCGGCACGGCCGTGCGTGTGATATCTCCAACCACCATTTGGAAGTCGGCCTCGACGCGTTGCCTGGCAAACACTTCAACCGCCTCGTTTTGCATCCCCCGCGCCATTTCCTCGGACTGCGATAGTGTGAGCACCGAAGCCGAGCAGCCGGCTCCATGACAAACGGCAGCGGCGTTTTCCAGGTATTGTTGGCCCGGCGCGGGGTCTTCCTGGAGAATCAAGGCTCGCCGGAATGATCGCCACAGCGGCGGACAAAGCAACGGGCCGGCGTGGGAATGACGCATCGCGGCGCGCAATTGGCGCATTGGCCGCGTGGCGCTCATCACGCAAAAGTCGATTTCCGGTGGCTGGGATCGAGTCATTATAGAAGTTCCGTCGCCGTCTTCGCTCGAATAAGTCCAGGCCACACCTTCGCGCTGGCAAATTGCCGCGCAGCCTGCAAGCACGTCGGCGCCACCAAGCGCCGGCACGACCGCGTGCAGGGGTAGTCGCAACAGGAGTGCCCATTCCAACGCGTGGGCAAACGTTCCTTGATGCGGGGCCGAATCGTCCAGCCATACCCTGACCCGACGCAAAGTCGGAGCGGCGGCGGCTTCGCACCTCGAGGCTAACGATTGGCTGGCGGGCATCAACAACATGGCCTTAGCTCCCCACCGCGTGGTCACCGTCGGATGGCGCTTCGCCATTAACCCG
Organism: Gemmataceae bacterium; assembly: GCA_035307785.1. Taxonomy (GTDB): domain Bacteria; phylum Planctomycetota; class Planctomycetia; order Gemmatales; family Gemmataceae; genus DATGHS01. The sequence continues at coordinate 7,660 of DATGHS010000502.1, forward strand.
CTTCAGTTCCCCCCGCAAGATGGAAATCGTCTCCGGCGCACTGATACCGATGCGCACGCGGTTGCCGCGGATCTCCACGACCTTGATCAAAACGTCGCGATCCGGAATGCGAATCTTTTCGCCAATCTTGCGAGTGAGAACCAACATGATGCGCCCCCTCAGCGAAATTGCCAGTCCACGTTTGTTGAGGAGTAAGGCAACCAATGTGCCAAAGTTCGAATTCTATCGACGCGCAACGTAACTTGTTGGCAGAAAAGAAGATGGGGTTAGACAAGAAACAGCGCCATGTCGGGCGTTGTTTCCGGCGACGGTGGTTTTTTACTCGCGGCGGCGGAACATTCGCCGAACTTATTCACCGTTGTGTAGTTTGCGATCCGGATCGAGGAAGCGGGCGAAAACGGCACTTTTACTGGCGTTGCCTTTCGCCTCAATCACAAGCTTGTTCTCGCCGGCCGCCAGTTCGACCTCGACGCTGGTCTGATCCGGCTGATCGCTGCCGGGCCGGCCTTTGTAGATTTGCTTGCCGTTGAGGCTGACGGTCAATTCTGGGTTGCCGCCGAACAGAAGGCGCGTCTTCGTCTTGCTTGCGGCGGTGATCTCGGCCTCGATGGTGCTCTTTTCTTTGGTCAACGCGATCCTGCCGGCGGGGCCGACGCGCACCGCTTTGCCGTCGAGCTTAACATCGGTCACGAACGGACTCGCCATCACATAGCGAATGAGGTCGCGGAAATCCTGCACGCTCAGGTTCTTATCCAGCCCTTCCGGCATCATCGACTTTTCCTGGACGGTGATGTTTTCGATATCCTTCTTTGGAATCACTTTGCGCACGCCGTTTTCGACTTTCAGCGTGACAGTATTCGCATCTTCTTCCGCGAGCAGGCCGATTTCGCTGCGGCCATTCTTCAGTTCCACCGTGCGAATGAAATATGGCGCGCCGATCACGCGGTTTGGGTCGATGATGTTGACCAGCAAGTACTCGATGTCGCGGGCCGCGCCGTCGAGAGCGGGGCCGACGTCGGCGCCTTTGCCTTCGAACGTGTGGCACTTCGCGCAGGTGTTTTCGAAGACGAGCTTGCCCTTGGCGAAGGACGCGTTGCCCTGGTACATCTCCCCGCGCATCTTGTCGATGAGTTTGTTCAATTCCTCCGGCGTGTCGCGGAACTTGCCCCAGAAGGTTTGAATCTGGGCGTCGAGGTTTTTGTCCTTGAAGGCGCGAATGCGCAGGATCGTATTGTCGGTGAGATCGCGGCGATCCACTTTCTTGCTGCCCACGGCATCGAGCAATTGCTTTGCCCACTCCCGGCGGCCCGCGAGGATATTGGCCGCCTCGGCCCGCAATGGCGGCGAGAGCTTCGCCCAGTTCCCAAGCAATTCGCCGGGAATCTCTTTGCGGTTATAGGCTGCGATGGCCCGCAGCGCTTCTTGCCGCACTTCCGGGGAAGCATCGGTCTTGACGAACTCCAGCAGCACGGGGAATGCCTCATCGAGCGGCACCAGCGCCAGGCTGCGCAGCGCTTCGACACGCTCCGACAACGGCTTCGCCGCATCCCTGGCGACGGCCAGGGCAGCGCGAGCCGCGCCGAGATCGTGGAAGCTGACCGCCAGTTGCCGCGCGAGCTTTTTCACTTCGGGATCGGGATCATCGGCCAGCGCGGCGGAAACCGTTTTCCACTGCGGCGGCGCATCAAACAGCCGGCCCTGCGTGGCGATGGCTAAGCCTTCGAGGGCGCGCTTGCGGACGGCGGTGTCCTTCGCATTGCCAACAAAGCTGACGCACGCGGCCATATATTCGGCTTTGCCAGCGGCGACGAGTCGCCGCATGGCTCGGGAGATCACGTGGTCGATAATGAGTGGATTGCCGGGGGCGTTGAATTGCAGCCAATTGAGTTCCGGCTTTGGATTTACGGCCAGCTGCGGTTCGTAGGCGAGCCAGACCATGAAAGGAATGACTGGATCGACGGCATCTTCTTTGTTAGCCATGAGAGCATGTACTACCGGTACGCTGTTGGCACTCTTCACAAGCCGCAGCGTCATGCATGCGATTTCCCGGCGTCCGACATGTGTTGGCTCATTTGCGGCGGCCCAGGTGAGATATTTCACCGCCCGATTCGCACCGACGTCGTCTGTCCTCGTGGCGCAGTCCTGCTCAATTAACCGCCTCATCCAAACGCGGCATTCTTCATTGAGGCCCGGTGGGATTCCGACTTCGTCGAGATCATTCGGTGCCGCTTTGTCAGCCGCAGATATGCAGGCAAACGAGTACCAGATGCCGCGCACTTTTCTTTCAGGGGGCGCCTGCGCTAGCACTTTAGAGAGCCCTTCCAAATCACCGCTGCCGCGCTTTCTGTCGCTAATGAGCCGCAATGCAGTTCGATAAACGTAGGGGTTTGCGTCGTTAACGAGCGACTGGAGACTCTCGTCGCTTCTTTTTCCCAAATCCTCCGCCTTCGCTGGCTTCAACCCCTTCGGCGCCAGCCGGTAGATTCGCCCGTGCTCGTAGTCCCAGCTATCCGGGGCGGCCTGGTGGCAGGGGTTCTGGTCGTGCCAGTCGATAATGTAGATGGCGCCGTCCGGGCCCCAGCGCAGGTTGATCGGGCGGAAGTTCTTGTCGCCGCTGACCAGGAAATCGTCGGCCCGGCTGGCGGAGAAGGTCGAGCCGTTCTTCTTCAGAATGTTCTGCTTGATCGAGCAGCCGTGAATGCTGCCGAAGATCACGCGGTCGTGGTATTCCTTGGGCAGGTGCGGGGCGTCGAGGCAGATCAGCCCGGCATGGGCCCAGCCGCTTTCCTTGTGAAAGGTGTGGTCGCAGATTTCGTTGATCTGGCCGTAGGCATACGGGTTGAAGCTGCTGCCGGCCTGCCGCTTGTAGATGCCGCCGGGGATGATGTGATACAGGTGCGGAATCACGCAGCAGCACAGGATGAACTGGCCGTCGGAGTTGCGCCAGTCCATGCCCCAGGGGTTCGAGGTGCCTTCGGCGAAGATTTCGAATTTACGATTGCGGGGGTGATAGCGCCAGACGCCGGCGTTCAACTTAACTGACGAGCCGGAAGCGTGAGCGACGGGTTTGCCATCCGTCGCTGACGCTTCCGGCTCGTTAACGACATCGGAGTTCGTGAAAATCCCATGCAACCCGTAGAGCCAGCCGTCGGGGCCCCACTGGAAGGTGTTCAGCACTTCGTGAGTATCGTCGCTGCCGAAGCCTTTGAGCAGCACTTCAAACTTGCCGGGCTTATCGTTCTTATTCTCGATGAACCATAGGTACGGCGATGCACCAACGAAGACGCCGCCGTAGCCGACTTCGATGCCGCTGGCCATATCGAAGGCGCCCAGGCCGGCATCAGCGCGCTCCTTCGGCACCGGGAAATCCTTTCCCTCGGCAAAGATCGTGACCTTGTCGTAAACGCCGTCGCCCCTGGTCGATTCCAGAATCTTGATGCGATCGCGCGGGGCTTTGCCCTTCGGCGTGCGCTTCGGGTACTCGAAGCTCTCGATCATCCAGATGCGGCCTTTTTCGTCGAACGTGAAGGCAATCGGGTTGACGATGGCCGGCTCCGCGGCGGCGAGTTTCACTTCCCAACCATTGGCCACTTTCATGCGCCTCACCGTCTCTTCCGGCGGCAGGTACGGCTGCCCGGAGGGCTTGCGATTGTCGAACCCGTATTCCTTTTGGGCAAGGGCAGTGGTGACGAGGGTGAGAAAGAGCAAGGAGCCAAGGGCGAAAGCGCGGCTGGTCATGAGAGCCTCTGCATAGAGCCTGTTACGCCGAAGGCGTTCCATCACATAGCCCAGGGTTGCGGCGCTTCGCCGCTACCCTGGGTGGAGGATGCAACCCTTTCAGGGTAGGCGTTTGTAGATGTCATCTAACCCAGGGTTGCCGCGAAGCGCGGCAACCCTGGGCTGTGATATGGAACCCCTTCAGGGTTCCTAGGTCGCGCGCTCTTTCCAAGGGTAGACACGAAGCGCGGCGACCCTGCTCTACGTTGTCCGGCCCTTTCAGTGGCGCAGCCTTCACGTCCGCGCCTGCATCTCCTCGATGGCATTGGCAGCCCCTTTAATTCCGTCTTCGGCCTTGGTTCGCTCGGAAAGCACGCGACAGCGCTCCGTAACCTTCGGGTTTTCCAGCAACTCACGCAGCAGCCGGGCGACCAGTTTTGGCCGAAAATCTCTTGGCAGGATCGTTCGGGCAACACCGTGCCGCATAGTCCTTTCGGCATTGTCGGGCTGGTCATACGCCAACGGGCGAATGAGGTGCGGAATGCCGGCAAGAAAGGCTTGCGCGGTCGAGCCGATGCCTCCATGATGCACCAGCGCGCAGGTGTGCGGCAACAATTGCCGGAATGGCGCAAAGGGAACATGCCGAATGTACCAAGGCAGCGGGACGGACGGCGGCGGCTTGTGCTTGGTGAGCAGCAGGCCGCGGCGACGCAGCAGCCGGCATGCTTCCACGGCCGTGGCGTAATAACCGGAGCCGGGCCGCACCGCGGAGCCGGGACTAAAAACGATCGGCGGCGCGCCGTCCGCCAGAAACGCAGCCAGATCGGCCGGCAACGGTTCATCGTCGCCGGGGTCGTGCAAGGGGAAGCCCGTAAGCCGGACTTGAGGCGGCCAGTCCGGGGCAGGATCTCCAAACCATTCCGGAAACATGCCGATCGCCCGTTGCGGCGAGTGCCACCAGCCGTTCATGAACCGACGCACGGGAGGCAAACCAACGGTTTGACGAAACGTATTGATGGGGGACAACAGTGGATCGACATAGAAGTAATCAAAGAATTCGTAACATTTTCGCGAAAACCAAGCATTGCCGGTTCGCAAGCGCAGCCAGATCGGCTCCAGAGCGGGACGAATGATGCTGCGAAACACAAGCGGGCAGGTATGGGTCGTAACGAAGGGCATGCCGAGTGCGTCATGCGCGACGCGGGCGCCGAACGCTCCGCCTTCCGCCACGACGACGGTCGGGCCCTTGCTGCAAGTCGCCCGAATCACTTCGAACTGCTTGGGCATTTGCCGGAAGTAAAACGGCATCACAATCCAGTGCCCGCGCCGTTCATCGAAGACAATGGGGTTGTTGAATGTGTTTCGATAGTCATCCGCATCTTGAGCGTCGAGGAAATCCAGGCCCGCTTCGCGAACGGCGTTGCCGAAATGGGTGTGCGTAAAGATGCTGACGCGGTGCCCGCGCGCGGCCAGCTCGCGGCCGATACCGATGAGCGGATGCACATCGCCGGCCGTGCCAATCGGCATAAGCAGGAAGTGCATGCTCCCTCCCATTGGTTGCTCTTACTTTGCCGCTCCTATGCAATAAAGGGATTTCGCCGTCCGGATGAAAATCCGCCCGCCACTCAGTGCCGGGGAGGCGTAACACTCTTCCTTCAAGTCACTCCGGGCCACTACCTGGAATGTTTTATCCGCCTTCACCACGGTTGTCCTGCCGTCATCGTCGAGGAAATACACGTGGCCGCCGGCTGCCGTCAACGAAGCGCTAAAATGCCGGCCCAGTCGTTCCTTCCAATAGCGCTCGCCGGTCTTGGGCTCAAAGCAACTGGCAATGCCTTCGTCGGAAATCAGGAAGAACAAGTCCTGGTAAGCAATGGGCGAGGGCACGTACGAGGTTGCCTGATTGCTGCGCCAGAGGATGTGCGTGTCGGTGACATCGCCATGGCCATCGGGCTTGATGCCCAGGACGTGGTGCTGTGGAAACCCGCCGGTGATGAAGAAAACGTCGTCCGTATATACCATGGTCGCCACGAATTGCTCGGTGGGGCCCTGAATGATCCAAATCTGCTTGCCGGAGTCCGGGTCGTAGCTGGCCACACACTTGCTGCCGCTCAGGACCATTTGTTTCCGGCCGGCCGCTTCCACGATAATGGGCACACAGTAGGAGCGAGTCTGGTTCGGCCGATCGATACGGTATATCTCTTTTCCGGTGTTTTTGTCCAACGCAACGATAAATGCTTCCTGGTTGTCTTGGTCGCAATTTACGATGAGCAAGTTCTTGTACAGGATGGGCGAACTGCAGAAGCCGTGTGGAGAATTAAATCTGCCTGGCGTGATCATCCATTTGCGATTGCCGTCGAAGTCATAACAGGCCACGCGGATGAAGGGTTGATCGAAAAAGGTGACCCAGACATTTTTGCCGTCGGTAGCAGGTGTCGAACTGGCGTAACTATTGAGCTTGTGCTTCTTCTCGAGCTTGGCCGTCAACACTTCCTTTTGCCAGAGGATTTTGCCCGTCTTCGCATCGATGCAGAGCAGCAGACGTTCGCCCGTCGGTTCAACGCACGCGGTCACAAACACGCGGTCGTTCCAAACTATGGGCGAGGAATGACCCACGCCTGGCAGCGGCGTTTTCCAGGCAACGTTCTCCGTGGGCGACCAATGAATAGGGAACTCGACCTTTTCGTGCGAAACGCCGTCGGTCAGCGGTCCGCGCCAAGCCGGCCACGGTTCGCCGGCCAGCGCGAGGAAGGGCGCGAAAAATAATGTGATGGATACTAGTATTTGCTTCATCGCAATAAACGGCGTGGGTCATAAATACACAAGACGGTCATGATAAGACCGTCTGCAGATAATTGTAGAGCTTAGGCGTGGCGCAGGCCGGTTTTTGTTCGCTCAGGATTCGTTCTGCTCGGCCCAGCGGTCGGCCATGGCGAGCAGGTGAGCCAGCGGTAGGACGAAGCCAGGCAACAAAGGTGTGCGATAATTGCGATCTTCGGAAATCACCTTCTCGACGACTTTTCCCGCCGACTTGGTAATAACCGTCAGCGTCCGCTGAAACCGATCGATGATCCAGTATTCCTTCACGCCGACAGCCATGTACTCGCGCTTCTTGTGGATGTAATCGCGCAGACGGCTGCGCTTGCCGGCCGAAACGAACTCGACCGCGATCGTAGCGACATCGCGGCGAACATTGGGCAGCCGGCCGAGGCCAAGCCAGAGCAAGCGGTCGGCAATGCGCCGACTTTTTTTCAAGCGGACGTACTGCTGTGGTATCGTCGCGTCGAGGCAAGACCCCTTTGCGTGACTCTCGCGATAGGCACGCAACAAATAACCTAATTCCTCATTTGGATCGGTTTCTTCAGCCAGGGGGATGGCATGCACAACGAGTACTCCATTGATCAACTCGTACATGTAGTTCTCGTCGTAGTCCTCAACGGCATCAAATTCCTCGGGAGTCATGAGCGCGCCGGCGGTTTCCAGCGACAAACGCGTTGGAGCTTGAAGTGCGATGGCTGACATACGGTTATCTCCCCGGCGAAGCCGCGAGCGGCTCGATACTTATTTTACCCGGCCGCCGGGCAACTTGCCGAGATTGTCGAACAAGTGCACGAGCGAGGCCATGAGTTTCTTCCAGTCGCCTTCGTGCAGGCTTTCGTTGGGGGCGTGGGCATTACTGAGGGGATCTTCGATGCCGAGCAGTAGGGCAGGGGCGCCGTTGAAGAGTTCGGCGAGCGGGCCAACAAAGCCGATGGAACCACCGCAGCCGATGCCGACGGCATCGTGGCCGTAGCCGCTGCGGAGTGCGCCCATGGCGGCTTCGAACGCTGGGCCGTTCGGGTCGGTCATCCACCAGTCGCAATGGGCGCCGGCGGAAGTCACCGATACTTCGACACCCCAAGGCGGATTGGCTTTGAGGAATTCAGAAATCTGTCGCTCGACCTCTTCCGGCTTCTGGTCCGGCACAATGCGGCAACTCACGATGGCCGATGCTTTCGGCAACACCTGGTTCGACGCGCCTTTAAGAGAGCTGGCTTCCTGCGCGATAACGGTGATGGCCGGCTTGCGCCAGGTCTCTTCGAAAAAGTGCAGCCCCGTTTCGTTGGCCGCCCGCACGCCATTCGGAATGCCAAGATTCTGCCGCCATTTCGCTTCATCAAACGGGAGGCTGCGGAAGACCCGCCGCTCTCCATCAGTGAGCGGGCGCACGCTCCTGTAGTAATTGGGAATGGGTAACGGGCCATGGTCCCAAAACAACCGGGAGAGAATGACATTGAGGGCGATGGCCGCATCGGCAGTGTAACCGCCGCCCATGCCGCTATGGACCGGGCTGGCGGCGCTGCGCACATCCACTTGCACCGCGACGATGCCGCGCAGCGAATAGGTGATGCTCGGCATGCCGACTTCGATGTTCTCCGTGTCGCATACTACAATCACATCTGATTGAATCTTCCTCTTGTGCTGCTCAAAGAAGCGCACGAGGTTGCGGGAGCCGACCTCTTCTTCGCCTTCCACGACCATTTTCACATTCACCGGCAGCGCGCCGTTGGTGCGCAAATAAGCCGCCACTGCGCCAAGTTGAGCGACGATGGCGCCTTTGTCATCGGCCGAGCCTCGACCAAAGAGTCGCTCACCGCTACGGGTCAATTTCCACGGGTCGGTCTTCCAATCATCCTTCGGGTCGCCGACCTTGTTCACGGGCTGCACGTCGTGATGGGCATACAGGAACACCGTCGGCTTGTCTGGTGCACCCAGCCATTCGCCATAGGCGTACGGCAAGGAGTCGCCGGTCCGCAGCACCTCGACGTTGTGCAATCCGGCCTCGCGCATCTGGTCGCAGGTCAGATTGGCGGTCCGCTTGATCTCTTCGTTGTGCTCGCCGTCGGTGCTGATGCTGTGGATGGCCACCAAATCCGCCAAATTGCGGACGATCGTCTTTTCGTGGTTCTGGGCCAGCCATTGCAACGCTGGTTGAACTTGCATAATGGTTCTCCGCGGGAGAGGATTCCTTTGCGGAAGTGTATGCGAATTTTGTGCCGATGGCTATTGAATGTGACGGGCCTGCAACGCCGCAAGCGGGTATCTAGGCCACCACTTCCCGCACCACACGGCCGGATACATCCGTCAGCCGGAAGTCGCGGCCGCTGTAGTGATACGTGAACCTCTCGTGGTCGAAGCCCATGAGATACATAATCGTGGCATGCAGGTCGTGGACGTGGATTTTGTTCTCAACGGCGGCGAAGCCGAATTCGTCGGTGGCACCCACCACCTGGCCGCCCTTTACGCCGCCGCCGGCCAGCCACATGCTGAAACCATAGTGATTGTGATCCCGGCCGTTAATTTTGCCCGCATTGGCGCCGGGCGTCGGCAATTCCACCGTCGGCGTACGGCCGAATTCACCGCCCCAAATGACCAATGTCTCATCGAGCAGGCCGCGCTGCTTGAGGTCGATCAGCAGTGCACCGATAGCCTGGTCACATTGCTTCGCCAGCCGGCGATGGTTCACTTCCAGATCATCGTGGCTGTCCCACGGCTGGCCTTCGCCGTGCCAGACTTGCACGAAGCGCACGCCGCGCTCGATCAGCCGGCGGGCAATGAGAATCTGTCGCGCCTGGGTGCCGGGGCCATACATATCGAGAACGCGCTTGGGCTCCCTGCTTATGTCGAATGCATCAGCCGCTTCCATCTGCATCCGGTAGGCAAGTTCAAATGATTGAATTCGCGATTCCAATTGCGAATCGCCGGGGCGCACGCTCGCGTGCCGGTCGTTTAGCGCCTTGAGCAAATCGAGTTGCCGGCGCTGCTCGGGTAGCGAGAGGGCTTTATTGCGAATGTTCTCGATCAACTTTTCGATATCGGTGTGCTTCGTGTCGATGTAGGTGCCCTGGTAGACGCCGGGCAGGAACCCGGCCTGCCAGTTCTGCGATTCCTGAATCGGGTACCCGTTCGGGCACATGGCAATGAAGCCGGGCAGATTCTGATTCTCCGAGCCCAGGCCGTAGGTCAGCCACGAGCCCATGCTGGGCCGGATTTGCCGGGCGTCACCGCAGTTCATGAGCATGAGTGACGGTTCATGGTTGGGCACATCCGCATGCATGGAGCGAATGACGCAAATGTCGTCAATGCTTTGTGCGGTGTATGGAAAGATTTCGCTTACTTCGATGCCGCTCTGGCCGTACTTCTGAAACTTGTATGGCGAGGGGAACGCGGCCCCGGTCTTGCGCTCCGTGCGCAAATTCTCGCGTGGCAAGGGCTTGCCCGCGAACTTCGCCAGCATCGGCTTGGGGTCGAAGGTGTCGAGGTGCGACGGCCCGCCATTCATGAAAAGATGAATCACGCGCTTGGCCTTGGCAGGGAAGTGCGGCCCCCGCGGCGACAACGGATGGTCGCCGTCGGTCGCAGCGGAAAGCCGGGCTGTGCCATCAAGCAAACTAGCCAAAGCCAGCGCGCCCATGCCCATACCGGACCGAGTGAGAAACTCACGACGTGAAAATGGAAACCGATTCATTCGCGGTGCAACCTCTTTTAACCGCCAGGCGGGAATAAGCGGCAGCGGAGTAGCCATTCGATCGTCACTCATCATGATACTGCGGAGGCAACAAACGAAACAGTGTGGATTGGTGGCCGCAGCTTGGGCAGGCGCCGCGCACGACATTCGCTTCCGAAAATGTCCTCGGCCGAGCTATTTCCGGCAGTTTGGCAGTGCACTTCGGGCAAAATTTCCGCCGGCCCCATTTGTCGTATTCACAGCCGCATTCCTTGCACGTATTGCCGCCCCAGAGCGCTTGCTGGAAGTTGGCCGGCTTGCGAACCGCTGGCGCCGGTTGGCCACAGTTCGGGCAAAACGTTGGCGCACCGTTCATGCCCCATCTTCCTCGACGCCGGATGGAATCGCGAATCACGAACACGAGGCCAACTAGCATCGTGCCGAACAGGATCGCCGCGAACCCAATAAAGAGTACCTTTCCCCATAGAGGTGGGTCAGCGGCCGAGTCGGCTGCAAACAAGATCCCATTCGAACGAATCATGATTTTGATTTCTGCGCTGCCGCCAAGCGCGCCACGAAGGCAGCATGTTCCGGCGTGGCGAGGCCTAGCTGAAGCACCGCTAGCAGGCGCGCGCTATCCAGATTGAGGAGCGCGTCCGGATCAAGCCAAAGGCCGGGGAACGTTTCTGAGCGAAAGATGCCGTCATGGCCAGGTAGCAACGGTCTAAACTTGCTACGGCGCAATATCCACCAGAAAACCTTTTCCTGCCTAAGTGCGGCGACCATGTATTCCTTTACACCAGCTTTTTCGTAGTCCGCTTTCTTACCATGCAAATCCAGAGACTCGGTCGTGGAAGCAATCTCCCCCAACCATTCCGGCGGACCGGTCAGAAAACCGCGCTTGTCCTCGCGTGTTTGGCCGCCAGAATTCGGCAAGATGAGCAACGATGCGTCCGGCTGAGGTTCGCTTTCTTCGCCTAATACGGTTGTCGTATTATCCACGACGTCCGTGCCTGGAGTCGCAGACTCGTAGTTGCCAAGCCATGCCATGAGACCGGCATGCGGCCGACCATGCCTTGGTTTGAGTGGTGACGCAACGTATACGATCCCTCCAATCAATTCCGCCTTGAATCCTTCCGGCATCGCCTCGTAGCGTTCATGGAATGTCTTCTGATCCAAATGGTCGCCATTCTCCAAGGGCGGAATGTCGGGTTCGGCCATTTGGCCGCGCCGCCTGCGCATGCGACTTGTAGGCGCGCTTGCCATGCTCTTCTCCCTTACGCGGAATTCACACTGCTCTGATCGTACCACACCAATTCTATCGTTAAACGGCTCCGTGGTCCGCCGCTGGCCTACTCAAGAATTCACAGGTTTCTCCATAGGAGCCGCCGCCGCCACTGCTTATAATCGCACTTCAGACTCCAACCTTCCCCACAATCGGAGAATGGCAAATGTTCCATCGCACGCTGGCCCTGGCTGCATCGCTCCTCTTCTTGATGGCGGCAAGTCGGGCCGACGAGACCTACACCATCAAGGTCAACCGTGACGACAAGGGCGGCGAGAAGTACCATCTGTCGATGACCGAAAAAGGCGGCCATAACATCGTCGTCACCGGCGCCGACGGCGGCGTGCTCAATGAGGATAATCAAGCGGTCGACAAATCGGTTGTGCTCGAAAAGACGATTCTTCTCGTCAAGACCGGTCAGAAACGGCCTGAAAAGGTGGCCGTTAAGTTCATTAAGGTGCATGACAACAAGAACGGCGATTATGGGCTCACCGGCAAGACCGTGTTGGCGGAATTGAAGGACAAGAAGTACGAGTGCAAAATCGAAGGCGGCGGTGAGCTCAGTGAGGCCGCTCTGAAGCTACTCAAATCCGACATTCTTAAGGAGGAGGACGAAGGACCTGATTTCGAGGAACTGGCGCTGCCAGGGAAACCTGTGGCCATTGGCGAAACCTGGAAGTGCAAGATGGGCGAAATCACCAAGGAAATGGAAAGGAAAATGCAAGGCATGAAGTTGGATGCCGACAAGGCCAAGGGAACCGGCAAGCTTACCAAGGTGTACAAAAAAGACGGCCGCACGTTCGGTCAATTCGAAATCACGATCGAAATGCCGCTGGCCAAAAGCGCCACGGTCAACGGCGTGGACTTCAACTTCAAGGAAGGTTCCAAGTTCAAGGTTGCGCTGAACTTCGATGGTTGCATTGACGGGAGCGCTCAGGAAGGAACGATGGCCGCCAAAATGGATTTCACCATGAAAGGCAACATTACTGCCAACGGGATGGAACTGCCGATTACCGGCACGGGTGATTCGAAGCTCAGTGAAGAGCGCAAAGACCTGACAGGGAAATAATGGTTAGCCGGGAGGCATAGTCCTGGAGCCGAGCGCTCGGCTCCAGGACTATGCCTCGCTGTTAATCATCCGGGAGACTCGCACATGACCCGCCGTTTTGCCCTCTCGCTTGTCATCGCGATGATTCTTTCGTCCATTGCAGACGCCAAGCCGCCGAATAAACAGGCGCTTCTTGCGTACTTGGGCCCGTATTTCCCGGCCACGCTGAATTCTTGCACGCTTTGCCATCTGCCTGACCAGGCAGGCTCGGATGCCAAGCCGCACAATGCTTTCGGCAAGCGCTTGAAGGAACTTGGCATCGAATTGCAGAAGGCCGGCAAACCTTGGGACATTGCCCGGCGCTTCGAGATGATTGCGGAAGAAGATAGCGACGGCGACGGCGTGCCAAACCTGATTGAAATCCTCACTGGCCACAACCCCGGCGATCCGAACGACAAGCCGTCGCCGGAAGAAATCTCCGCTGCTCGCAAGACTCTCGTCGAGTGCCGGAAATTCTTGTCGGCCTACCCGTGGCGGCCGTTCGAGCCCGTCACGCGGCCGGCAGTTCCTACCGTCCAGAATTCGTCTTGGTGTCGCAACCCGATCGACTACTTTGTCGCTGCCGAACAGGAAGCGCACGGCCTGAAGGCGCGGCCGGAAGCGAACAAGGGTACGCTCCTGCGCCGTGTCTATTTCGACTTGATCGGCCTGCCGCCGACGCCGGAAGAATTGCACGCATTTTTGAACGACAATTCCGCCGATGCGTACGAGAAGGTTGTGGACAAGCTCCTGGCTTCACCACAATACGGCGAACGCTGGGGCCGGCACTGGATGGACGTGTGGCGCTATTCGGACTGGGCCGGCTGGACCGGCGGCAACCAGATTCGCGATTCGCAGCCGCACATCTGGCGCTGGCGCGACTGGATCATCGAAGCGCTCAACGCCGACAAGGGCTACGAACAGATGATCCTGGAAATGCTCGCGGCAGACGAGCTTTACCCGGAGGACGAAAAGGCGCTGCGGGCCACTGGCTACCTGGTCCGCAACTACAAGATGCTCAGCCGCGAGAAATGGCTCGAAGATACGGTCGATCACACCTTCCTGGCCTTCCAGGGCGTGACCATCGGCTGCGCCCGCTGTCACGACCACATGTTCGATCCGATCTTGCAGAAGGAATATTACGAAGTGCGCGCGATCTTCACGCCGCACAACGTCCGCATCGACCGGGTTCCCGGCCAGCCGGATACAAAGCTCGACGGTCTGGCCCGCGTGTATGATGCGGAGCCGAATGCGCAGACCTTCCTCCTCATCCGTGGCGACGATCGAAATCCGGATAAGACCCCGCTGCCGGCTGGCGTGCCGGCAGCGCTGGGAGGAGACTTTCACGCAACAGCGATGAATCTACCGCGCCGTGCCTTCTCACCCGACAAGCGCGACTTTGTGGTGAAGGAAACGTTGGGCGCATGCGCTGCGGAAGTCGACAACGCCCGGCGGGTCGCCGCGGACGCACGTCGAAACGCGATGGCGTTGTTCACGCCATTACCCACGGCATGGAGCGCCTTGGCGCAGGTTCCGAGAATGGTGCCAGGTACGAACTCGCTGACGTTGGTCAATGTCGTTCCCGTCCTCGATCTGGAAGCCGCGCGTGCGGAGGCCAAGCAGAAGGCCCTACAAGCCGTGCTCAAGGCCGAAATGCTGGAAGACTCCGGCAAGAAGGAGTCCGCGGAGTGGAAGCAGGCGGCAACGGACGCTGTGACGGCCCAGCGCCAAGAGGAACTCTTTCGAGCGCGCAGGGAATTGATGTTGGCAGAGCACGCGCGCCGGGACACGGCCAAGAAAGAGCAGATTCCGGCGGCGGACATGCGGCTCGACAACGCACGCAAGGCATTGGCCAAGGCCGAGTCCGACGCGAAATTACCGACCAGCACGTCGTATAGGCCGCGCGCGGTGAAGACATACCCCAGCAGCAGCACTGGCCGCCGCACCGCCTTCGCCCGCTGGCTGGCCGACAAGAGCAACCCGCTCACTGCTCGAGTGGCCGTCAACCACATCTGGCTGCGTCACTTCGGGCAAGCGATCGAGCCCAGCGTCTTCGACTTCGGCCGCAACGGGCGGCCGCCGTCGCATCCGGCACTTTTGGATTGGTTAGCTGCGGAATTCATGTCGCCGGCAGAATTCGGAATTCGGAATTCGGAATTCGGAATAGAAGAAAAGAACTCTTCGATTCCGCATTCCGCATTCCCCACTCCGCATTCAAATAACTGGAGTATGAAACACCTCCACCGCCTCATCGTTACCAGCGCCACCTACCGCCAAGCCTCCACGAGTGATCCCGCCAATGCCGCCATCGACCGCGACAACAAGTTCCTCTGGCGCATGCCGCCACGCCGACTGGAAGCGGAGATTGTGCGCGACGAAATTCTCTATGTTGCCGGCAATTTGGATCAGAGCTTCTCTGGCCCAGACATCGATCAGAACCTGGGCATGACGAATCTTCGCCGAAGCCTGTATTTTCGCCATGCGGCCGAGAAGGAAATGGAGTTCCTGAAGCTCTTCGATGCCGCATCGGTGACGGAGTGCTACCAACGCAAGGAAAGCATCATCCCACAGCAAGCGCTGGCGTTATCGAATAGTGAATTGACCATTCGCATGGCCAGATTGCTAGCCCGTGAATTGGCGGCGAAGCATAACGACGCGCGCGAATTCGTAACGGCGGCTTTCGAGCAAACGCTTACGCGCTCGCCGACAGCGAATGAGGTGCGCGAATGCCTGATGTTCCTGGAGCAGCAACAGAAAACGCATGCGGCCGCGCTGGCTAAACCGCAAGCGGCATCGGATGGCCGCACTCCATCGGGCGATCCAGCGCTGCGCGCGAAGGAGAACTTGGTGCAAGTACTGTTCAACCATCACGAATTTGTGACGGTACGATAGAAGTTGCTGCCCGCACGGAACAGGAGGAATTTCCAGTGAAGATTCGCGAACGCAAAGGGACCGTTACGTTTGAAGACTTCTGTTGGACGGTGCGCGAAGATCAGAAGGCGGACTTGATTAATGGAGTGATTTTCATGGCCTCGCCGGAGAACACGGATTCCAACAGGCTGTTCGTGTGGTTGTTAGGCCTGATTTCCGACTTTGTGGATCACTTCGAACTTGGCGAAGTCTTCGGGTCGCGCGTGGCCTTCCGCCTGGACGAAGATAACGGGCCAGAACCGGATATTGCATTTGTTAACCGCGATCAACTGCATCGAGTTCACCGGGGTCATGTGGACGGACCGGCAAACCTCGCGATCGAAATTGTTTCTCCTGAAAGTGTGGAACGCGATTACGGCAAAAAGCGAAAGCTCTATGAGAAGTTCGGTTTCGACGAATACTGGATAATTGATGAGGAATTGGAAACGGTCACACTTTACCGCCTCGACCCGCATGGCAAATACCGTGAAGTGCGCCAGCGCAAAGGCCAGCTGCATAGCCAGGCTCTGCGAGGATTCTGGTTACGGCCGGAATGGCTATGGCAATCTCCTCGGCCGCGCAAGACGGATGCGCTCAATGAAATTCTGAGTAAGGCGAAATGAGTTTAAAGTGATTCCACTGGCCAGCGGGGAAAAAGATCATGCGCTCCTGGCACCTCCTCACGCTATTTGCGGCATTCTCGGTTGCCACTACCGGCTGCGAAAAATCGCAAAAGGCCGCTGAAGCTGCGCCCAAGCCGGCTGTCAACTTTAACCCGGTGCCGCTTGAGCAGTCAGTAGCGACGCCCGTGCCTGACCCGGCTCCTGCTCCCGACACACCGCCGAAGTATTCCGAGCGCACCAAGCAATTCCTCGAAGCGGCCGAAAAGGGTCGCATCAGCCTCATGCTCGAGTTCCTCAAGCAAGGGGCCGACGTCAACGACAAAGATGACGAGGGCCAAACCGCGTTACACAAGGCCGTGGCTGCTGGGCATCGCTCGGCTGTGGTCGCACTCTTGACGTACGGCGCCGACATGGGCGAAAAGGATGCCAAAGGGCGTACGCCGCTTATGGTCGCGGCCGAAAATGGGCACGCGCAACTCGTGTCGATTCTCACCAATCCCGACACCGTTAAGAATCTGGCGGGCGAGGCGCTGAAGGCGGTTGACGGCGAATCGCTCAAGGCCGTGGGCCTGCCGAACTTCGCCAACCGAATGCTTGAGTTGGTGGGTTCGTCGATCGACCTGCCCGATCAAACGGGGCAAACCGCGCTCATGAAAGCGGCAGCCAATGGTCACCTCGAGGTGGTCAAAGCTTTGGTAAACCGGGCCGATCCCAACCGGCGCGATCGCCACGGCAAGACGGCGCTTATGCTCGCGGCTGCCGGTGGACATGCGCAGATGGTCGAGTATCTGGCAAGCCTCGCGCAACTCACGACCGAAAAAATTCTGACTGCTGACAAGGACAACAAGACCGCGCTCGATCTTGCAACAGCCGCCGGCCACAAGAACGTTGTGCTCGCCTTACGCCAGGCACTTCTGGTCAAGGCTTCCGGCGAGGGGCAACTGGCTTTGGTGCGCTCGGTACTCGATAGTAAGGAATTCCCAGAGCCGAATGCGGCAGAAGGGATGAAGGCCGCCGCAAGAAATGGAGCCATTTTGGTCGTGCGTTACTTCATGGATAAATGGAAGGACAAGTCCGTCGAAGAGCGCCAGCGGCTAATGGGGATGCCTGTCAATGGCTACGATGGGACTGCGCTGGCCTACGCATCCATGGCCGGCAACAAGCAAATGGTGGACGCGCTGCTCGACGTGGCATGGTGGAAAGAAAAGTCGGCCTTGCTGGACTACCTTATGGCCCGAATTTATGGCGTTGCTTCTGTAGAAAGCGTGTATGGGCAGAGCGCAGAAATGGCGACCTATCTCAAAGCGCGAAGGGAAGCCCTGCAAGCGGAATTGAAGAAGTGAGAAACTGATTTGTCGAGCCGAGCCGGGTAAGCGGCCGGGTGTTCGACCCGGCTCCTTACGGAGCACGGCTTGCCAAGTTGAGTTGCCGCTCGACATATTTCGCCAGGACGTCGGTTTCGAGGTTTACCGAGTCGCCAACGGATTTGAATCCCAACGTCGTATTCGCAAGCGTGTGGGGAATCAGCATCACGCTGAAGGAATCGCGGGTTACATCTACAATCGTTAGACTGATCCCGTCAACTGCAATCGAACCTTTCGGGACCATTTGCACAAGCAATTCCGGTGCGGCTGAAAACCACACGAATTCAAATTCGCCTTGCTGTTCTCGCTTGGCAATCCGGCCCACGCCGTCGATGTGCCCGCTAACAATGTGGCCGCCGAGCCGGTCGCCGAATTTCAATGAGCGCTCGATGTTCACGTGGTCGCCGGGTTTGAGTTGTCCGAGGTTGGTGCGCTGGAGTGTCTCGGGACCGCATTCAAAGCGAAGGGACGATTGATCTCGATCCACGACCGTCAGGCAAGCGCCATTCACGGCCACGCTTTCGCCAATTTGGAGCTGGGCCGCGATGGCTTCGGCGAGTGTCAGGGCACAGCCTCCGCTGCCGTCCGGTGCAACGGATTCGACGCGAGCCAGTGCTTCAACCAAGCCAGTGAACATATTGATTGAGGAATCAGACCTGCGGGGCTCGAAGACTCGCCCCGCGGCTTGCGGGGCCACGCGAAGCCGCAAGGCGAGTCTTCGAGCTTTGCGGCGTCAACCGTCATGGACATGCTATGCGGCCAAACGGTGCGAACAAGCGCTTGGTCGGCTTGTCAGCGTTGGCCAGCATGGTATGATGCGGCCAATGAGTAACCCGTAGCTTTGTCAAAGGAACACGACATGGCAAAAAAGACGACATGCCCTGTTTCGCGCCAGGAGTTTCAAGCGCACGCCAAGCAAATCCCCATTACCATCGGCACCACGACCTTGCCGGCCGAGGTGAAGGAGTTCTCGACCGGCTCATTCGGCTGGTATTTGGGTGGCAAGACTTCGATTGAAGTCAATGGCAAACTTGTGTCGGTACAAATCGGCATGAATCTTACCGTCATCGGCAGCAAAGAATTGCCGAAGGACGGGGAAGCGGCGGCAACTAGCAATGAAAGCTCATAAAGATTGGATGGAAAGCCCAGGGACTGTCGTCCCTGGGCCAATTTTCAATACCGCTTAAACGTGGCTTTATCGATGTTGTAGCTGGCGAGCTTGTCGGAAACACTTCGGCGCGACAGTCCGCATATTTGTGCGCATCGGCCTACGTGCCCATGGCATTCTTGAAGCGCCTTGCGCAAGTACGCTTCCTCGAATGATGCCACTAGCTCTGCCAGTTGCTCCGAAAGCGGCCGCGCGAGGTCGATCGTGAATGGCGTTTGCTGCTTGCCTGTGCCGGCCACGTCGGCGGGCAAGTTCTCCGGTCGAATGTGGCCATCGCGGGCGGTCACGCAAGCGCGCTCAATGGCGTTCTCTAATTCGCGAATGTTGCCGGGCCAATGATGGGCCAAAAGTCGCTCCATCGCTTCGGGCTCAATACGCGGAGTGGCCTCGCCGGGCCGCGCATACTTCTGGGCAAAGTACGTGGCCAAAAGCGGAATGTCTTCGCTGCGCTCGCGCAACGGCGGTAGGTCGATCTTCACCACGTTGAGACGGTAGAACAGGTCTTCACGGAATTTTCCGTCGGCCACCAGCTGCTTGAGCGAACGGTTCGTGGCCGCAATCACGCGCACATCGACTTCGATGCTCTCCGTGCCGCCCACACGTTCAAAGCGGCGCTCCTGAAGGACGCGCAACAGCTTGGCTTGCATCGGAGCGGGAATGTCGCCGATTTCATCTAGAAAGAGCGTTCCGCCGTTGGCCAGTTCGAAGCGGCCCTTGCGTTGGCCCGCGGCGCCGGTGAACGCGCCTTTTTCATGGCCAAACAATTCGCTTTCGAGCAGCGTTTCGGGCAGCGCCGCGCAGCTTACTGCGACCATGGCGCCCGGCCGCTGCGAGACGGCGTGAATGGCCCGAGCGGCCTGGTCCTTACCCGTGCCGGTTTCTCCTTCGAGCAGAACCGTTGCCGGCGTCGGAGCTACGTGGCTGATGAGCTCGAAGATCTCGTGCATGCGCCGATTCTTGCTGAGAATGTTTTGGAATGAATGGCGCTGTTGGAGCTGCTCGCGCAAGGAGACCACTTCGTCTTGCAATGCTCGTTCTCGCAGCGCCCGCTGCACCACCAGCCGCAAGTGGTCTACATCGATGGGTTTGGTGAGGAAATCGGTCGCGCCGAGCTGCATCGCTTGTACTGCGTCGGCAATGCTGCCATAGCCGGTCGTGACGATTACCGACACCGTCAGCCGGCGCTTTTTGACTTCTTCGATAAGTTCCATGCCGTTCACACGCGGCATCTTCAGATCGGTGATGATCACGCTGTAAGGGCGCTCGATCAGCGCGGCCAACGCTTCACGGCCGTCGGAGACGGTCGTGACTTCAACTCCCGAATCGACTTCCAGCAATTGTTGGAGTTGCTTGGACGTGGTCGCACTGTCGTCGGCAATAAGGATGCGGCGTTTCCAGGCCCCGTTCCCAGTAGGGGAACCGGCAGCCTGTCCATCCAGAATAGCCTCGGCATCCGCTGTCGGGCTTTGGTTCATAATTGCGAGTGTCTCGGAAGGGAGCGCTACAGAGAAGCTCATAGTCTCGGTTCCAACAATTAGTTTACTGCATTCACCTCAAGCGAGCAATTCAAGCTCCTCCTTGCCGAACGCTTTGCTTCGCAGGTGCGCGTCGGCAAACGGGCGGAGCGTTCCGTGATTCGCGGCTATAATGTCATGGTAGCGCCGGCACGCGGGAAGCCCCTGGCGTCGCGAGCGACGTTCTGAATTCTGGTCCATGCGACCGTTCGATCCCTGCCGCGTGAGGGATAAACATCATGACTCTCGAAAACAACCGTGGTTCCTTGGCCGCCAAGATCCTGGTGATTGACGGCAAGGGAGACAGCCTGCTTGGGCTGCGGGTAACCATGCAGGAGTTGGGGCAAAACTTCGTGCAGGCGCACTCGGCCGACGACGCTCTGCGCCAGGTGTGCGCTGACGACTTTGCTGCCATTCTCCTTGATCTCGAAACACCTGGCATCGATGGTTTCGAGATCGCCCGGCACATTCGAGCCCAGGAGCGCTCGCGCAACACCCCCATCATCTTTCTTGCTCGTGCTGAACACATGGATTTTCCCGTGACTCAGGCGTATGCTCTGGGCGCCGTGGATTACCTGGTCAAGCCGCTGATGAGGGAAATTCTGCGCGCCAAGGTCGTGGGCTTCGTCGACTTGTTTCAAAAAACCCGGCAGGTCCAAGAGCAGGCCGAACAACTTCGCCAGTTGGAGCGAAATCAATTCGAGCATGAATTGGCCGAAGCCAAGCAGCGCTGGGAATTGCAGCGGCTGCGCGACGAGGCGCAGCGCAAGAACGAGTTTCTGGCCATGCTGGCCCATGAGTTGCGCAATCCGTTGGCGCCGATCCGCAATGCGGTGCAGTGGCTGCGCCTGCGCTGCCCAACCGACAAGGAAACGCGCTGGACGCAAGACGTGATCGACCGGCAGGTGCAGCATCTCACCCGGTTGGTCGATGATTTGCTCGATGTTGCCCGCATCACACGGGGCGCTATCCAACTTCGAAAAGAGGCCGTGGACATCGATACCATTGTCGCCCGTGCGGTGGAGTTGGCTCAGCCGCTGATCGACGCCCGCAAACACGACCTGACCGTCTCGCTGCTGAGCGAACCGGCCCTGCTGGAAGCCGACTCCGCCCGCTTGTCGCAGGCGCTGGCCAATGTTTTGAATAACGCCGCGAAGTACACAAACGAGGGCGGCAAAATTTGGCTCACCTTCGAACGTCACGGCAATGATCTGGTGATTTCGGTTCGCGACACCGGGGTGGGCATTCCAACCGAGCTGTTGCCCAAAGTCTTCGATCTCTTTGTCCAAGAGGATCAAAGCTTGGAACGAACGCAGGGCGGACTCGGCATTGGTCTGACACTGGTACGAACGCTGGTGCAGTTGCACGGTGGAACCATTGAAGCATTTAGCGCGGGGGCTGGACAGGGGAGCGAATTTGTCATGCGCCTGCCGGTCTTCATTGAAAGCGCATCGGCCAGGGCCGTGGCCAGGCGTGAAGCCAGGTCCAAGCCGACTGTGTCGCCGCGCCGGATCCTCATTGTCGACGATAATTACGACAGTGCGGAAAGCCTGGCCCTCCTGCTTCGCCATGCCGGTCATGAAGTGCAGACTGCCTATGACGGTCTGGCGGCCGTCGAAGCCGCGAAGGCATGGCCGCCGGATGTCGTGCTCTTGGATATTGCCTTGCCCCGCTTGAACGGACTGGAAGTGGCTCAACGTCTGCGCGGCGAGCTGGGTCTGAGCAACGCGCTTTTGGTCGCCATGACCGGTTACGGCCAAATGGAGGATCAACTGCGCTCTCGGGAAGCCGGATTTAATGCCCATCTTGTGAAACCTGTCGATCTGGAAGCCCTGGCCGAGCTGCTTGCTCACCCGGAGCTGGCGACCTTCGCACCTGGAGCCAAGTAATCCGCTTCGGGACGGCGCTAATCGTCGGCTTTGGTTTTCTCGCGCGTGGAAGTAGCTCGAGGCGACACCTGGGCCGTTCTCAC
This sequence comes from Gemmataceae bacterium, assembly GCA_035307785.1. Lineage (GTDB taxonomy): Bacteria > Planctomycetota > Planctomycetia > Gemmatales > Gemmataceae > DATGHS01. The sequence continues at coordinate 29,787 of DATGHS010000502.1, forward strand.
GGCCGTCGAGTCTGCGCTATGATCGGTGGCGTGCTGCTCGAAACATTTCCAGCAGCACAGCAGCTGGCCACAAAGCGGGCAAAAAATGGCATCCCGCAATTTGCGGCCGCATTGCTGGCACTCGTTGCCCGCCGACTTGGGCTTCACAATTGGTCTCCCGGGCCTTGGCCCTTCTTCGAGTCTAGTGGCGGGTCAAGCGGGAGATCCACCACGCGATACGGCGGTTGGTCCGCAAATCGTTGCTGCAACAAACGTACCGAAACGTTGAACACCGGGGTGTCGCGGCTCGTTTTTCCTTCCGGGCTGCCATGGTGTGCATGGCCATGGAAAATGGCCGAGACCGGATAACGATTCAGTGGTTCCTCGAGCCGGCTGGAGCCGAGGAACGGGAAGATCTCCAAAGGTTCTCCTTCCACCGTGGCACGAATCGGCGAGTAGTGCAGCAGGGCCACACGTTTCGGCATCTGAAGCCGAGCGAGTGCCGAGCCTAACTTCAGTGCTTCCTCGATAGATTCACGGACAAAATGCTTGATGATTTCCTCACCCCAGGGCTCCAAAGCACGCCGGTCGAATCCGCCGGCAAAGCCTTTCACACCGGCAAAGCCAACGCCCGCGGCTTCGAACGTTTCACCATCAAGCAAATGCACTCCGGCATCGCATAATATCTGTTCCACCTCTTGTTGTTGGCCGGATTCATAGTCGTGATTCCCCAGCACGCCTACCATTGGGATTCGCACGGCCGCAGTGAGTTCCTTGGCCAGCGTTCGCGCTTCATCTGGCAGACCATGATCCGTTAGGTCGCCGCACAACATCAATACATCGGCACGCTCGTTCACGTGCGCAAACCATGGCTGCAAACTTCCTTGTGCCGTCTTCGTGCAGTGCAGGTCGGCGATGCCGGCCAGTCGAACCTTGGCCTTGCCGGCCGCCGCTTCCGCCTCAACCGCGCGCTTTTTCGAGGGCGTCATTCTGATCCTCCGGCGATGTTTCGTGCTCTCTCATTTCTTGCGGAATCGGCGCCGTCCAGCGATTCACATCCTCGCGGGTCAAGTTGCCTTGAGGCGCCAGGCGGGCATCCTGGTAGCCGCGCTGCTCCACGTCGATTAGATACTGGGCGCGCGAGAGCAGCGTGCCTTGGCAGATGGGCTCCTCGGAGGGTCTAGACTCAAGCTCCTTGTCGAGCCGGCTGATCAAGTCGCGCATCACCCACGCAGGCACATAAGTCCGATGCGACGGGTATACGAAGCCAAAGAGCACCAAATGGGCGAGTAGAACGCGCCAGTGCGGCCCGAAGCGGGCGAGCAAGCGCGACCAGTCAAGTTGGCCGGACAGCGCGCGGATCAGATGGGCGACGTTGGCGCCATCGTAGCGCTCGCGCTCCATGACAAAGGCCTGCTGCCAGATCATTTCCTCCGGCGGACAGAGTTGGACAGGCACGCCGAGGATCTCGGCATCGCGTGCATAGGGGAACCAACTGTCGTCTACTTCGCATTGGCCGTTCCCAGAGCTGAAAATGACATCGAGAAACAGCGAATCGCTGTATGCCTTGGCCAGCCAATGCGGGAACACCAATTCGGTTTTGTATCCGGCAACCTCGAGTGCGTGGAGCGCGCGCTCGCAATCCGAGCGCCGGATGAAGATGTCCAGGTCCTTCGTCGTTCGGCCAATTCCCGTATACGCTTCCAGCGCCCGCGCGCCGCATACCAGAAACGGCACTTGGGCAATGCCTAGAGTTTTCAGGGCGTGTTCATAAAACGCACGGGCCTCGGCCGACAGCCCGTCCGGCATCGATTGGTCCGGTCGCATAGTAATTACTGCCTTATCTCTGTTTCGTTTGGCCAACGGTTCACAACGCCAATACTCACAAGCGTGGGCCGCGCGATCTACCAAGCAGCAACGAGACCAAGAAAAGGACCAGGAAAATGACGAACAGGATCCAAGCGATCTGAGAAGAAATGTACTCGGTATGGGCCAGGCCCAAAGCGCCGGCAATGAGTGCGATAATCAAAAACAGGATGGCTAGCCGCAACATCACTTCTCCCTTCGTGAAAGCGAGTCGCTGCGGAATGCCCTGGCTTTGCGCATTCACTAGAAGCGCTCGTCAAACTTTTCTACCTGAATCTCTTCGAGTTCTCGTTCGGCTTGGTTACAGGTCTCGTTCAACAAACGTTCGGCCTCCGTTTGGGATAGGCCATATTTTTCAAGCAGCTTATTCAGTAAGGGCTCTCGCCTACCGCCGATTTGCGATAGCTCCTCGTCGGTCAAACGGTCCCATCGTTCTTTGACCTTGACCTTCATGCGCATCCAGTTGCCCTGGAATTGCTCCCAGTTCATACATCACCTCCGCTTGACGGTGGAGACGAAGGGGCAGCGTACGAAGTGCCCTAACGAAC
>DATGHS010000503.1:0-23684 GCA_035307785.1 Gemmataceae bacterium
CTGCGTCATGGCGAAAATGTGGCGGCGCGAAGCAGGACACTGTCCGCGACCGGTCGCCCGAAGTAAGCCCATTCTCTCACGGTTCCCCCGTCGACCAGTCCTTCTCTTCGACCCCCAGGGCGAGCGTGTCTTCGCGCAGCAGGCCGAGATAGAACGGGTCCAGTTTGGCGGGGTCGTCCTTTTTGCTGCGGATGAAGACGGCGACGCCTTTCGGCTTGGCCAGGGCCTTCAGCACGGCTTCCGCGTCAGCGGGTTTACCGTCGGAAAACGAATATCGGGACCCGTCACGGCTCCTGGCGAAGTTGGTTTCCGGCACCCACTCGCCTGCTTGTCTCCGCGGCGGCGTGTCATTATTCTAACTCCCGCGTCTTGGGCACTTGATCGGTGAAACCATCCATACGAGAGAACATCATGAAGGCGATGAAGCTGCTGGCCGTCGGGGTTGTTGTCTGCCTGCTTGGGTTTTCGGCGCCTGCCGACGAGAAGAAGGCCGACAACGCCAAGCTCGCCGTGGGCTCCTGGGACGTGATCAAAACCCACGAAGGCGGGCCGCCCAAGGGCGGGGTCGTCGAGCTCACCAAGGACGGCAAGATCAAGGTCACCGGCGAGCAGGACGGCATGAAAATGGCCTTTGACGGGACCTACAAGATTGACGGCAACAAGATGGTCCTGAAGTTCAAATTCGGGGACACCGAGACCTCCGTCGACCTCACCATCGACAAGCTCGACGAGAAGACCTTCGCCACCACCAGCAAGGAAGGCAAGGTCGAGCTGACGCGGAAGAAATGAGCGGGCCGATCAAGTGGACCTTCAAAAACTCCGGCGTGGGAGCTGTCACTCCCGCGCCAACTCCCACATCCGGCTTCCGCCCCGGCGCTTCGACCCATTTGCGGCCGAGATTACTGGCCGGCACCATTCCTACTCGGAAAAGCGAATAACGGCGCCGGCGGCATGGCGAAAATGTGGCGGGCCAATCCGGGCGCGCGAAGCGAGACGGCGCGGGCAGCTTGACCGGCCCAACCGTACCCGCAAGTTACATGCAATCCCATTTTCGTCCTCCATTCCAACTGCCCCTTCTCTCTCGCCGCGGCGATTCTGGTTAGTATGAAGAGTACACACCATCGCGATGGCTTCGCTGCGGGAACGGAAGGGGAAACATGGCTCGTTGGCTGGTCGACTGTTTACCGCTGTGCGGGCTTCCCTGGCGGCTGGGGGTGGCGACCGAGGCCGAGGAGCGCGAGGCGGCTTATCGGCTACGGTACGAAGTGTTTTTTCGCGAGCAGGGTTATGGGCGGGCGAGCTGGCTGCGATCCGACGAGCGCGACGTGGATGAGTTTGATGAGTGGTGCGACCATTTGATTCTTTATGACACGGCCAGCAACCAGGTCATTGCCACCATTCGGGCGATTCCGGGGGCGGAAGCGCTCCGCCGCGGCGGCTTCTACGCGTCGAACGAATTTGACTATGCGCCGCTGGCGCCGATTGCCGGGCAGATCTTGCAAGGCAGCCGGACCTGCGTGGCGGCCGGCTCGCGTGGCGGATTGGCCTTTCAATATCTCTCGTACGGCATGGAACTGCTGTTGCGCCGGCATGGTTGCCACTATTTTCTGGGAGCCGACAGTTTTCGGGCCGAGAACCTCGACGCCCTCAACCGGATCTACTCCTACGTTCGGCGCTTTGCCAGCGATCCCGACTGGCATGTGGATCCGTTGCCGGCCAACCAGGTGGCGGGGCTGTGCGAAGTGCCCGTAATTGCGGGCGACGAGCAGTTGTTGCCGAACCTGATTCGCGTGGATCTACAGATTGGCTTTCGGGCCTGCGGGCCGCCGGCGTGGGACCCCGACTTTTGCTGTTACGATTTGCTGGTGCTGGCCCGGCGCGACCGCATGAGCCGGCGCTACAACGCATTCATCGAGCGCATTGAGCGGCGACTGCCGGCGCAACCGGAAGAGGGAAAGTCGGTGAGTTCGAGGCCGTAAACCGCGCATCGTGTTGGGCTCAATGTCTCTTTACCAAACTGCCGAAAGCGACTATCTTGCAAGTTCGCACGTGTCGCGCTGGAAGCGCAGCCTTGAGCCGGGAGCGCTAGCGACCGGATGAGAGACAGTCTCTCATCCGGTCGCTAGCGCTCCCGGCTCTCCGACACACTTGATTGGGTTTGAGAAATTGCATGCTTTCACTCTTCTCCTTGTTTCGCACATTCAGTCGGCGCTATTTGGGGCGGCGGTTTGATCGGGCGGGGTTGATTGTCCTGATCATCGCGGCCGGGGTGACCATGCTCGTGTCCACCCGGCTGCTCAACGATTGCCTCGAAAGCGCGGTGCATTCCTCGACGGCGCTCGGGGCCGATCAGGCCGACTTGCTGGTGACCAACGATCGCCGCGTGCGCATCGATCTGGCATCGAAGCTGCGGGCGGTGCCGGGCGTGCAGGCAGTGCAGCCGCTCATTTTCGATCGCGTGATCCTGCCGGAATTCAACAATCAGACGGCCATCTTTCTGGGCGTGGATGTGCAGGGCGGCAATGCGGAAAGCAAGGATTCGTTTGTCGAGGCCGTGACGGTGAGCGATCCGCTGGCGCTCGTCACCGGTCGCGGCGTGCTCATTGGCGACGAATTGGCGAAGGTGCTGTCGCCCGATGGCAAGCCGACGAAGCCGTTCGAGATTCGGGCCGGGGGGCATTCGCACCGGATTCAGCCTGCCGGCACCGTGAAGCTGAAGGGCCAGGCTGCCAAGCTGAGCGGCTTTCTGATTGCGACCGAAATTCGGGCCGCGTCGAAAATGTTGAACCAGGATGGCGTGTGCGACCGGATCGACTTGAAGCTTTCGCCGGGGGCCGATAAGGAGCAGGTGCGCGCGGCAGCCCAGGCTATTGTTGGCGAGCAGGGGCAGGTGAAGGCGCCGGAGATGGCGAGTAAAGCCACTGCAGAGATTGCGGCCGGCGTTCACATCGGCTTTATTCTCATGGGTGTGGGCGCCATGGTGGTTGGCTTGTTCCTTATTTACATCGTGCTGGCGGTGAGTGTGGCGGAGCGGCGGCATGATATCGGCGTGCTGCGCTCGCTCGGGGCCACGCGGCCGCAGATTGCCGCGCTCTTCACCGGCGAGGCGGTGGTCATGGGTTTGGTTGGCGCGCTGCTCGGCGTGCCAATCGGCTGGGGGCTGGCGAAGTTCACGTTCAGCGTGATGAAGCAAGACATGGAGCAGGTCTTTTTCGGCAGCGGCGAGGGGCTTCAACTTACCGTGCCGATTGTGCTCATTGCCGTGTGCTCCGGCGTGGTGACGGCAGGGCTGGCGGCGCTGGTCCCGGCCATGCAGGCTGCATCGGATGAGCCGGCCGACGCGGTGCGGCGGGTGCCGTCGGCGGCGAGCCGGTTCTTCCGCTACCTGCAAGCGCTCGCCAGCCTGGCGGTCATTGGCGCTGGTTTCGGCTGCATCGCCTTTCGCCATCAGTTGCCGCCGCAGTGGGGCGGGATTGGCGGCGTGGTGGCCATGATGGTGGGCGTGCTCCTCGCGGTGCCGCTCATGGTTGCGGTACTATCGCACCTGGCGCAACCGCTGTTCCGCCGGCTGTTCGGCATTGAAGCACGGCTGGCGTCGGACAATCTGCTCCGCGCGCCGGGCCGCACCGGCATCGTGGTCGGCGTGCTGGCCGCCGGCGTGACGCTCATGCTGCAGACTGCGGGCATCGGCCGCAGCAACGAAGGGCCGATCCTCGCCTGGCTCGACCGCGTGGCCACGGCCGACATGTTCATCATCTGCGGAGATCCGAATGCCTCAAGCAGTGCGATGTTGCCCATGGACATTACTGTGCGCGACGAAATACGCAAAATTCCGGGCGTGCAGCAGACGATGACTCTGCGCTTTTCCGAATCGGAATTCAACGGCCGGCTAATCTTGCTTATCAGCGTAGACGCGGTGGATTATTATCACGCGCACGAGCATTCGCGCAATCTGCCCGACCTGTCGCTGTTCTTGCAGTTGCCGGAAAAGAACACCTGCATTGTTTCGGAAAACTTCGCAGTGCTGAATCATGTGAAAAAGGGCGACACGATTGAACTCCACGGGCCGAATGGGCCGGTACCGCTACACATCCTGGGCGTGATTCCCGATTATCACTGGTCGCGCGGCTCGATCTACGTGGACCGCGATTTTTACAAAGATGCGTTTCAGGATCCGCTTATCGACACCTGCCACGCGTTCTTGAAGAAGGACGGCCACGAAGAGGAAACGCGGGCGCGGGTGAAGAAGTTCTGCGATTCACGAGCGCTCGTGGTGCTGAACCGGCAAGACATCGATGTCTGGACCGCGAGCTTCCTGCGCCGGCTGTATTTCCTTTCGTACTTGCAGCAAATGGTCGTGGGCATTGTGGCCGCGCTGGGCGTGGTGATGGCGCTGCTCATCTCGGTCTTGCAGCGCCGCCGCGAACTCGGCCTGCTGCGGGCCGTTGGCGCCACGCAGAGCCAAGTGCTGTACACGGTGCTGGCCGAGGCCACGCTCATGGGCATCTTCGGCACGATCCTGGGCCTGCTCGGCGGCATTCCGCTGGAGTGGTATCTCATGCGCATCGTGATCTACGAAGAATCGGGCCTGCTCTTCCCCGTCACCGTACCGTGGAAAGAGACGCTCATCCTCAGCGGCCTGGCCATCGCCACGGCCACGCTCGCGGGCATGATGCCGGCATATCATGCCGCGCGCCTGCGGATCGCGGAAGCAATTGCGTATGAGTAAAGGCAACCATCTTGCATCCGTCCTTGTGGAGCGGCCTGGCGCGCGGTATTTTGGCGCTAGTCTGAACGCAAACGCACGTTTGAGGATGGCCCGTAACCTTTAACGAGTTGGTCCGACTTCTGGAAGCCAACGGCTTTCCAATTGTGCGACAAAAAGGCTCATTCGATATTACGGAAAGACCGGTTGGCCACGCTTGGTGCGAGTGGACTTTCATGGCTCGAAGCAGGTTCCCACAGGGACCTGCCATTCGATTCTCAAAGCGGCGGGAATCTCAAAACCATGAGGAACTCGCGATGATCGATCTTCCTTATTCTCTAGTGATTGAAGCGACAAACGAGCCCGACTACTTCGGCTTCTATTCTCCAGAGCTCGAGGGCTTTTCGGGAATCGGTCACTCGGTCGAAGACTGCATTTAAAAGGCGCGCTGGGGAATGAAAGAGCATGTCGAGCTACTAGGCGAACAAAAACTACCTGTTCCGTCGCCGAATCCGAACCCGACCATCACGATTCAAAATGAAAAGGGAAGCAGCAGCATGACTTTCGCGGTTTCCGCTACAATCTCGTCGTCGCAAATTCAGTCGCCGCTTTGATCGTTGCCATCTCTGTTTCATCCGGTTTTGAGGATTGCCATGTTAGATCGCTCGCAACTGGCGCTGGCGGTGGGGCACGCGGATGTCGTTGCCGGCATGGCGTTTCATTCTGCTGCCCGGTACTTCCATGATAGTGAGATTGAGCGCGAGTACTGGAAGGCCGACGTGCAGACTTTAGGCGACGTATCCACGCCTCTGCAGTTGTCTCAACGCGCGTTTGTCATCGTGAACGGTGACATTCTCGCGAATATTACAGCTTCGGACTCGTGTACGTTAATTATCTACGGCAACGTGCGTGCCGCCATCGAGACTCACGCCCACAGCGAAATCGTTGTCGCCGGCGATGTTTGCCGCGATGGCGGCATTTACGGCAACGATATCACGCACCTGTTTGTTGGCGGTGACGCAAATGGAATCCTGTGGGGCAGCAGCTCATTCACGATTTGGACCCAAGGGCATTTGCGCGGAGATGCTTGGACCGGCAACCCAATTATGCAATTGTGGATTCTCGGCGATTGCAGTGGCAAGATCCGGCCGATCAAGGATCCCGCCCTGCTGTATATGGAAGTCGGAGGCTACATGCCGTATGACCTGTTAAAGGCAATTGGCAGCTTCGGCTATACGGAATTTAATGCTTCGATTGGCACAAGCGACCGACCTGCCGGCCTTTATCCCAGCAAAGGGGCGTACAACTATCTGCAGCGACCCCGGAACAGCAAACGCTGGGTGATTCGAACTTCACGAAATCAAGTACAGTTCGCCGAAAAGAAACCAGAATAGACAATCTCGACATTCATGAATCCAACATTGTGGATTCCACTACAATTTCAACAATTCTCATTCAACCATCGCTTTGATTGTGGTGCGCCATGACTCTCGCTGCCCCCAAGATCGAATGCAAGGAATACCTGGAGCGCCAAGCGAAGCTTCGCAAGAGCGTCGGCCGAGAAGGCCTGGATTTGTTCATCGTTTCCTCGTTCGAAAGCATCTACTATCTCACCGGGGCCGGCTTTGAGCCGCTGGAACGGCCGTTTTTCTTGCTGGTTCGGCCTGAGGCGGTGCCGACGTTGCTGGTGCCGAAACTCGACCATGAGCACATGAATAAGGCTCAGGGGATCGATCCGGAAAACATCCAGATTTACTGGGAGTACCCAGCCCCGGCCGGGCGCAATTGGCGTGATCGCCTTCACGATCAAATCGGCCATGCAAAAGCAGTCGGCGTGGAGCCGAGCATGCCGCTGGACATTGCGCAGGAGCTTCGCGATTTCTCGCCACGTGTGTTGCCGCTAGTCGAGCGCTTGCGCTTGATCAAATCACCGGCCGAGATTGCAATGATTCGCCGGGCGGCTCACTATGCCGACATGGGCCTGGAGCGGCTGCTACGCGCGTCTTACTACGACGCGACTGCGGCGGAAGGCTTCGCCGAAACTCGTCATATCACTGCGCAGATTATTCGCGATCTCGACGACTGGGACCCGCTCACCACGAAAGTCATCATGGCGACCTGGGCAGCCCCATGGAGCGCGATGCCGCATTGCATTCCGAATCTGAACGACCGGCTGCGGGCAGGGCCGCACGTCGCGCTGGTTCTCACCCGCGTCAATGGCTATGCGGCAGAAAGCGAGCGCACTTATTTCACCAAGGAGCCAACTGAGCTTGAACGCAGCGTTTTCAAACTGATGGAAGAGGCCCGCCAACGGGCGTTTGACAGCATCAAGCCGGGCAAGCCATGTGCAGAGATCGATACAAAGATCAACGAATTCCTTCGCGGCAACGGCTACAAATCGGAGGATCAGCGCCTTCATCGTACCGGCCACGGCTTCGGGCTCGGCAATCATGAAGCGCCATGGCTCGCCGAGGGCAGCACCGATGTGTTGCAGCCAAATATGGTCATCAGCATCGAGCCCGGCATTTATCTGAAAGATGTCGGCGGATTTCGGCACTCCGACACGGTACTGGTGACGGAAGAGGGGTACGAAGTCCTGACCGCGAATTTCCCGCACGCATCTGAACCGGCGGTGATTTCAAATCCCCGTCTGGTGCAGCAGATCAAGAAACGACTTGTGCGAAACAAATTGCGAGTGATGCAAAAACACCGCTAACTGCATCGGGTAACTCCAAATGACTGCCACCGAGTTGCAGGCCTTTCTCGCCGATCTGCCGCCAGAGGCGCGTAAGCTTATTCTCGCTCTTCGGACCGTCGTTCGCGGCGTCGTCCCGCAAGCGGAAGAGTCGCTCGTCTGGGGCTGCATCTCGTATCACCGGCGGGAAGTCGGCGGGCGAGTAAAAGGCGCGGTGTGCCAGCTCGTGGCGAAACACGGCCAGGTGCGGCTCGATTTCATTCATGGCATTCGGCTGCATGATCCGGCCGGCTTGCTGGAAGGCGACGGCACATCGAAGCGCTTTGTTCGCATTGCGTCGATTGCCGACGCGCAGCGGCCGGAGGTCGCGGACTTGATCCGGGAAGCTGCGGACCTTGATCCGGCAGAGTTTCTTTGACCGCCAGTGGATCGTTGCAGCTGATTGTCGAGCGAACCGGCGGGTTTATCCCGCCGGGACAAGCCCGGGGGCTCGCTGACACCGTAATAATTCAGGTGCAATGCGCCACTAAGTTGCCGGCACGTTCAGTGCTTGTCGCAGCATCGTGGCCAGCCAGCGCATCTCGTCCTCATCATCGCCGGTTATCAAGTTGATGCGGCGGCCGTCGTTGGTGAACAGGCACACGGCCCTGCCTTTTTCGGTCTGCATTTGGCGGCTGGCATAGTCCAGACGAATTGCGGCGATATCGCTTCGCGACCACTCCTGCTGTTTTTGGCGAGCGACTGGACTCGATCGCGCGACCGTATGCACGCCATTCTGAACCGTGATCACCGTTCGTTGCTGAGCAAGATGCAATACTCGCGCTGCCAGCAAAGCAGCCACGATGATGGACGCGGCGAGCCAAAAAACAGCGACCGTGATTTGCTCTACGGAAGCCTTCGGGATAACTGCGAGCCGTGCCGTCGCCACGATGTTGAGCAACACAAAGACAAGCGCAGCCAGGAGGAAGGGAAGCCAATTTCGCGCGCGGCGGTTCTGCCGGTACCCGGCCGGCGGCAGTGTGATCGAAAAACCGGTCGCGTTCTCTTCGACGATCGCGCGGCTGGCTGCGGGCTGTTTTTCTTCATCCCGCAAATCGCCTTCGGTCGATTCGCTTTCCCTTGGGAGTGAACTCTTCGGCGCGGGCCCCGCCGCAGTCACTTCGGTTTCTTCTACCGGAACGTTCATGCGCTCGGCCATTTCTTCGGCCAGCGGAAGCAACATCGAGACCGGATAGCCGGCGCCGAATTGGTGTGAAGAACTTCCCTCGCCGTTAATCTCGATCACACCGAGCGGTTCAGCTAAGTTTGAATCCGGTGGTGTGGTGTAATGCTCCATCACGATGCGACGAATGTTTTGCCGGGGCCATTGCTTGCGCACAACGTTCAGTCCCATGCGCTGCACGAAGCGCAAGCCCTCCGGCGCGATCTCCACGGCGTCGCGGCGAATGACCATCGCCAGAAATGCAAGCAAACCCGTGATGCCGAAGAAGAGCAACATGCCGCCGAATGCCATGCGAAGGTTGCCTCCATTCGCCAGCCATTCGGGCAACGAAGCGCCGGCGCAAAGCCAGATGCCGAAGGCCAAGAGCACGAGCACCAACAGCGCGCAGCCGAAGGTGCGGCTCCGCAGCAGTTGTGTGGGGTTGAGCCAGGGCAACTGGTAGTACGTTCCCGTTGCCGTAGGTGTGGCGAGAATCTCCGGCGGCAACAGTTGCCGCCGGCGGCGCACTGGCGATGCCACTTCTTTCAAAGCGGATTCTGCTGGCTGATGACCATGGGCGCACGAAGCATCGGGTTTAGGCGGCGGCGTTCCCACTACGGCCGGCACTTGCAGCGCCTGGCGAAGCAGCGTGGCGATGTATCCCATCTCCTGCTGATTGGCCGAGGCTTCGAGCAGAGCGACGGCTGGCCCATTCAAGGGATGAAGCATGAGCGAAGCTGTCGGCGGGCCTTTGCCCTTCTTGGGGCTGGCAGCGATGCGCAGGGCCAGGATTTCGGAGCTCCGCCAGCGCATCCGCTCGAAGCCGAAGACCGGGCTTCTCGTGGTCCGCGCCAGCCAGCGGTTGCGCACCGTTATGGTGACCTCACGTTCCGCATAATGCCGCACCATCAGCAACAAGGCCGGACCGGCGCAAAGTAAGCCGCCGATAAATAGCCAGACCGGCGGCGCCGGCAAACCTTGCTCCAGCATATGAATCACGCTGAAGACAACAATGAGGATAGGGATCAGCGTCCAGTAGCCGGCCAAAACGAGTCTGGGTTTGGCCTGATCGTTTCCCCAGAAACCGGCAGGCGGTAACTTCAACTCGATTCCCTCGGCAGTGCGCTGGACGACGACCCGGCAGCCGGGTGGACGGTCTTCCACATCGGCCGTGTCGGTATCGGCCACCAATGGGAGAATGAACGGCGGCGGCTCGGCCATGGGCTGCGTCGCCACGCGGACAGAATCGCTGGAAAGGGCACAGCGCTCGGTCAGGTCCGCAGCCAGAGCCATCAGCCATTCGCGCGGATAATCGTGCGCCCACCATACCGGCTGAATTCCGTCGCATTGAATTTCGATGACACCGGCTTCCACCGGCGTCTCCGCCAGGCCCGGATCATCGGTCCGCATCAAGGGATGCATGACAATCGCGCGAATTTGCTCGAACGAGCGCTCGCGGCGGTTGGCAAATGGCCCGCGCCATTCGCATAGTTTTAGCTTGTCGGTAACGACCTCCGCGGTGCAGCGGGTAAAGCGCACGAGCAGCGCGAAGAACAGCGTGGCGAGACCGGCGCCAGCGCTCAGCACGCCCACAACGGGTATGCGCTGGTTCGGCCAGGCCAAAATGACGGGAATGATGAACGACGCGGCCGTCGCCCAGGCGAGCGCGGCGATGACGAGAATGGTACGAAAGCGCCGGCGACTCCGCGGCGACATCGGCCGCCAGGGAAGCACGTATCGTCGTGTCCCCGCGGTCTCGGTTACTTTGATCTCGTCGGGTAACGAAATGCTCATGAAAGCAAAAGCGGGATTCTTGCGAATTCCGCTACCTGTTGGCATAGCACCCAAGCGCGGCCATTCCAGACTTCTATCCTATTGCCGTAGAATGAAGCGGATGCTCGATGATGCGCCAGGAGGCCTCGCTCCAAGCGGCTAGCTCGTCATGATTTATCTCGACTTTAACTCGACCGCGCCGATGCGGCCGGAGGTCCTCGAAGCTATGCGGCCGTGGCTCTTGGCCACGGGCAATCCGGCCAGCGCGCATGCCGCGGGACGGAAGGTGCGTCAGGCGCTGGAAGACGCTCGCGAAAAAGTCGCAGCGCTGCTTGGGGCATTTCCCGATGAAGTGATTTTCACCAGCGGCGCGACCGAGGCAAATAACCTGGCCATCTTCGGCCTGTGCGGCGATCCGCCTGGCCATATCCTTGCCAACCCGACCGAGCATCCGTCGGTCATCGAGCCATTGAAGCGATTGGTCGAACGTGGATTCGACATCGAGTGGCTGCCGGTGACCAGTGAAGGCATCATCCCAGCGGAAGCAGTACAGAGTCGCGTTCGAGGCGACACGCGCCTCATTTGCGTGATGCTGGCGAATCATGAGACGGGGGCCATCAATCCAGTTGCGGAGTCGGTTCCCGCAAAACCGCAAGCGGCGGTTCATTGTGATGCCGTCCAGGCGGTCGGCAAGATACCGGTGAACTTCCACAAACTTGGAGTCACGTCGCTCAGCGCGAGCGCCCACAAATTCTATGGGCCGCCGGGAATCGGTTTCTTGTTGCTCAACCGTTGCGCGAAGCTCAAGCCGATGCTCTTCGGCGGTCAGCAGCAGCAAAGCCGGCGGCCAGGCACCGAATCGGCGGCGCTTGCCATAGGATTGGCAACCGCGCTCGAACTCGCGTTAACCGAACGCGAAGCCATGCAGGTACGAATGCTCGATCAGCGGCACCGGTTCCTCGCCGGCTTGGAACGACACTGCGCTCCAGTCGATTTGAATGGTCCGACCATAGGAGGGTTACCGCAAACGATAAACGTCTCCTTCCCCGGTTGCCGGGCGGACGCGTTGTTCATGGCCGTGGACTTGGCGGAAGTAGCATGTGCAACGGGTTCTGCCTGCTCCAGCGGTTCGCTGTTGCCCTCGCCGGTTTTACAAGCAATGGGGATAACCGGCGAGCGCTTGCTCTCAGCCATGCGCTTCAGCCTGGGCGCAGGCCTGTCGGAAAGCGACATTGATGTGGCGGTCTTGCGAATTGCCAAGGTCGCGCGTCGGTTGCGCGAGACAGAATCCGAAGATTGAAGATCAATTTGCGCTGGGAGAGCGACCGGAATTTGTGTGCACAACATCCGGCCGCTCGCGGCCCGAGCTCAGATCGACCTTTGCCCAAGTCAAAAAGCGAAGAATTGTAAGGCATTGCTGGGCAAGACCTTGCGCGCTTTTTTGTCACCGCGGGAAACACCATTTTTCCTCCTTTTTTTTGTAACGCAACTCCTTATTTGACAATGTCTTACGTCTATTCAACAGGCCTTCTCCAAACCATCATTTTTCGATAGAATTGCATAGTCGCAATCCTCGATTTTTTTGCCGCTGGAGCCGCATGCAAACTGTGGCCGAAACGACGGTGGAAATGCCGTCGGGGTTGGTGCTGGTGCCGGAAAACCGCTCGGCGTGGATGGCCGTTCGCCGGCTCCTTCGCAGCCTGCAAGCCTTCCGGTCGGCGCCGTTCCCGCTGCTCTATCTCCACGGCGGACCGGGAACCGGCAAAACTCACTTGCTGCAATTTCTGCAAGATTCGCTGCCGGAAGAAGTTACAAGCCAATACCTGCGCGCGGCCGATTGGCCGGAGTCACCGGATGATGAATTCCGGCGCTCGCAAATGTTGATTATTGAAGACATGCAACATTTACCCCGCCGAGCGCTCGAAGATTTAAAGCGCATCGTTGACTGCCGATTGACGCGAAAGCGGATCACGGTGTTCTCCGCCCTTCATGGCCCGGCCGAATTGGAAAATCTGCCGGCATTTCTTGCCAGCCGTCTGGCGGCCGGGTTGATCGTGGGTATTCCGCCATATAGTCGTTCGAGCCGGCGGATTTTGTTGCAACAGCTGGCGCAAATTGCCGACCGACCAATTCAGCCCGAAGTGCTCGACTGGCTTGCCGAGCATGTTCCGGGCAGCGGGCGGCAGTTGCAAGCCGCCTTGTGTCGCGTGCAGACGGCTTCGGCGGGCCTTCGGGAGCCGATCGATGTTTACACAGTGGCCGCGCTCTTTCAAACTGAGGCCGAAGAGCAAAGAATCAGTATCGAACGAATAGTCGAGCGAATCGGCCGGGAATTCGCGGTAACCGCGACGGACATCGGTGGCGAAGATCGCCAACCGCAAATTGTCTGGCCGCGCCAACTGGCCATTTATCTGGCCCGAAAGTGGACCGGCTTGTCGCTGGCGCAAATCGGCGAATGCTTCGGGGGCCGCGACCATAGCACGGTTCGGCATGCTTGCCAGAAAGTGGAATCCGTTATTGCGACGGATGCGGAACAAGCAAGCCGGGTGCGGCAGATCGAAGCGGAACTGGGATGTTGAGTGCAATGAAGCGAAAGTTGGGGAATGTGAACAAGACTCGGTTTGGAATTCGTGAGACGATTCTTATCGCTGCTTGCCCGCATTCAGCTCACGCCATCGGCATAGGCGCCAAAATTGGGGAAAACCAGTCAATAACGCGTTGTTATCCGATCGGTCACTGTCGCTTGTCTCTCACCCAAGAAAACAAAGGCTGCCACGCCGATAGTTTCCGGACGCTGACGACGGCTTGTCGAACCGATATCGACCGTTTTTCCCCAAAGCGGACACGATCCGATCTGCAGTCCCTGCATGATGATCCAGCCAATCGCTCTTTGGAAGCGTCCGAAATTAGCAGCGCCTTACTACTGCTACTGAATAATACTAAGTTTCTGTTTTGTTCTCACCAGCGCACCGCCCCAGGCTCCCCATCCTTGAGGACAATTGCATGAAAGTCATCTGTTCGCGTGAAGGATTTCTATCCGCTTGCCAGCTGGTCAGCGTTGCGGTCGCCGTGCGCGAGGTAAAGCCGATCTTGCGAAATTTGAAGGCGGTGGCAGCGGGAGATCGCTTCACGCTGATGGCCACCGACCTGGAGTTGGGCATTCGCCACGAATTGCGTGGTCTGAAAGTGGATGAAGACGGCGAAGCGATTTTACCTGCCGGCAAACTGCTGTCGATTCTCCGCGAATCAACCGATACCGATTTGCTGATTGATGCCAGTGAAGCGCAAGTGATGGTGCGCGGACAGGTGAATGAATTCGAGATGCCGAGCGAGAATCCGGCCGACTTTCCCGATATTCCCACGTTTTCTGATGAACACTACCACGAAATGACGGCCGGCGCTCTGCGGCTTATGATCAAGCGCACGGTGTTCGCCGCGGCCAAGGAAAGCACCAAGTTCGCGATGACCGGCGTGTTGTGGGAGGTAGAAGGCAAACATCTGCGGCTCGTGGCCACCGACAGTAAACGCCTTGCCCTGGCGACAGGCCCCATCACCAGCCACGAAGCAGCCGAAACCAAGGGCCATTCGCACCTCGTGCCGACGAAAGCAATGCAGCTGCTCGAACGGCACCTGCAAAGTCTACCCGAGGATGAAAAAGTCCGTGTGAGCCTGCGGCCCAATGAGGTGTTGTTCCAAACGGACACGACAACGATCTATAGCCGACTTGTGGAAGGGCGGTATCCGCCGTACAAGGAGATCTTTCCGAAGAAGGTCAACGCTAAGATTCCACTCCCGGTGCTGCCGTTCCTCACTGCGGTTCGCCAGGCGGCCATCATGACCGACGAGGAAGCGAAGCGGGTGACGTTCCATTTCGCTAAGAACTTGCTGACGATGGAGGCGCAGGGACCGACCTCAGGCCGGTCGAAAGTGCCGTTAGCCATTGAGTACGACGGCCCGGCCATCGACATTATTTTCGACCCGCAATACCTGACCGAAATGCTGCGGGTGCTGGAAGAAAGTGCGCCATTGGAGTTACACCTGGTTGATGGCAGCCGCCCAGCCCTGTTCAAGAGCGGCCCGGATTATTCGTACCTGGTGATGACGATGGTTTAGGGACAGAGGTCAGAAGTCAGAGATCAGAGGTCAGAAAATCAAGCGCTGACTTCTGACCGACTTCTGACTTCTGACTTCTGATGAACGAAGGTCCCGAGCGACTGTCGGAAATACTGAGCCGGCTCTTCACCGCGCGCGGGTGGGGCCGGAAACAGGAACGTTTGCGCTTAGAGCAAGCGTGGGTGGAAACCGCCGGCGCCGAGGTGGGCCGGCAAACCCGCATCGGCGCGCTGCGCCGGGGAGTGTTGGAGATCGAAGTCGGCAATGCCGTGTTAATGCAGGAGTTGGCCCAGTTCCACAAACGAAAACTGCTGGGCCTGCTTCAGCGCAAGCTGACGGGTGTGCCGCTCAAGGACCTGCGCTTTCGCGCGGGAGTGATTCGATGATCCTAGGAGTTTCGTGATTTATGAGTGACCAACCGGAACAAATTCAGAACACCACCAACGCCACCGATCCGGGGCTGCTCGGCGGCGAGTACACCGTTGACGAGATGAAGTTGCTGCAAGACGCGGCCCACATTCGCCACCGGCCTGGCATGTACGTCGGCAATACCAGCACGAGCGGTTTGCACCACCTGGTGTACGAACTGGTGCATAACAGCATCGACGAAGCGCTGGCCGGCTATTGCAACAACATCACCGTGCGCATTCACGTGGATGGCAGCGCCAGCGTGGAAGACGATGGCCGCGGCATTCCGGTCGATATGCATCCCGAGCACAAGAAAACGGCCCTCGAATTAGCCATGACGAAGGTCGGCTACGGCGGCAAATTCGAGAACAAGGCATACAAGGTTTCGGCCGGGTTACACGGCATGGGCGCCAAGGCCGTGGTCGCGCTGAGTGAATGGACCGAGGCGCGGGTGCGCCGCAATGGCCGCACTTATCAGCAGCTATACGAACGCGGCTACGCCACGAGCGAAGTCACGGATATCGGCGCCTCCACGCACACCGGCACCACGATCAGCTTTCGGCCGGACCCGCAAATCTTCCATGAAGCCACGTTCGATTTCGAGTTGCTCTCCGATCGCTTGCGGGAACTGGCCTATTTGAACAAGGGCGTGAACATTCGCCTGGTCGATGAGCGCGTGAACAAGGAAGAGAAGTTCCATTTCGAAGGCGGCCTGGCGCAATTCGTCGAATTTCTGAACAAGGGCGAGGAAGTCGATCACAAGCCGATCTCATTCCACAAGACGGTGGACGACATCCGCGTGGAAGTGGCGCTGCAGTATTCCCGCAATGAATCGGAGCAGGTGCGCTGCTACGCGAACAACACCTTCAACCCTGTGGGCGGCACGCATCTGACCGGTTTCCGCAATGCGCTCACCCGCACATTGGGCAACTACGGCGAGAAGAACGAGTTCTTCAAGGGCGATGAGCGGCCGGAAGGCATCGATTATCGCGAAGGCCTGACAGCCGTGGTGAGTGTGCAGTTACCCAATCCGCATTTCGAATCGCAAACGAAAGTGCGGCTCAACAACCCCGAAGTGGAATCGGCCGTTTCGAGCGTGACCAGCGAATACATGAGCACCTATCTGGAGGAGCATCCGAAGGAGGCCAAGGTGCTGATGGATAAGGTCTTGCTGGCGATGAAGGCGCGCGAGGCCGCGTCGGCCGCGAAGAAAGCGCTCAAAGACCGCAAGAACATCCTCAATTCGGGCGGTCTGCCCGGCAAGCTGCTCGACTGCACCACGCGCGATCGCGATGCTTCGGAGCTATTCCTCGTGGAAGGCAACTCGGCGGCCGGCTCCGCCGACACCGGCCGCGACCGTGAGTTTCAAGCGATTTTGCCGCTGCGCGGCAAGGTCCTGAACGTCGAAAAAGCTCAGATTGAGAAGCTGCTGAATAACACCGAAATCACCAGCATCATCTCGGCCGTGGGCATCGACATCGGCAACGTGGATGACATCAGCAATCTACGCTATGGCAAAATCGTAATCCTCACCGATGCCGACGTGGATGGCCAGCACATTCGCACGCTGCTGTTGACATTTTTCTTTCGGCAGATGCGCAAGCTGGTTGAGGAGGGCCACATCTTCATGGCCCGACCGCCACTTTACAGTGTGACGCAGAAAAAGTCCATTCGCTACGTGCAGACCGTGGACGAGATGCAGAAGGAATTGATGCAGCGCGGCTTGAGCGATACGAAGTTGACGGTACAAAAACCGGGTGCACCGGCCACGCGCATTCTGGAGGGCGCGGATCTGGAGCGGCTCGTGCAGGTGCTGGGCGACCTGGAAGGGCGGCTGCAAATCCTGGAGCGCCGCGGCTTGAACCTGAGTTCTTTCTTGACCAAAGCGACGGAGCGCGGCTTGCCGCATTTCCATGTCATCCTCGCTGGCAAGGAACACTGGTTCTACAATCAAGCGGAAGTGGATCAATTCCGCCAGGCCGAACAACAGCGGCTCGGTCACGAGTTGATCGTGGCCGATTCCGGCATCGCGCCGAAGCCGAGCAGCAACGGTCACGCGAATGGCAACGGCAACGGCCACACCGACCCGCATGCTGTCACCTTCTTCCTGCAAGAGCTGCACGAGATTCGCGATGTGAACCATTGCCTGGGCAAATTGCGCGAATTCGGCCTGGATGCGAGCGACCTGGTGCCTTTGCCGCGCATTGCCGGCCGCGAGCCGCCGGTGCGCTACTACTTGCAGCACGACGACGCGAAGAAGTCGCTGGTGCACTTGCGCGAACTAGTCGTGGAGATTCGCCGGCTCGGCGAGCGCGGCCTGGCGGTGACTCGCTTCAAAGGCCTGGGTGAAATGAACGGCGAACAGTTGTGGGAGACTACGCTCGACCCCGAAAAACGCTCGCTCAAGCGCGTGACACTCGAAGACGCGCTCAAGGCCGATCAAGTGTTCCGCATGCTGATGGGCGAAAAAGTCGATCCGCGCAAGGAATTCATCATGAAGCACGCCTTCGAGGTGAAAGAGATCGATTATCACGGAGCGTGAAAAAGAACCCTAGCGGCTTGGCGCTCGCAGACAAGCTTCCGCGATTCGGGTATTTGCCAGCGAGCGCGAAGCCGCAAGCGGCAGTTAAGGCGTGAACACGGCATCCGACGGCATGCGGATCTTCGTGTTCACGGGCAGTGCCTCATCCGGGTTGACCCAGCGATTCAGGCGGAAGATCAGGTTCCATTTGTCGCTCGAGCCCATTGTCTCCTTGGCGATGTCGCGCAGCGTCTTCGGTGAACTCTTCACCGTGTATTCCGAGCCCATGTCTGGAGAGGGTGACGGCAAGTTGCCCGGATCGCCCACGCTCTGGGGCAAGCCCATCGCGGCGGAGCGATTAGGCTGCTTCGGCGCAGTGGCGACAGCCGGCGCCGGTGGCTGGTAGCCAGGGATGGCCGCGGGATGCTTACGCTCCAATACGCGAACGGGCGGCACGCGCACCGTGCTGCCGGCGCGGATCGCATCCAGGCCGGTGCGGTCGAAATTGTATTGCTGCAGGGCCTGGGCATAGCGGCTATCGGAATAAAATTTCTGGCTCAGCGCTGCGAAGCTGTCGCCGGCTTGGGCGGTGTACCACTCCTCGTCGTAGCTATCGATCTGTGGCTGCGACACGCGCGGCGTTTGCACGGGATTGCTCGGTTGAACCGCGTTGACCTGGGTATTGCGGTCGATGTTTGGCGGCTGCAGTGCGCCCTGATTCGACTGGTTGGAACCCGGCGGCAGGTTGTTCACGGGAATCGAGGTCATGGCCGGGGCCGGGTTCTTCGGCAACGGCATCGGCGGCAACGGCGGCAGATCGTTCAGGTTATTGGGCGATGGCGTGATCTTCGGCGCCGGCTCAATCTGTGTCGGCACCGGTGTAATCGAGGGCGCGGTATCCATCGGCTTCGGGGTAGGCAAAGTCGGCTCCGGCCCCTTCGGCGCGTCGGGTGGCGGCGGAATGTTCGGATTGGCATTCGGCAACGGCACTTCGGGTTTCGGTAGATCCACGGGTTTCGCCAAATCCATCGGTTTCGGTATGTCGATCGGCTTGGGAACGTCCATCGGCTTGATGTCGATCGACGGCGGTGGACTGTTGATCGGTTTCACCGTTGGGGCGCCGGGCAGCGGGGTGAGTTCCATGCCGTCGTTTTTCGGCTCAATCTTGGGCATCGGCATGGGCTCGACTTTGATCGGGCTGGGCGGTGGAACGATCGTCAAATTGCTGCTGTCGTTCCGGTCTTGATTGGGCAGCTTCGGCAGGTCCTTTTTCTCACTGCCCGGCAATTCAATCATCGGCGGGCCCATCGGCTTCACCTCGTTGCTCATTGGTTTTGGCGCTTCGGTCGGCGGCAAATCGATGGGCGGCGGCGACATGGGCATTGGTTTAATCTCAATGGCCGGTTCGTCGGCGCGCGCCGGAACGACGGTCGGCAGCGGTTGCATCTGCGGCAACTGGTTCGGCAGCGGCCTCAATTGCGAATTGCCGTTATTGGTCGACGAGGAAGAGCGCACGACCTGCTGCTCGTCGTCGCCCGGCAACGTGAATTGACTCGGCACTGGGGCCGGCGGGGGAACAGTGCCCGATGGGACGGGCGGCAAATCCGGCAGCGGTGGGAATGGCTCGTTCAAGCTACCCGGCAACGCCGGCAGGCCACCGTTATTGTTGGCTTGCGTTTGCGACGGCTTTGGGGTGGCCGGTTGGGCCGGCTTGTTATTGGCTGGCGGGGCGCTGGTGGTCGTTGCCGGCGCGTTCTTATCCTGCACTGTCGTCGCCGACGGCTTGTCTTGCACGTACTTGATGAAAAACACGCCGCCCACCAGGCTCACGAACGAGGCCGCCACCACAATTCCGACCTTCGTTTCGCGCGTCATGCTCGAGACCTCCGTGTCTATTAATCCGCAAGCGGCTGCTTGCGAATCGCTACTCTCAATTTGGCGCTGCGCGAGCGCGGATTATTCTGAATCTGTTCGTTACTTGCCTGCACCGGCTTCTTCGTCTTCAGCTGCCAGATCGCCGAATCGCGAAACGCGTGCTTCACGCGCCGATCTTCCAGCGAGTGAAAGCTGATGATGCCGACTCTTCCGCCGGGTTTCACGACGGCGGGAAGCTTTCGCAAAAGCCCATCCAGTGCCGCCAGCTCGTCATTGACCGCAATCCGGAGCGCCTGAAACGTCCGCGTGGCCGGGTCAATGCCGTGGCCCTTGGACCTCGGCACGCACCGGCGGACTAGCTCCGCCAGCTGGCCCGTGGTCCGAATCGGCACTTTCTTCCGCTCCTCGACAACCCGTTTCGCGATCCGCCGGCTGTAGCGTTCCTCGCCGTATTCAAAAATCAAATCGGCCAGTTCGCGTTCGTTCAATCGCGCTAATAATTGCGCAGCCGTTTCGCCCTGCGACGTATCGAGCCGCATGTCGAGCGGCCCTTCCTGCTGAAAACTGAGGCCGCGCTCCGGATCATCCAGCTGATCGGAGCAAATTCCCAGGTCTGCCAGCACGCCGTCTACTGCCGAAATTCCGTGAATTCGCAAGGCGCTGTCGATTTCATCGAAGCTCGCTTTCACGAACTTCACCGGCAAGCCGGCCTGCCGTTCGCGCGCCTGCTGCAGCATCGCCGCATCACGATCGAGGCCGATCACCAGTCCCGTGGGCCCGACGCGCTCGGCCAGCAGGCGCGTGTGCCCGCCGGCGCCGGTGGTAGCGTCTACCCAGGTTTCGCCGTTTGCCGGCGCAAGCAGTTCCAAAACCTCGGCCGCCAGCACCGGTACATGTCGGGCAGGAACCGAAGCGCTCATATAACAGCTACTCTGCGGGCTGTGAAGGGGAGTTGAAGGAAGATTAACAGGCCGCTTGCGGCGTTGCAACGCCGCAAGCGGCGAAATGCGAAGGGCTGGCGGCGAAGGGGTGAATTTGGGAGAATTCGACCTCCTGTCCTCGCCGGCCGGCACTGCTCATTGCCGGCCGGCCCCATCGGTGCGCTGGGCAGCCCCCCGAAGATCAAAATTCGAAATCCGAATATCGAAACTCGAAACAATACCGAAACGTCAAATTCAAATGATCAAAACTAAAGTCGATTGCTTTGGATTTTTGTCATTTGGAATTTGTGCTTGTTTCGGATTTCGAAATTCGGATTTCGATATTCCGGTCAAGGTCTAAAGGCCTTTTCTGCTACCGCATCAAATCGTGGCGCGTGTTGTTCCGCATATTGTTGCCACCTGGCGGCGTCCCAGAGCTCCAGGTGGTCGCGGACACCGATCAGGATCACTTCCTGCTTCGCCCCGGCAAACTGCAAGAGCCGGTCGGGCACCAAAACTCGGCCGGAGCGGTCCACGTCCACCGTCTCGGTCTGGGCGAAGTAGAGCCGGCGGAACACGCGAGCCTCGGCATCGGTGGCCGGGGTCTCGTCGAGCTTCGCGGCCAGCCGTTCCAGCTCTTCCTGCGTATAAAGCCACAAGCTCTGATCCGGCCCCGGCGTAATGAACAGCGTGGAAACTTCGCCCAGCTGTTCGCGGACGCGCTTGGGCAGCGCGAGCCGTTTTTTGTCGTCGAGCGTTCGAGGATGGGTTCCGGTGAGCAGCATGGCCGATTTCCCACTCTCGCCCACAGAGACCCATTTCTCTCCACTGATTTATATGCGCGCGCTGGGAAATCAAGACGGAAAACAAGAAACGGGGTAATGAGGAGCCGAGAACGGAGGATGAGGAATTGATCAGCTGGAAGTCGTTAGCTTTCGCACCGATCCATTTTAATGTGCTGAGCCGTCCGGTGGCAGCTTTTTGTTGTAGATGGTCTTTCCAGTCGACTTGTCAACGTGCTCTATATAACGGCCGTTGTCTTCTGACCCATACACTACAACAAATCCTGGCTCATCGGCAATGATCACGTGATGGCGTATTTGGAGTGCCCCGGCGGTGGATTGCCTTTCAGATCGCACCGACATAATTCCTTCTGAGTTCTGAAGTCGTAAGCAACCAAGGTGCGGCCCGTGGCGATGGGGCTGAACTCAGCTACATAGATCACGCCACTGCTTTCTACAAAAACGGTGTTGCGGTGGGCAAGAAATGAGTAGACCTGCTTGCCCTCACGCAGAATTCGTACTGTAAATGGTTCATCGGCAAAATTATCTGTCTCTGCCCGGCGAGTGATTTGAACCTCATAGCCTGTGATTTGGTGCTGCGCAGAATAAAGAAGGTTGGCTTCTCGCTCAGACCAACGCCACTCGGTCCGCTCGAACCGCTTTTCTGAAGTGGACGGACTGGCCGCGATAGCGTTGGAGTCCGATTGGGGAAGAGCCTCTAAATCGGGATCCACTTTGCCCTTGCTTGCAGGGCGAGAACATCCGACCATTACTAAAAAGCCAGACCCAACAATAAGCAAAGCGAACCGCATTATCCGGAGCCCTGATTTGCCATTTAGAGACACGTGGGCCCGATTTAGTTTCCCAATTCTCTGTTTCCTATTGCCGGTTTTTCTTGGCCTACTCAAACAGATTCGGATCGCCCTTATCTGGCTTGGGCGGTTCCTTCCCGAGCAGCTCAAATGCCTTTGGCGTGGCCACCCGACCGCGCGGCGTGCGGATGATGAATTGCTCGCGCAAGAGGTACGGCTCGATTTCGTCGCTGAGCGTGTCGGCGGCGATATTCATGGTGGCGGCGATGGCCTCGCCGCCGGTCGGGCCGCCCACGAACACACCGACCAGCGTTTCGAGATAGCGCCGATCCTGCTTGTCCAATCCTTCAACATCGACTTCGGCCATTTCGAGGGCTGCACGCGCAATGTCGAGCGTGATCTTGCCGTCGGCTTCGCTGGTGGCGTAGTTGCGCACCCAGTACAGGCGTGAATTGGCCACGCGCGGAGTGCCGCGACTACGGCGGGCCAGCTCCTGGGCGGCCTCGTCCGTAATTTCCGTGTCGAGCTTGCGGGCGTTGACGCGGATGATTTGGGCCAGCTCTTCTACGGAATAGAAATCCAGGTGCTCGTGCATCTTGAAGCGGTCGCGCATGGGGCCGGAGAGCATGCCGCTACGGGTGGTGGCGCCGATGAGCGTGAAGTGCTTCAGATTCATGGAAATCGTGCGTGCGTTGATGCCTTCGCCCAGCACAATGTCGATCCGGAAATCTTCCATGGCCGGGTAGATGAATTCCTCCACCACGCGCGGCATGCGATGGATTTCGTCGATGAACAACACCGAGCCTTCTTCCAGGTTAGTAAGAAACGGTAGCAGGTCGGCCGGCTTGGCCAGGGCCGGGCCGCTGGTCATCTGGATCGTTGTGCCAAGTTCATGTGGCAGCACCGTGGCGAAGGTGGTCTTGCCCAACCCCGGCGGGCCATCGAAGAGAATGTGCGATAGCGGCTCTTTCAGTTTCTTGGCGGCGTTGACGGCAATTTGCAGCCGCTGCATGACGGCCTTCTGGCCGATCACTTCGCGGAGCCACTTCGGCCGCAGCGCCGCATCGCGCTGCCGCTCTTCGCCATTGCCGGAAAATATGGGTTCGCGGGGCATTATTTCCTCAATTCGGAATGCGGAATTCGGAATGCGGAACATCAAACAAGATCGTGCCTCTTAATCCGCATTCCGCATTCCGAGTTCCGAGTTCCGCATTTGAATCATTTTCTCTGATAGATCAGAAGCAATACTTCATCCACCCCCGAAAATTTCTTCCCGCTCGTCGCCGCCTTATCAATCAAATCGCGCGCCTCGCTCGGGTTCACGCCGATGCTCAGCAAGGCCGTATACGCATCCGCAAGCATATCGCTATGGCCGTTCGCAGCAGTGACAGCGGCCGCGTCGGCTTCGCCGACGCCAGCGGGGGCGGGCATTAGTGCGAACTTCACCACCTTGCGCCGCAGCGTGGCGACGATTTGCTCCGAAGTGGCCAGGCCGATGCCGGGCAGCGTGGTGAGCCATTTCGCATCTTGCCGCTGGATGGCATCGGCGATCTCGCGGATCGGCCGGGCCAGCGCTCTAAGCGCCTTTTTCACCCCAATCTTTTCCACGGTGCAGAACAGGTCGAAGAATTCGAGTTCCGCTTCGTTCGCGAAGCCGATGAGACGGGGAATCATCTTGTTGCCGGTGGGGTTGCCCTCGAGGTATTCCGACGTGTGCAACGTGACTTCTTCGTTTGCGCGCGTTTGCAATTGCCGGCGCACGCATTCTGGCACCAGGACCTGGTATTCCAGCGGCCCTACCTGGAGACGGATTTCTTCATCCAGCACACGGTTGATGCTGCCGGTGATGCGAGTGATCATTTCCTTCTCTTGTCCCCAC
>DATGHS010000504.1:0-21084 GCA_035307785.1 Gemmataceae bacterium
TCTCGGCGGTGGTGATGTAGCCGGTGGCTTCCACGAAAGCGCGGAATTGCGCGTTGGTGACGTCGGTCTGGTCCATCCAGAAGCCATTCACGCGAACGCGGTGGGCCGGATGCTCGGCGGAGGAAACGTCATCCGCATCGCTGCCCATCGTGAACTCGCCGCCAGGAATCCAGACCATGCCCGCTGGCGCCTGTGACTTATGGTTCGAACGAACCGCAAGATAGGTAACAGCAAACGCGCCAACACCTAGTGCCAGCAAAGGCAACCAGCGGATCATCAACGTGCGCGGCAGCGGCATCGTGGAGCTTCCGTAGTTTCATTCAGCTGAGATGCTTGGACCGAATATTTGTCCGTGTTCCCAAGGCGCAACAACACTTCAGAAAGATCAGTTTTTGCCACGGAATGCTCAGGCCGACGGGAATTGTAAGCGGGTGTAATGTAGGCAAACCTGTTTCCCGGTCAATCTGGCCGTGGAAGAATTCACCAAAAACTCAAAGCTGCCGACCGCGGTGGCGGTTTCGTGAGCTCGCGCCAGTATCACTGTGGCCGCGCGCTATGAGTTGGCCGCAACTCGTCATTCCAAAACATCATTGCATTGCACCAGAAAACCTTTCATTTCAGGGGGTTACTCGCCGGGGCTCCGCATCGGCATGGGACTCGATTGAACTGTTCTCTGCCTACCCAATTCGTGATAATTCCGCAATCCACGGAACCCGCATTTTCGCTAATTTTCCCCAATTTGCTCTGGCTCCCCCAAAAATAAGCTACGGTTTAATTGGATTTTCCTGCCTATGTTGGGCAAAGTCCGCCTCCAAAGCGAAAAATATGGCGGACTTGGGCGCTTGAACCCGCTTCTCAGAACTGCTGGGTAGTCGACATGCCAAGCGACATCCACGATTTGGAAGACTTGGAATCGACGAAAGTCGTTTCCGAGCCTACCGATCAGCAGTTATTGGAAGAACTACGCAGCGGCGGCCATGAGGCCGCCACCACGCTCTACCGCCGCTATGCCAAGCGCCTACGGCAATTGATTCGCTCGAAGTGTTCCGCAGCCCTCGCGCGCCGGCTGGATGCTGACGATATCTTGCAATCGGTGTTTCATGCCTTCTTCAAGGGAGCGAAGGGCGGTTGCTACCAGGTTCCAGCCGGTGAAGAACTCTGGCCGCTGTTGCTGGTAATCGCCTTGAACAAGATTCGCACCCAAGGGTCGTTTCACCGGGCTGCCAAACGGGACATTCGCCTGACCTGCGGGCTCGAAGAATCGCACTTGCTGAAGCAATCGGTGCAAGAGCTGGAAACGCACGAGCCCATGCCCTTGTTACAGTTGGTGGCCAATGAAGCCCTGGAACGGATTCCGCCGAGCCAGCGCGAGATCATTCAATTGCGTGTGGCCGGCCATGAAGTGGAAGAGATCGCCCAGATGGTGGGCCGATCCAAACGCACGGTGGAACGCATTCTTCAAACTTGCCGCCAGCAGCTTAGCGAACTCCTCGAAGAGGTTGAGACTCATGGCGACAGTGATGTTAGAGAGGGACAACCCACTCGGACTGGAAGAGCGAATTGAAGCGTTCGAGTCGGCGTGGAACCGCGCCGGCGCCGCAAATCCTGCAGATTTTTTACCCACCGAAGAACATCCTTCTTACCCGACGATCCTGTGCGAATTGGTGCGCGTGGATCTGGAGTTAAACTGGACCCGCGGCAAACCCAAACCGATCGAAGATTACATTCGCGAATTCCCGCTTCTCCGCAACGATTCCGAGCTATTGCAGCAAATCACCTACGAGGAATATCGTCAACGCTTGCAAGCTGGTGAATCGGTCCATCCGGCCGAGTATGCCGAGCGCTTTGACGTCAATATTTCCGCCTGGCCCTCCACGCGCGGGCAAGCCGGCCGCAGCAGCGAAGGTTCGGCCGAGTCCAATCTCACTCTGAATGTCACCGATCACGAGGTGAACGGGCTGGCCTTGCCACCGGTCGAACGCTCGGAATTGGCCCGGTTAGTCAAGCTGCAGGCGAAGGAACGCGAAGCCAGCAAGAGCCGGCTACCCCGGCCGGGCGAGAAATTCGCAAGCTTTCACATAGTCGAAGAAATTGGCCGCGGGTCGTTTGGCCGGGTGTTCAAAGCCCGGCAACTCGACCTGGCCGAGCGCGAGGTCGCGCTGAAAGTGTCGCTGAAGCCCGATCAGGAGCCGCAACAACTGGCGCAGCTTCAGCACACCAACATCATGCCCATCTTTTCCATGCACCGTGTCGGCAGCTTGCAAGCGGTATGCATGCCGTTGCTCGGCTCGACGACGCTGGCCGATTTAATCCGTGGCTTAAAGCGCAGCAATTCATTGCCGACTTCCGGCCGGATTCTGTTGAGTACGCTGTTCGAGCGTGGCCGCACGCGCCGGAATTCGCAGACCGATTCCTCGATCCTTCAGTCGGACGGTTCCGAGGCATCTGCGTCGTTTCAATCGGCCAAATTGCGTTCGCAAGCCGTTGTTGGCGAGAACGACAGCCGACCCGTTACCCACCTGGAACAACTTGCCAGCATGAGCCTCGTGGAAGCCGCGCTCTCCCTGATGACGCGGGTGGCCGACGGTCTGGCCCATGCTCACGCTCGCGGCATTCTGCATCGTGACTTGAAACCGGCCAATATTCTGATCACGGATGACGGCGAGCCGATGCTCCTCGACTTCAACCTGGCGCTCAACGTCCAGCAAACGCCGACCTCGAAAGCGCGCATGGGCGGTACGCTGCCATACATGGCCCCGGAACAACTCGCCGCATTCCGCAAGGGCGAACGCATCAGCGATGTACGCTGCGACCTGTACGCCATCGGCATGATGCTGTACGAACTGATGACGGGCATTTTCCCCTACAAGGTTCCTAAGGGGAAGTTGCCCGACGTGGCCGAATTCATGGCAAAGGATCGCCAAGCGATAGTGCCCGACCCGAGGCGCATCAATCCTGCCATCAGCCCCGCCGTTGCCAGCATCGTCAAGAAGCTGCTCGCGCCGAATCCGGCAGAGCGCTATCAGTCGGCCACGGAGCTGAAAGAGGACCTGGAGCGGCAACTGAGCCACCGGCCGCTGAAGTTTGCGCCGGAGCCATCGCTGTGGGAACGGTTCAGCAAGTTCCGCCATCGAAATCCGCGCTTATGTGCGGCAGCTAGCGTAGCGGCGGCGGCCATGGTCTTGATTGTGCTGCCTGTCGGCGTTGCGGCCAATGAGCATTCGAAGAGCAAGCGCCTGACCCAGCAGGTCTTTCATACGCAATCGCTTTCGCTGGCCAACCGATCGGCCGAAGAAGCCCGGCAAGCGCAGATTTGCCTCCAATCCCGGCACCAATCGTCGGCATTGCGCAAACAAGGCTCCGAGTTGGTTGAAAAGCTGGTAAATCGATATGGCATTGCCGAAGACGGCCAATGGGTGGCGCGCGACGAATTGCAAAAGCTGACGCCCGAAGAGCGAAGCCCAATGTTGGATGCGCTGGGGTACGCATTCCTGGCCATGGCCGACACGTCGCGGACCTTCCGCCCGGCCAATGCCGTGACGGCCGGCAAGAAGCCGCCTGAATACTGGGCCAAGCTGGCGGAACAATGCTTGCAGTTCAACGGCAAATCCGGACTTCTGAAGCTGCCTTCCGAGCAGCCCAATTTCGAGAAAATGGACCTGAGCGAATGGGATAATGCCGATTTGTATGCGCAAGCCTCGTTGCTCGTTGGCCAGGGCCAATACGGGCAAGCCCTCAAATGGCTTGCGGAATTGTTGCGCCGCGATCCGCAATTCTACATGGGCTGGCACCTGAATGCTTTGTGCCACGAAGAGTTGGGGCGATACCACGATGCCGAAACGGACTGGACGGTTTGCATTACTTTACAGCCGAACTTTGAGCGCGGCTGGGCGGTTTTCAGCCGGGGTTCGTTACGGCTGAACGCGCGCCGGTTTGTTGACGCCAAGGCAGATTTCGACGAAGCGTTGAATCTCAACCCGCGCCTTACGCAAGCCCTCATTAATCGATCTTTGGCGTGGCGAAACTTGGGTCGCTTAGCGGAAGCAGAAGCGGATCTGAGCACGGCTCTGACGCACGACGATCCCCCTACGTACGTCTGGTTGATGCGTTCGGTCGTGCGCAGCCTGATGGGCAAAAAGGCAGAAGCCGCAGAGGACAAGGCAAAAGGCCTGAAACTGGAACCCGAGGATGATCGGGGCTGGGTGACGCGCGGCTGGGCTCGCATGGATGCCGACCCGGAAGGCGCTTTGGCCGACTTTGAGCAAGCGCTGCGCTTGAATCCGCGTTGCCGGCACGCCCTCCAAAACAAGACCTATGTATATGGGGAAATCCTGCGCAAGAATACGGAGGCTCTTGCCGCCAATGAGGAATTGGTAAAGCATTATCCCGATTATGTTCCTGGCCGGGCAGGGCGCGGAGTCTATCGGGCCCGATTGGGTGATGTGAAAGGCGCCAAGCAGGATGCCGAGTTTTGCCTGGCGCAGGATCGCTCGCCGTTTGTTCTTTACCAAATGGCCAGCTTGTATTCTCAGCTCACGTGTCGCGAGCCCCAAGCAAAGAGCGACGCCTTTGAATTGCTTGGCAAAGCCATTCGGGGTGACGTCAGCTTGGCGAAACGCATTGAAACCGACAAAGATTTCGATTCGATACGCAAAGAGCACAAGCTCCAGGAGCTAGTGGAACCAGCCTTAAAAGTTGGCCAGGAAGGGAGATAGAGCTGGTCTGGCCAGCAGTTGCCGACTTTTCCTTAGATTTTGAAAGAATTGTGGCGGATGGGCGACCGAAATGCGGCTTCCCTGCTTTGGAGAGACGAAAAACTTGGGAGCAAAATTGAGTATATACCTTAATTTTCACGTGGGAGTGTTAATTTTTGCCAACATTTTGAAAATTCTTGGTTAGACGGTCATTTTCCTGCTTGACTCGTTTTTCCAATGTGGTACTTAGAACCCCAGTTTTCTTGTTTTTAGAAAACTGTGGGGAAGGGTACTGTATTGGCATTTTTGCCATTTGTGCGCCAGTTCAGCGACCATTTCCTACCTAACTAACGCAACGGTCATCGAAGCGCAAGCGGTTCCCTGCTTTTGGCTCCCAAGTTAATCAGCAGGTAAGACAAAAACCGCTTGCGTTCATTCGTGATGGCCGTAGCTGCCCTTCGTCACGTGTGACACAGGAGCGGTCTCATGAATCTGCGCGTTCGTCTCTCCATCGAACAGCTCGAACATCGTGATGCGCCAAGCGGCATCTCCCCAAGCGATCCGACGTCTACCGGCACGACAAATACCGGTACTACCGACCCCACGACACCGACTCAAACAGCGCCGGCTACGACTACGACGACTACAACAACAACCGTAACGGTGTACTAGAGTCGGCGTGGTCGGCTTCCAAACCCCCGCAAACGCATTCAAACAGCGATCGCCCACAAGCTGTCTGAATGCGCAGTGGTTCTTTGTTTATTCTCGGCCGAATAGCTCCCCAAGGCCGAGAGAACAGAGACCGAGGGGGTTTGTCCATTCAATTCCATTAATCGCATTGGTTGTTCCCGCTTGTTAGAGCGCGCTTGACGGTGCTAGAGCGCGTTTCACGGTGGTGTATCGGCTTCTTTGGCTGTAGCCGCAGGCTTCAGCCTGCGCGTTGGGCTCCCGCGCAGGCTGAAGCCTGCGGCTACAGGTATCTAGGTCGCTACACGATGGTGAAACGCGCTCTAAGTCGACTACTGTGGCCGTAGCCGCAAGCCTCGGCATGCGCGTGGGGTTTTCGCGCAGGCTGAAGCCTGCGGCTACGGCCATCGTGCTACGGCCATCGTACTTCTCAGACCGAACCTTCCACCGCTCTGATCACTCTTGTCTCTGAAGAGTCCCAACAGTACCAGTACCATGTACGGCCGCACGCAGCGGCCGGTGTTTCTTTTTGAGGACCAACACGTGATTCCGAATGTGGCGGTGGTCGGCGCGACCGGCGCGGTCGGGGAACTGATACGGCAAGTGCTCATCGAGCGCGATTTCCCGCTGAAATCGATCAAGTTCCTGGCTTCCGAGAAAAGCGCCGGTAAACCGATCACCTTCCGTGGGCAGAATTACGTGGTCGAGCGCCTTCGGCCCGAAGCATTTTCCGGGATCGATCTCGTTCTCTCCAGCACGCCGGCGAGCATCAGCCGCGAGTTCAGCCCGATCGCGGCTAAACATGGCGCTATTGTCATTGATAACTCCTCCGCCTGGCGCATGGATCCCGAGGTGCCACTCGTGGTGCCGGAAGTGAATGCGCACGAGCTGCAGAACATTCCCAAAGGCATCGTGGCCAATCCCAATTGCTCGACCATTCAAATGGTCGTAGCTCTCAAGCCGCTGCACGATCTGGCGAAAATCAAACGCATAGTGGTAGCCACGTATCAGGCATCCTCGGGCAAAGGCGCCACGGGCTTGAGCGACCTTGACGCGCAACTGGCGGCGATGGGCCGGGGGCAACCGGTACCGCCGCCGAAAGCGCATGCTGCGCGCCTGGCCGGCAACGTAGTCAGCCACGACTGGAAACTCGGCGAGGAAGGCTACACCGAAGAAGAAATCAAGATGATCCGCGAGACGCGCAAGATCATGGGAGACGAGTCGATCTTGGTTTCGCCAACGTGTGTTCGCGTGCCCGTACGAGTCGGCCATTCCGAAGCCGTAAACATCGAATTTCATAAGCCGATCACCGTGGAGCAAGCGCGAGCGGCTCTGGCCAAAGCGCCGGGCGTCATCCTGATGGACGAGCCGGGCAGTGGAAAGGTGCCAACCCCGCTGATGGCCGAGGGCCGCGATGAAGTATTCGTCGGTCGTATCCGCCGCGACCCCAGTGTGCCGAATGGCCTGAACATCTGGGTAGTCGCGGATAATCTCCGCAAAGGCGCTGCCTCCAACGCCGTGCAAATCGCTGAAGTCTTATTTCGAAATTAGCCCACGGATGAACCCAGATTGCATAACACGGATTGTACACGGATAAGAATAAAGAAATGAATTGATCCGTGTTCATCCGTCTTACGAAGTCCGTGTTTATCTGTGGGCGCTTTGGTGATGCGAAACATCAAGTTCACTCTCAGCTACGACGGCACCGATTTTCGCGGCTGGCAGACGCAACCGGGCTATCGCACCGTGCAGGAGACGCTCGAACAAGCCATTGCCGCGGTCACTGGCGATGAGCGCGTGCGCGTGAACGCCAGCGGCCGGACCGATGCCGGCGTCCATGCCGTCGGCCAAGTCGTGAACTTCTTCACGGCCACGCATTTGGCCCCGGAAGTCCTTGTGCGAGCAGTGAATGCGCATCTTCCCGAAGACATCATCATTCGCGATGCGGTCGAAGTCTCGCAAGTCTTCGACGCCAACCGCGATGCCCTGCGCAAGATGTATCGCTATGTCATTCACGATGGCTCCGTGCCCGACCTTTTCATGCGCCGCTATGCCTGGCACTGCAAGTGGCGCTTGAACGTTGAAGCCATGCAGCGGGCGAGCCGGCCGCTGTTGGGCCGGCATGATTTTCACAGCTTCGAGACCGACTGGCCCAACCGCATGTGCAGCATCCGCACCATCACGCACCTCAGCGTGAACCGGATGTTCGATTTCATTTACATCGACGTGGAAGCGGATGGCTTCCTGTACAATATGGTCCGCTCGATTGCCGGCACGCTGATCAACGTGGGCCGCGGCTACTGGCCGGAAGAACGCGTGGCCGAGATTCTGAACCTGGAAAACCGCGCCGAAGCCGGGCCGACCGCCCCGGCCGAAGGCTTGTTCTTGATGCGAGTGACCTATGCCGAGTGAAGCGCGCAGCTACCCGGAGCGGGTGGAGATGGTGCCGCTAACGAAGCCGCTTGCCGGCGTAGCCAGCGTGCCGGGATCGAAGAGCATCACGAACCGGGCGTTGGTGCTGGGGGCGCTTTTCGATTGCACGGATTTCGACATTCACAATGCGCTGCTAAGCGAAGATACCGAATTGATGATGAAGGCTCTCGAAAAATTGGGTTGGCAGACCTTTTCGAGTCAGGAAACAGCCTTCGTTAGTCTGTACCGACACGACTGGCACTTGTTCCATAGTGATAGTTTTCTTCCGCCGGAAGCAAATCTATTCGTCGGCAATTCTGGCACAACAATGCGTTTCCTGTGCGCGCTGGTCAGTCTTGGCAGTGGCACATATCGGCTCGACGGCACACTGCGCATGCGGCAACGCCCGATCGAAGACCTGCTCTCAGCGTTGCGGCAACTCGGCGTAGACGCGCAAAGTGAAAATGGCAACGGCTGCCCGCCTGCTGTCATACGCTCGCAAGGTCTGCGCGGCGGAAAGGTGAGAATCAAAGGCAATGTGAGCAGCCAATTTCTGAGCGGGTTGTTGATGGCGGCTCCGTTTGCCGATAGCGAGATTACGATTGAAGTTGACGGCCCGTTGGTTTCGGTCCCGTATGTAAGAATGACGGTCAAAATGATGCGCGGCTTTGGCTTGAATGTTGAGACCGAGAATTGGACGCAGTTTCGTTGTTCAAAAGCGAAGCGCCCAAGTCCAAACTCGGATTATTTGGTCGAGCCAGACGTCAGCGCCGCCAGCTACTTCTGGGCCGCCGCCGCCATCACCGGCGGCACAATCACCGTTGCCGATCTCACTCGCGACAGCATCCAAGGCGACATCCGTTTCGTCGATCTGCTCGAACAGATGGGTTGCCGTGTCGAGTCTTGCTCCTCCGGCATCACGGTGCATGGCCGGCCGTTGCACGGCATCGATGTCGATATGAACGACATCAGCGACACGGTGATGACGCTTGCTGCCGTCGCCTGCTTTGCCGAAGGGCCAACCACCATCCGCAATGTCGCTCACATTCGGCACAAGGAGACTGACCGCATTTCGGCCCTGGCCACAGAATTGCGAAAAATCGGCGCGGAAGTCGAAGAGTATGCTGACGGCTTGAAGATCACGCCCCGGCCACTGCACGGGGCGGAGATCGAGACTTACAACGACCACCGCATGGCCATGAGCATGGCGCTGGTGGGCCTGAAGGTGCCGGGGATCGTCATCCTCAACCCCGGCTGCGTGGCGAAGACGTACCCGGGGTTTTGGGAGGATTTGGAGAAGCTACGGTGTTGACCGTACGAGCTGGAAATGTAAGCGACGGATTGAAATCCGTCCCTCACGCTTCCGGCCCGTACAGCACCCCTCACTTTTTCTTCGCCACCGGCTCTTTCCATTCGGGACTGAGCGCCTGAATCTTCTTCAAGACCTTCGCCTTGTCCGGTTCAGTTTGCGCTAACGCTAGTTTCCGCTTCAGCTTCAACATTTTCTTTTTGCGGTGATATCGCCGAGTCAATTCCGAACGCCGTTCGACCATGGGGGCTCCAAATTGGGCAAGCGTTGCACGCTCCCTCGCTTACGCGTCGGGCTTGTGCACGGCTCGCCTTGAACAACATATTCAGTGCCCACCATCTTACAGTCGCCGCTTATCCTCGCCCAGACCGGAATGGCGGCGCTCCATACAACAACGTAGTACGGAATTAATTCCGTTCGACGCTCCAATCGAGGAGAAGTTTGATGGGGCCATTCGCATGGGCGGCCGTGGGAATTGTGGCATTGCTGGGGTTGATTGCGCTGTTGTCGTGGCGCTGGTTTCACCGGGCGGGGCAGGAAATCCAGATCGGCCGGGCTCGAGAATCGTTCTTGCTTCAGCATGAGCGACTGGAGCAGATGTTCTTCCAGGCGGCTGCGGCTTCCGGCAAGCCACGCGGCTTGCGCTGGAAGCAATGCGACTTTGGCCAAAACCTGGAATTGGCTCGCGACAAGCACAGCGGCGATCTGATCGGCCTGGTTCCGGTCACAATCTCGTTCGAGGCCATTGCCGGCGGCGACATGGAAGGCGTGGCCGCAGTCGGAAATCTGCGTAGCGCTAGTGCGGTCTTCGTCTTCCGCAAGGGCCAATGGCTCACCACCGGTCGCGCCGTTATGAATCTCAATCCCGTGGAAGCGATTCGGCATTTTCATCTGCATTACGAAGGGATTCATGAGCATGTGCCGGGAGCAGGAAATGAGCCCGGAGCGCAAGCGACGGGATAACATGCAGGGCTGTAGCGGAACCTTTGCGAGTTCCGACGGGCGAGTTCGGAATTCTCGCGAATTCCGCTACGAAGTTTAGCTTGCTCAACGCATCAGCCAGCCGGCAACTAGCGCCGCGATCACAAGCAACAAGAAGCCAATCAATACCATCACGCCATGTTCTTGAAACCAAGAGCGCACGCTTGCCAACATGGCTCCCGGCCTTGCCTGAACCGGTTCGCCGGCCTGGAATCGTTGCAGATCCTTCGCCAGGGCTTTCATCGTCGCGTAGCGCTGAGCCGTGGATTTTTGCAGGCATTTCAGGCAGATGACATCAAGATCACGCGGAAGTTCCGACCGAAAGCGGCTAGGCGGCGGCGGCGGCTGAAACCGCACCGCGTCGAGTGTGTTGATGACATTTTCATCTCGAAACGGCGGCCGGCCACAGAGCATCTCGTAAAGGATCACGCCGAGTGAATAAATGTCAGTCGCCGGGCCGATGGAGTGAACGCGGCCCTCGGCCTGTTCCGGCGACATGTAATCGGGCGTGCCGACCACAGTGCCGGTGCGCGTGAGGTTCGATTCGTCGTCCATGCGCTTGGCCAGACCGAAGTCGGTGATTTTCGGAATGCCGTCGTCGGTCAGCAGCACATTGCCTGGTTTTAGATCGCGATGAACGATGCCGTGCTCGTGCGCATATTGCATCGCCTGAGCAAGCTGATGAGCCCACGAGACGGCTTGGCCGATAGGCAGCCCCATGCAGCCGATACGCCGCGACAGACTGCCGCCGCCAATGTGCTCGAGTGAGAGAAAGACCTGCTGATCGTGCTCGATGATGTCGAAAATTTGCACGATGTAAGGATGCTGCAACCGGGCGATCGCGGCCGCCTCGCTGCGGAAGCGAGCCACCGCGCGCGCACTGGCTTGCGAGCCGGCCAACAGAACCTTGAGTGCCACGAAACGATTCAGCTTCGCTTGCCGCGCCTTGTACACTACGCCCATGCCGCCGCGGCCAATCTCGGCCAGGATGTCGAAGCCCGGAATCTCGGGCCAGGCAACGGGCTGAGGCGTATCCTCCGAGCCCGTGCTCGTCTCGTAAGCGCTTTCTTGTTGCCGCATTTGCTCAAAGACTTGCCGTAGCCAGCCGGCATGTTCCGGAAATCGGGCTAGCAATTCTTCCTGGTCGAATGGCACCTTTAGCTCGCGGCGTAATTGCAATTCGCCGCGGAGCAGTTCCTGAATGGTAGTCGTGTTGCCGCGCAGTTCGGGGTAATAGCTGAGGTATTCTTCCACGGGAATGCGCTGGCCTTGCAGCCAGCGCATGCGCTGATCGCCGCGCAGCATTTGCGCTAGGCCCTCCTGCGAGCCCGTGCCGGCATCCGGCCTGGTGGGTTGTACCGGTTCATTCATGCGCGAATCCGTTCCGATGGCAAACGGCAATCACTTCTACCTACAGTAAACCGCAGAGCGATTCGCTGCAAGCGCGGAGTTTGGAATAACAGCTCATGGATCAATAAAAAACCCCGCCGTCGTGGCGGGGTTCCACCGAGTGCCGCTCGAAGTTGTCGGAGGCGCCGCTAAACAGTGTCAGCGCCGCCGTTCTCGTGAATCGTCGGGCGTCAAGCCGATCACGATGTCGAATTTCGCCGCCAGTTCGGCGACTTTCGATCCGGGCGCCGGCTTGAAGTCGGTTCGGATCAATTCGCGTTGGTCAAGCTTGGATGCGCCGGCCCACCGCGAGCAAACGATGGGCCGGGGCGTCCATGCGTGACCTCCCCGTCAGTTCCAGTAACGGAAGCCAGTCAAACACCGCCGCTTTTTTCTATCGTTTCGGCGGCAGTCCGCTGCCGGGACCGCCGCGCGGGAAGTTGCGCCTATCCACTTCGCCCCAATACCCGCCGAAGACGTAGGGGAACTTGCCCGGCGTCACGTGGTAATGCCAGCCGCGCAGTTCGTCGTAGTGGATGTTGAATTCATTGAGCGGGTTTTCTTTCAGATCTTTCGCCATCACGCGCTGGCTTTCGTACGGCCCATAAATCGGGAAGCCATCGAACGCGAAGCCGATGAGCGGCGAATGCTCTTCGCCTTCATCCACGAACGGCGACTTCACACACACCGGGTATTTGTGGTAGTGGTAGCGGTTGTCGGGGCTGGGGTGGCCGCAGCAGCGGTCCATGATGCTGGTGGCGTCCTGCATGCCGGCATCGAACGGGTTGTAAAACACCACGCCATTGATGGCGATTCCCGTCGCGCCCATGTTCAAAGCCCGGTTGGAATTCGTCGGCGTCATGGCGATCGCCTTGGGATTGTGCACCGGATTCAGCGGAATGTGATACGTGTAGCTGTGCTCTTGAATATACGATGGATTGCCACGGGGCTCCGGGAACTGGGCCGTGGGATGATTCGGAATATTGCGGGCGTGGACAGTCATTGTCTTGTCGTTGTCGAAAACGATCACCACGTTGTCGGTGATGAGCCGGTCGGCCGTGACGATCTGGCCGTTCAAGTCCATGTTGCCCTTGCGCAGCCAGGCGGTCATGTTCTCGGCAAACGGATTGCTGAGCCGGCTATCGCGAAAGTAGAGCCGGTTGGCGTTGCGATAATCGACCACCAGCTTGGCCGGCTTTTCCTTCATGCCGGGCCCCGGATCATAGTACCAACGGCCGCCCAGCGGAATTAGCGTCTGCAGCGACGGCTCGAAGCCTTTCGCTCCTTTGAGGATCTTGGGTGCATTCTCCGGCGGAGGAATGGGCGTGAGCTCGAAGCGTGTGACGTAAAAGGCGGAGTCCTGCCCCTTATTCACGAACCGCGACTCGAACCCAACGCTGACGCGCAGCTGGTCAATCTCAGCAAACGGCAATTTGAACTCCAGAGCGTAGGTCTTCCAGACCGCTCCGCCATTTTTGCGATGGTTGCCGTTGGCGGCCAGTTCCTTGCGGTCGTTTTCGATGAGCTCATAAAGGTCGCGGCTCACACCGTCGAGGCTGTTCTTACCTTTGTTGCTGAAGAAATCGACTTTCATCTGCAGCCGGCCCTGGCTCAGCGTGAAGCCGTTTTCGGCCAGGCCGCGGAAGGAGAAGCGGAACCATTTGTTCGTCCCGCCTTCAAAGCCGGTGACATCTTGCGCCACGGATCCGCCATGGCCTTCGCCGCTGGAACCGAGGGCCGCACCCCAGTCGCTCGATTCGCCATTGCGGCCGGCGAACGCCCATTTCGAGTTGCCGGTGAGCACATAGTGGGCTGGGCTCTTCCCGTCGGCAGCGGCCTCGGTGAAGAGTGGGTTCTTGATCAGGCTCTTGATTTGCTCCGTGGTATTTTTGTCCGGCGGCTCGGGGCGTGGCGGCGGCGCTTGTTCGCTCGGGCCGTCTTTGCCACGCGGCAGGCCGCCTTTTCCGCGCGACGGCCCCTCAGGCCCGCCTGGGCCGCCGGGACCCCCAGGGCCACCAGGACCTCGGCCCGGACCGGCCATCGTTTCAATGAGTTTCTTCTGCTCGGCCGTCAGAAGCTTTTCGAGCTTTTCTTTCACTTCTTTCTCAAGCTCGGCGAGCTGCTTTTCTTGTTCCGGCGTGAGTTCAAGCCGTTCGCGCACAAAAGGCGGCAGGACTTTTCCGAGTTCATATCTCGGCGGGCCATCCTTTTTCTCCCGCCCTTCGGGGCCCTTACCGCCCTTCTGCCCCGGGGGCTGGGCCGAGGAAGACGAAAACAGAACCATCCCTAACGCGAGCGCCGGCAAGAGGACCAGGAATCTACGCATGGATTGGAACTCCCGGGAAAACGAGGCCGCGGAATATGCGATGAGCCGATAGAAGGATAGTAACCAAAATTCGCGCAATGCCGCCACAATAAACGCGCCTGATACAAGCCGGATGATCGTTAAGCTTGGCGCATCCCGACGAGCCATTTTCATTGATTCAACGCGGATTAGCTCCCCGATTTCTCCAACCCCGCTTTTTGAACTAAGAGAAGAGTAGACTCGCGAGCGCTTGTCCCATCGCAATTGAGAGCAGTGCCATGGACGCAACTATGGGCCCAGCATTCAGTTGCGAATTTGGAAGCCAGGTGGCAGATGAAGCGGATTCTGTTTTGGATTGGCGTATTGATCCTGTGGTGGCCGGCTCGAATCGGCGCCCAAGAGATTGTCCTCGGCACGTCGGCGGCTTTCAGCGGCCCAAGCAAAGGCTTGGGAATTGAGCTGTACCGCGGGGCGACGGCCTATTTCGAGCAGGTCAACAGCCACGGCGGCGTGCATGGTCACAAGATTGCCATCAAGACATACGACGACGGCTACAACCCCACGCCGGCCATCGAAAACACCATCCAGCTCATCGAAAAAGACAATGTGTTTCTGCTTTTCAATTACGTGGGCACGCCGACCGTAACGCGCTGCTTACCGCTGCTCAAGCACAATCAGGACCGGTCGGTTTACTTGTTCTTTCCTTTTACCGGCGCCCAACCGCAGCGCCAGCCGCCCTATGGGGAATTCGTGTTTAACCTGCGGGCGTCGTATTATCAGGAAACCGGCGGCTTGGTGGACCATTTCGTCGAGATCGGCCGTAAGCGCATTGCTGTCTTTTATCAAATCGATGCTTATGGCCGAAACGGCTGGGAGGGCGTTCGTTCGGCCTTGGCTCAACATGGCCTAAAAATGGCCGGCGAGGCCACCTACCGGCGAGGCACCACGTACCAGGACAGCATGAGCACGCAGGTGGAAATACTTCGTAAGACGGAAGCCGATGCCGTGATCTGCATCGGCTCCTATGCAGCCTGCGGCGCCTTTGTGCGCGACACCCGCGATGCTGGGTGGGACGTGCCGATCGCCAACGTCTCATTTGTCGGCAGTGAGAGTATGTTGGCGCTGCTCAATGAAACCGGCCGCACGACGGGGAGAGACTACACGGTAAACCTGATTAATTCTCAAGTGGTGCCGAGCTACCACGATCTGGAGCTTCCCGCGGTGCGGGAATATCGCGCACTCATGGATCGCCATAATCCGCAGCCCCCCCGCGACGTCCAAAACCGACAGTTTCAGGAATCTGCGGAATATAAGCCACTGTCGTACAGCTTCGTGAGTCTGGAAGGCTTTCTGAACGCCAAACTCCTGGTTGCGATTTTGGAAAAAATGGGGCCCCCATTCCAACGCCATCGACTCAAGAGTGTGGCCGAGTCCCTGCGCGATCTCGATCTGGGCGCTGGCGCGCAATTCTCATTTGGCGATGGACGCCATCAGGCCTCGGACCGCGTGTATTACACGGTGGTCAAGAACGGCCAGTTCGAGTCGCTCCTGGATTGGAAGAGGTGGCAACGATGAAATCTTTGCGACTTTTCACGAAATCGCTGTTGATCCTGCTCGCCGTTTTTGCGCTCACCACCCTGGTGTTGGCCGTTTTTATAGCCTGGTCGATCAATACCAATCTTACCGCGGAGTTTCAGGCCAAAGGCAAAGCAATTGCCGAGAGCATCGCCGGGTCTAGCGGGGAGGTTCTCTTGAACCGCGACCCGGCCACGGTGCAAGCGATGATCGACGAACGGCGCGACAGCATTCCCGGAGTGGCCTACATCCTCGTTCAAGATAACTACGGAGAATATGTTGCCCACACCTTCGCCCCCGTGGTTCCCGAGGAAATGCTGCGCCTTTCCGGAGACAGCCAAAAAACCATCATCCAAAACGTCCGCCTGGATGGACAACAAGAGTGCATCGACGTTTGCAGCCCGATTCTCGCCGGGCAGGTGGGTTACGTGCACGTCGGCATGGATCGCAGTCTGATTCGGCAAAATATCGAGAATCGACTTCTGCAAATGTCTGGCTTGGTCGTGTGCCTGTTTGCATTTTGCGCCGGCGCCATGTACTTGTTGATGCGAAAGGTGTCGCAACCGCTGCAAAGCCTGACCCAGGCAGCGGCGCGGCTCGCCGGGG
Source organism: Gemmataceae bacterium (assembly GCA_035307785.1). Lineage (GTDB taxonomy): Bacteria > Planctomycetota > Planctomycetia > Gemmatales > Gemmataceae > DATGHS01. The sequence continues at coordinate 15,959 of DATGHS010000504.1, forward strand.
GCGACGCGCTGATGAACGACGATGCCACACTGCCTGAATGGTTTCCCACCGGCAATGGGAGCGACGAGGTGAGCGAACTCACCAAGGCATTTCGCCGCATGATCCTGGAAGTTGCGCTGCGTGAAAAAGGGCTGAAGCAGCAGTTCAAGTTATTGCTCGATTCCACGGCCGAGGCGCTCTATGGAATCGATGTGACTGGCGTATGTATCTTCTGCAATCCTGCCTGTGCGCAATTGCTCGGTTATGGAAAGCCCGACGACCTCCTGGGCCGGAATATGCTGGATCTGGTTCACCGCGGCCGATCCACAGACGGTGCGCCGGAACCAAGCGGCCTCACGGGTGCGGTGCGCCACGGCTATGGAATTCACGTCGACAACGACCTGGTCTGGCGCGCCGACGGCACCAGCTTCTCCGCGGAATTGTGGTGCAATCCGATGCACCGGGACGGGAAGCTAACCGGCACGGTTGTCTCCTTTGTGGACATTAGCGCGCGCAAGCGCATTGAAGCGGAACTGCACCACGCCAAACAAGCGGCCGAGGCCGCCAATTTGGCCAAGAGCGAGTTCCTGGCCAACATGAGCCACGAAATACGGACGCCCATGAACGGGATCCTCGGCATGACGGAATTGGCGCTCGATACCGACCTTTCCAAGGAACAGCGCGAGTATCTGAACGCAGTGAATTCCTCCGCGAACAGCCTTCTGACCATCATCAACGATATTCTGGACTTTTCGAAGATCGAGGCCGGCAAGCTCGAAATGGAGCAGATCGACTTCAGCTTGCGCGAATCCATTGGCTCGACTATGAGAACGCTGAATCTGCGCGCACATGAAAAAGGCCTGGAACTGGCCCACGACATTTCGGCGGCAGTTCCCGATCATCTGAACGGAGATCCCACGCGCTTGCAGCAGATTCTGCTTAACCTCGTGGGCAATGCGCTCAAATTCACCCAGCACGGCGAAGTGGTTCTTTCCGTTGAAGTCGTACGCCAAAGCAGTACGGAAAGCGAACTGCACTTCATCGTTCGCGACACCGGCATTGGTATTCCGGCCGACAAGCTAAAGTTGGTCTTCGAGCCTTTTGCCCAGGCCGACGGCTCCACGACACGCAGATTTGGAGGCACCGGCCTGGGACTGACGATTTCCACTCGATTGGTGGAAATGATGGGTGGAAAGATTTGGGTCGAAAGCGAACTGAACCAGGGCACGGTTTTTCATTTCACTGCACGATTTGGTGTAGGTTCGCCGGGCGTCAGTTCCGCCGTCTTGGCCCTTGCGCCGCGCCTGAAGGACATTCCGGTTCTGGTGGTCGATGATAACGCCACGAATCTGCGCATCCTCAAGGACACCGTGAGCAACTGGCTAATGAAACCGACTGCCGTCGATTGCGGCCCGGCGGCGCTGCAGGCACTGGACCAGGCAGCCGCAGCCAAGGAACCGTTCCGACTAATCCTGCTGGATGCGCGGATGCCGGAAATGGATGGATTTATGCTGGCAGAACGCATCAAGCAGCATCCTGGTTATGAGCATGTCTCGATAATGATGCTGACGTCGGACAACCAACGCGGTGACATTGCTCGCTGCCGCGAGCTGGGCGTGACGGCCTATATTGTTAAGCCGATTCAGCAGACCGAATTGCTCAGCACGATGGCGAAAGCACTCCGTCTTTCCATGCAGCGAAATGGAAAGACCGGCGCCGCGCCGCTTATATCGGGATCGCGGGCCTCCAAACGCCTGAACATCCTTCTGGCGGAAGACAACCCCGTCAACCAGATGGTGGCTGTCAAGCTTCTCGAAAAACTCGGGCATCGCGTGGTCGTCGCGGCCAACGGCCGCATTGCGCTGAATGAGTGGCAAAACCAAACATTCGACCTGATTTTCATGGACGTGCAAATGCCCGAAATGGGCGGCTTTGAGGCGACCGCCGTCATCCGCAAAGAAGAAAAACAAACGGGACGGCATATTCCGATTGTCGCCATGACCGCACATGCGATGAAGGGCGACCGCGAACGCTGTCTGGCAGCAGGAATGGACGGGTATCTGGCCAAGCCGGTGCAAGCCCGAGATCTGCGTGAGGCGATCGATGTCTTTCGGACTTCCGGGTCGCAAACGATTGCAGCGGTGACCGCAGAAACGCACACGCCCGCCGTTTTTGACAAAGACGGCCTGCTCGAACGGGTGGCCGGCGACCGCGTTTTTCTCAAGGAGCTTATAGGCTTGTTCATTGGCGATTGCCCGGCTCAACTGGCCGACGTTCGCGAGGCCATTGCTCAGAGCAATGCCGCGAAACTTCGCCGCGCCAGCCATACGTTCAAAGGCTCCATCAGTAATTTCTGCGCTTCCACCGCATTTGAGGCCATTTATCGATTGGAACTTCTCGGGCGATCCGGGGATCTGACGGACGCTCCTTCCGCCTATGATCAATTGGAAGCAGCGGTCCGAATCCTGCAGTCCTCGTTGGAATCATTGCTGAACGAAAGCGCTGAAAACAAGACCGAGCCCGCACTGGCGCCAGCTTAATACCCTGAGCAAACTCTCTTGGCCCCGGCTGCCTTACCTGAGAGAAACGATGATCAGCACTCCTTCGACCCAAGACGTGGCCCGAATCGAAACGACTGGCGCCAGTGGCGAGCCCGAGACAACGCCGTGGGCATTGATTGTCGATGACAACGCCATTGACCGCCGCATGGCCGGCGCCCACGTGCAACGGATCACGGGTCTGAAGGTTCAATTCGCCGCCAATGGACTCGACGCTCTGAAGGCAATAGCGCAGAGCAAGCCCGAGGTCATTCTTACCGACATGCAAATGCCGGAAATGGGTGGCCTGGAGCTCGTTGATGAAATTGTCACTCATCACCCCGCCGTGCCGGTTATCGTGATGACTTCCAAGGGGAGCGAAGAGATCGCCATCGAAGCGCTGCAGCGGGGCGCGGCAAGCTATGTACCCAAGCGGCTCATTCAAACCTTGGACGAGACGCTTCCCGTGGTTCTGGCCCGCGCCAAGATCGACCGGCGGAAGCAGGAATTGAATCAATACCTGGATCGCCTCCACTACAGCTTTGTCTTGGAAAATGATCCCGTCTTGGTTCCATTGTTGGTCGCTCAACTGCAGGATCACATTTACGGAATGAAATTGTGCAACCAGAATGAAAAAACGCGCGTGGGCGTGGCCCTGGAGGAAGCGCTGCTCAACGGGCTCTACCACGGCAACCTGGAAGTCAGCTCGGATCTCAAGCAGGATGGCAGCAATGCGTTTCACCAGCTCGCGGACCAACGCCGGCAAACACCGCCCTACCGCGACCGGCGACTTTTCGTTCAAGCTGATCTGACCACGGAGGAGGCCCGATTCGAAATTCGCGACGAAGGCCCCGGCTTCGATCCGTCAAAATTGCCCGACCCGACAGACCCGGAAAATCTCCTCAAAGCCAGCGGCCGCGGAATTCTGTTGATTTGCACTTTCATGGATGAAGTGATTTACTCTCCAACTGGGAATCAAATTACGATGTGCAAGCGGCGGAAGATGACCGGTTGATCGACGGCCATTCAATCCGATTTGCATCTGTTTGGCTTGCATTGCTCGCCTCAGAGCATGTTATACGGGTCCACATCCAGCTGCGATTCCACGTTATTTGGCGGCCTCACGGCTGTCAGCACTTCGCGCAGCACCTGGTGCAGCAGGGCGGGGCTGGCGGATTGCAGTTGGAAGTGATAGCGGAAATAGTTGTTGAGCCGGAAGACCGGCGCTTCGGCGGGGCCGAGCAGCCGCACAGGCAGCTGTTCACCCGGCTTGGGGGTCAGCTTGCGCAGGGCGTGTTGGAAAGCGGCGGCGATTTCATTAGTGAATCTTTCGGCCACGTCCTGCTTCAGACTCCGGACGATCAGCCGAGCCAGCCGCTGGTACGGCGGGTAATGATGCGTATCGCGATGCTCCAATTCCTGCTTGGCGAACGTGATGTAATCGTGGGCGGTGGCCAGCGCGATGGCGGGATGCTCCGGCGTCAGCGTCTGCACCAACACCCGGCCGCCGCGGTGGCCTCGGCCGGTGCGGCCTGCTACTTGAGCGAGCAGCTGGAATGTTCGTTCCGCAGCGCGGAAGTCGGGAATATGCAGGCCAACATCGGCATTCACCACGCCGACCAGTGTAACATTGGGGAAGTCCAATCCCTTGGCGATCATTTGCGTACCGAGCAGGATGTTGATCTGCCCGTTGCGGAAGGCGTCGAGCACGCGCTGGTGGCTGCCAGGCCGCTGCATTGAATCGCTGTCCATGCGCTGTACCACATAGGCCGGGAACTTCGATTCAATTTCCGACTGCAGCTTTTCGGTGCCGAGTCCCTGGTAGCGGACCACCGCTTTCTGGCACATTGGGCAGCGCTGATAGGGCGCCTGCTCATAAGCGCAGTAATGGCAAACCAACGCCGTGCGCTGGCGGTGATAGGTCATGGCCAGGTCGCAGTTCTTGCAGGTGGCCACGAAGCCGCAGCTCGGGCAATGCACGTGCGTGGAATAGCCGCGGCGATTGAGCATCAGCATTACTTGTCCGCCAGCCGTGAGCGAGTCGCGCATTGCCTGCTCAAGCATGGGGCTGAGCGCTTCCATCCGGCTGCGGGGCCCGTCGTGCCGCATGTCGATCAGGCGAACGTGGGGCATCTCGCGCTCAAGAACTCGGTTGGGCAGGCTGAGCAACGTGTAATTGCCGCGTTCGGCGTTGTGCCAACTTTCCAGCGCCGGCGTGGCCGAGCCCATGATGATCGGGATGTTTTCCAGCCGGGCGCGCATGACGGCCACATCGCGGCCATGATAGCGCGGCGTGGATTCCTGCTTGAAACTGCTCTCGTGCTCTTCGTCGATGACGATCAGACCGAGCTTGCGAGCCGGGGCAAAGACCGCGCTGCGGGCGCCCACGACGACTTGCACCTGGCCGGATGCGACGCGCCGCCAGTACGCGCCGCGCTCGACGTCGCCCAGATGACTGTGCAACACCGCCACTTCGCCGCAGCGCCCCCGGAAGCGGGCAATGGTTTGCGGCGTCAGGCTGATCTCCGGCACCAGCACCAGCGCTTCTTTTCCCTGGCGAATGACTTCCTCAATGGCCCGCAGGTAAATCTCAGTTTTACCGCTGCCGGT
>DATGHS010000505.1:0-35175 GCA_035307785.1 Gemmataceae bacterium
TGAGAATTAGCAGCATGAATTGGACCCAAGTCATTTGGGACCCGTCGCCGGGCGGCAACGTGCAACACGTTGAAGAGCATGATCTGACTACCAATGATGTCGATCACGTTTTGCAAAATTACGAATCGACCGGAACAAGCAGGAGCAGCGGCCGGCCTTGCGTGTACGGGCATGTCCCGGATGGGCGCTACATTGTCGTCATTTACGAAGAGGCTGATGAGGAGACAGTGGTTCCATTCACCGCATACGAAGTGCCGGAGCCACGGAGGAAGCGAAAATGAGCAAACGCAAACTGAAACACATCAATCGCCAACTAACCGATGCCGAGCGCGCCCGGCATGCGGAAATCATTGCTGCAGCGATGAAAGATATTCCACCGAAACCCGGTTCTGGCCGAAAGCCATCCCCACCAGGTATTCCGACCAAGATTCGGCGCGCGCGCGAAGCTCGCGGCTTGACATGGTACGCGTTAGCAAAAGCAGCCGGCATTCCCAATCAAGCGACCATCCGCGACATCGAACAGGGCAAGGACGTCAAATTTTCCAGCCTTCAGGCCGTCGCTAACGCTCTTCACCTGACACTGGAACTTGTGGACAAAGTCGCATGACCACTCCGATTCGCCAATCAGCGGGTGATGCGTCATCCTGGACCGCCCAGACCGTGGGCATGAGTTACGACATTCTCGACCGAATGGAGCGAGCCGTGGCGAAAGTGCGCGAGCGGCTGTTGCGAGCGACGGCGGCGTTAAACCAGGCCGGCATTCCGTATGCCGTAGTCGGCGGCAACGCGGTGGCCTCGTGGGTGGCGACCGTGGATGAGGGCGCGGTCCGCAATACGCGCGACGTGGATTTGCTGGTGCGTCGCAGCGATTTGCAAGCGATCACAGTTGCGCTGGAGAAAGCCGGCTTCGTTCGCGATGAAGTCCTGGATGTCGTGATGTTCCGCGATGGACCGGAAGGCAAGCCGAGCACGGCAATCCACCTTTTGTTTGTCGGCGAGAAGACGCGCCCGGATCACACGCTGCCTGCGCCAGAGATTGAAACCGTCGATGACGCGGCCAGGTTTCGCGTAATCAAGTTGGAATCGCTGGTGCTTTTGAAGCTGCTCTCGAATCGCGATAAGGACCGAATGCACCTGCGCGATTTGGCTGGTGTTGGACTAATCGACTCGTCGTGGCTAACCAAGTTCTCGGCGGATTTGGCAGCTCGGTTGAAGCATGTGCTCGACACACCGGATGGATGATCGTCACATAGTTGCCACATCCTCATATCACAACAAGTAGCGCCACCCTCTCGTTACCAGGCTCCGCGTGGTAACGCACGGCGGGACGCTTCAGCGTCCAGCCATGCAAAGACTCGATGCAGAGCGTCGCGCCCTTGGGTAGCCACGCAGAGCGGGGGTACCAGAGACAATGTCTCCACCCGGAAGTTACAAATGAACCTCCCCCGCTGGCTTCTGGGCGTCTTGCTTGGCCGGCGTTTGCCGCGCACCTCGGGCACCATCGAGGTCGCCGGGCTTCGCCAAGGCATTCGCATTGGTCGTGATGCGTGGGGCATTCCGCACATTGAGGCCAAGAACGAAAGCGACGGCTGGTTCGGCCTGGGCTTCTGTCACGGGCAGGATCGCGCGTTCCAACTTGAGAGCCTGCTACGGGTTTGTCGCGGAACGTTTGCCGAAATCCTGGGGCCGCGCGCTGTGCCAGTGGATCGCCTGTCGCGGCGCATTGGTTTTCATCATTCCGCGAAAAAGCAATGGCCGGTGCTGAGCAATTCTGCTCGGGAAATCCTCATGGCCTACTCGGCGGGCGTGACCATGGGCATAACGCGTGGCAGCACGCGCAAGGCGCATGAGTTCGCATTGCTGGGCTGCGAGCCGACACCGTGGGAAGGCGTGGATATTCTCGCGTTCGTCAAACTGATGTCGTTCACTCTGGCATCGAACTGGGATGCCGAGCTAAACCGGCTACGCATGCTTACAGCCGACGGGCCGGAAGCTGTGCGAGCGCTCGATCCGCTGGCCCATCCCGACCTCCAGATTTCCGCTGGCTCTGCCATCGAACGTCTCGAAGCCGACTTGCAGGCATTCAGCCATGCCATGCCGCTTGGGGCGGCGTCGAATAATTGGGTGATTGCCGGCAATCGCACGCGCAGCGGCCGGCCGCTGCTGGCCAATGATCCGCACCTCTTTCCCGCTTTACCTTCACAATGGTACCTGGCGCATGTGCGCACACCAGAGTTCGAAGTTGCCGGCGTGACGATGGTGGGCAGCCCTGCCTTCGCGGCCGGGCACAACGGCTTTGCCGCCTGGGGCGCCACGGCCGGGATGGTCGATCAAGTTGATTTGTTCCTCGAGGAGATTGGGCCCGACGAAAAAAGCCTGCGCCGGGGAAAGGACTTCGCTCCCTGCGAAGTGCGCATGGAAGCGATCGTGGTGAAGGGCGGCGAGACGGTGCATGAGCCGGTGCTTGAGACACCGCGCGGACCGATCATCACGCCAATCTTCGCTGGGGAAGGCCCGCATCTTTCCTTCCGAGCGGTCTGGCTCGATCCCCTGCCCGTGCGCGGGCTCCTGGAAGCGCACAAAAGTCGGAGTTTCGAGCAGTTTCGGGACTGCTTCCGCGAATGGCCAGTGTTGCCCCTAAATTTCGTCTATGCCGATGTCACCGGAAAGATCGGCTGGCAACTTACGGGCCAAGCCCCGAAACGCAAGCGCGGCTGGGGTACCCTGCCCCAGCCAGGCTGGGATCCCGATTGCGGCTGGGAGAAGGACCTTGTTCCTTTTGAGCAGATGCCCCATGGCGAGGATGGCCATAGCGGCTACTTCGCCACGGCCAATAACCCGCCGCCGGCCGGCAGCGGCGACGGCTATGTCGGCGTGGATTTTCTCGATCCCTACCGTGCCCATTCCATTCGACTTGCGCTCGACGAACGCCGCGATTGGGACGTAGAGAGTTGCCAGAAGTTGCACCTGAACGTCAATTCGCTGACGTGGAGCGAGATTCGGTCCGTCGTGCTGTCCATTCCAGTGGGGAGCGAAGAAACACGGCTCGGCATCAACTTGCTGCGCGACTGGGATGGCCGGGTGAGCGCCGATTCCCCGGCAGCGGCTGTCTTCGAATTCTTCGTCGCCGAAATGCTGCTGCGGATGACGAAAGCAAAGGCGCCAAACAGCTATTGCTGGGCGCTCGGGGAAAAAGCCTGCAATCCGGGTTTGAATCTCTTCAACTCCCGGCGCTTGCAGCATCTAGTGCGGCAGTTGAACGATCAACCGAGCGGCTGGTTCGCTCGAAGCTGGATAGAAGAGATGGCCGACGCTTTAACCGCGGCAGTTCGTAAACTGCGCGAGCGCTTCGGCCCGTCGCCCGGCGATTGGCCCTGGGGCCGGGTGCGAAAACTTCGGCTCCGCAACCCAATCCTTCAGGACGTACCGATTCTCAAATGGATATTCAACGAAGGGCCCATCGCTTGGGGCGGCGACGCCGATACCATCGGTCAAGCCGCAGTCGTTTGGCTCGACCCCACGGCAGACACCGATTGCATTGCCGGCACACGCATGGTTGTCGACGTGGGCAACTGGTCCGCGAGCCGATTCGTTCTCGTCGGCGGGCAATCGAGCAATCCGCTGTCACCGCACTTTCTGGACATGTTTCCGCTCTGGCAACGGGGCGACGGCGTGCCAATCGCGTGGACCGAAGAGGAAGTGCGGGCAGCGGTGAGGGAGGAGATGGAACTGCGGGTCGGCGTTTAGCCGCTTGCGGCTTAGCGAGCGCAATCAGATTCATTGGGGCTTTGTGTCGGCCTCGCTGCGCTTCGGCCTCCACCTAAGGCGGAGGTCTCCACCCAAGGCGGAGGCCGAAGCGCAGCGAGGCGACCCGGACCTCCCCGCGTTGCACGAACCGCGCTTTTCCCGTAGAATACAGCGTTCTTGCACGATTTTTGACTTGCAAAACGGACTGCCGAAATGTTTGAAGGCATTCAACGCAACTTGAGCGAAGCCCTGAAGAAACTACGGGGCCGTGGCCGCATCACGGAAGCCAATATCCGTGACAGCATGCGCGAAATTCGTACCGCGCTGCTGGAAGCCGACGTGAATTTCAACGTCGTCAACGAATTCATACAGCGCGTCACCGAGCGGTCAGTCGGGCAGGAAGTGCTGAAGCTGCTCGATCCTTCGGAACAGATCGTCAACATCGTCTATCAGGAACTCGTGCAACTGATGGGGCCGGTGGACCATCGCATCCCCATGGCGAAGGACCGGCCGACGGTGCTCATGCTTTGCGGCCTGCAGGGTTCCGGCAAAACGACGACGGCCGGCAAACTCGCCCTCAGGCTTCGCGACGAGGGCCGCAAGCCGCTGCTCGTGGCGGCCGACTTACAGCGCCCTGCCGCTATTGAGCAGTTAAAGATTCTGGGCGAGCAGCTCAATGTCCCGGTGTACTCGGAGTTTCCGTCCGACCCGGTGACGGTTTGCCGCAATGCGGTAGCACAGGCCAAGAAGGCGTTGCAAGATATTGTGATCCTCGACACCGCCGGCCGCTTGCACATCGATGATCAACTGATCGACGAACTCCGGCAAATCGACAAGCAATGCCGGCCCGATTCCGTCTTCTTCGTTTGCGATTCGATGACCGGTCAAGACGCGGTCAACAGCGCCAAAGCCTTCAATGATGCCCTCGACCTCAATGGCGTGATTCTCACCAAGCTCGATGGCGACACTCGGGGCGGCGCCGCCCTGTCGATCAAAGAAGTGACCAAGGTTCCGATCAAGTTCATCGGCGTCGGCGAGAAGCTCGAAGCTCTGGAGCTATTCCACCCCGATCGCATGGCCCAACGGATCATCGGCCAGGGCGACCTCATGGGCCTGGTCGAAAAAGTCGCCAAGGTGCAGCAGCAGCTCAATCAGGAGGATCTGCAGAAACAGCAAGAGAAGCTGAAGAAGGGCGACTTCAACCTCGACGACTTTCGCAAGCAGTTCGAGCAGATCAAAAAACTGGGCATGAAAGACATGATCGGCGCCATGCCCGGCATGGCGGAGATGGTGCCGGCCGACGAAGACCCGGAAGCGGCCCTGAAGCGCATCCAGGGCATGATCGACGCGATGACGAAGGATGAACGTCGCAATCCAGATATCATCGACATTAGCCGCCGCCGCCGCATTGCGGCCGGCAGCGGCACCCAGCCGCACGAGATCAAGCAGTTCCTCACGCAGTTCGAACAGATCCGCACGCTGATGCGGCAAATGGCCAGCATGAGCATGTGGCAGCGCTTCAAGATGATGCACGGCCTGGGCAAAGCCGGCGCATTTCAGCCCGGCTCGCAGGTGCTGAAGCAAAACAAAGTGGGCACCGGGCACCGCAAGAGTGCGAAAGAGCGAGCCGAGGAGCGGAAGAAGAAGAAAAAGAAGAGATAAAAGGACAGGTCCCGTAGGGGCACGTCATGAAAAAGCTAATGGCGGTAACTGTGGGCTTGTTGACTTGCCTGGCCTTTTGGTATTTCTTCTTGTGGTGCCCGCCGAAGGAAGTTTGTGAGTGCAACTACAAGAAGCTGAAGATCGGAATGACCTTGGACCAAGTAGAACTTGTTCTTGGAGAGCCGGGAGTCGAAATGCCTGTCAACGAAGTGCCCAGATATCCAAGCGGGCCGGTAGTGCAGGGAGACAGTTTCTATGAATGGAAGGGCTCGATAAACGGAATCAAGGTGATCGTGGGAATAAAAGATGGACGTGTATGCGACAAGTGGTATTGGGAGGCCGATCTGTAGAACTGGGGATTTCCAACAAAAAGTTGAGCTGCCAAAGTAATTTCTACCCAGCCCTTCAATGCGCAAGTAGTCTCCTCTGTTCGCAGATTGACTTGCCTGTACAATACTAGCTTCCGATATTTGCAAGATTTTGAGGGTAAATTCGTGGCTGTCGTTATTCGCATGAAACAAATGGGCCGCAAGCACCGGTCGTATTTCCGAATTGTGGCCATCGATAAGCGCCAACCGCGAGATGGGCGCATTTTAGAAGAGCTGGGCTCGTACGACCCGCAGATGAAGAACAAAGAAGAGCGCGTCAAGCTGATTCCGGACCGCATCAAATACTGGATGAGCGTGGGCGCGTTGCCTTCGGACCAGTGCCGGATTTTGATTAAGAAATACCTGCCCAAGTTCGAGCAGCAGGCGGCCGCCGGCGAAGCTGCTCCCGCCAAGCCGGAAGCGCCGGCAGGCTGACATCAGCGTGATGCGCTTCGATGTTCTGACTCTGTTTCCCGAGATATTCGACGGCTATCTCGGCGAGAGTATCCTAAAGCTGGCCCAAGAGCGCGGGCAGGTCGAAATCTACCGCTGGAACATTCGCGATTGGTCGACCGATAAGCATCATAAGGTGGACGATCGGCCTTTCGGCGGCGGGCCAGGAATGATATTAATGGCCGAACCCGTGTTCGCCGCAGTTGAGGCGGTGCGGGCAAAAGGCGCTGAGCCCGGCAAGTTGGTGATGCTAACGCCGGCCGCTGAGCGATTGACGCAGAATGTAGTAAAGGAACTGGCCCAGGAAAAGCGGTTGCTCTTGTTGTGCGGGCGGTATGAAGGCTTCGATGAACGCATCCGCCAGGGTCTGAAGCCGCGCGAGATCTCGGTTGGTGATTTTGTGTGCAACGGCGGGGAAGTGCCCGCCATGGTGGTGATCGATTCGGTGATCCGTTTGCTGCCCGGCGTGCTGGGCGATGAAACCAGCGTGCTGGAAGAGTCGCATTCGGAACCGGGTCGTTTGGAGTATCCGCAATATACACGGCCGCGGGATTTTCGCGGCATGACCGTGCCGGAGGTGCTGCTGAGCGGTGACCACGGGGCCATCGCCAAGTGGCGGCGCGAGCAATCGCTCTTGCGTAGCCAGGCCTCCGGACCAGAAAGGACGGACGAACATGAAAAACAAATACATGGCCGCAGTGGAACGGGCGCAGATTGAAGCCTGCAAGACATTTACGGTGACCGAAGAGAAGGAAGGCGCAAAGACCACCAAGACGCAGCCGCGCGAAGTGGCGAAGTTCCAGGTCGGCGACACGGTTGATATTCACCAGCGCTTACTCGAAGGCGCCAAGGAACGCGTGCAGGTCTATAGCGGCGTGGTCATCGGCGTTCGCGGTGAAGGCACGCGCGAGATGGTCACCGTTCGCCGCATTGTGCAGGGCGAAGGCGTAGAGCGTATTTTCCCAACTCAATCGCCAAAGATTGCCAAGATTGAAGTGAAGCGCACCGGCGTGGTTCGCCGGGCCAAGCTGTACTACCTGCGCAAGCGCGTTGGCAAAGCCACGCGGCTTCGAGAACGCACCGGCAAAGAGCCGAGCACCAACGGCACGCCAGCTGGCAGCAAAGTCGGCGAGGCTAATCCAACAACGTAGAACGGAATAAACTCCGTTCGCGATTTAGGCGAACGGAATAAATTCCGTTCTACGTTTGCTTTGCCAGCAGCCTCCACGGAACCTCGATATGTTCGCGCTGAGCCGTTGGCCTTGGTTTCGGCGCTGGTTCGGCAACCGCTCAGAACAAGCCGCGGCAAAGTTCCTGAAACGCCTCGGCTATCGCATCGTTTCCCGCAATTATTACATCTCCGGCGGCGAACTCGACATCGTTGCCATTGATGGCAATTGCCTGGTGTTCGCCGAAGTGCGCTCCACGGCCCAGCTCGACTCGGAACGGCCCATGCTGTCCATCGACCGCACGAAGCAGCGGCGCATGACCCTGGCCGCCCGGCACTTCCTGCACCGCAAGCAACTGCGCGAACCTCCCTGCCGCTTCGACGTTCTCATCGTATGCTGGCCCTACGGCCAGCGCCAACCGAGAATCGAGCATTACCCCCACGCTTTCGAGGCTGTGGGGCGTTTTCAAATGGATTGTTAACCAAGCCCGCAGGCGAGCCTTCGAGCCTGCGGGGTCAGGATCCCCGCAAATGAAATCCGTTGCCGAACAACTTGGCGTCATCCGTCGCGGCACCGAGCAGATCGAGCCGTTTGAAGAACTTCAACGCAAGCTCGAGCGCAGCTTGCAAACCAAGAAGCCACTGCGCGTGAAATACGGCATTGACCCCACGGCAGCCGACGTCCATTTGGGACACACCGTGCCGCTAAGGAAAATGCGCCTCTTTCAGGAGCTTGGCCACCAGGCGGTGCTGATCATCGGCAACTACACGGCTTTGGTCGGCGACCCCAGCGGCCGTGATCAGACCCGGGCCAAGCTCACACAGGAATTGGTAGAAGCCAACGCGCAGGAGTATTTGCAGCAGGTCAGCAAGATCATCGACATCTCGAAAACCGAAGTCCATCGCAACGGCGACTGGTTCAGCCACTACAGCTTTCTGCAAGTGATGGAGCTTTGCGGTAAGATCACCGTGCAGCGCATGATGGAGCGCGATGATTTCACGAAGCGCCTAAGTAAGGGTGAGCCGATCAGCCTGCACGAATGCCTGTACCCTTTGATGCAGGGCCAGGACAGCGTGGAAATCCATGCCGACATTGAATTGGGCGGCAGCGAGCAGCTATTCAACCTGATGCGCGGCCGGCATTTGCAGCAAGATGCGGGGCAAGAACCACAAGTGTGCATCACTTTGCCCATCCTTCGCGGCCTCGATGGCGAAAAACGCATGGGCAAGAGCTTGAAGAATTACATCGGCGTGGGCGAGCCGGCCCGCGAGCAGTTCGGCAAGACAATGCGCATTCCGGATGAACTACTGAAGGAGTGGTTCGAACTGCTAACCGATCGATCCGAGGCCGACATCGCCCGCTTCCTTGATCCGGACCAGACAACGCCGTTTGAAGCCAAGAAGATTCTGGCCGGCGACATCGTGACGTTTTACCATGGCGCTGAAGCAGCGAAGGTCGCTCGTGCTGATTGGGAGAAGCAATTCTCCGAGAAGCAGGATCCCGACCACATTCCGGAAGCGAAGATCGAAGGAGCAAGGCTAGCCGAAGGCAAAATGAACATCTGCCCGCTGCTGGTGACAGCGGGGCTCGCGCCGAGCAACAAGGAGGCTCGCCGCAAGATCGGCGAAGGGGCCGTCCATATCGGCCCGGACCGTCGCAAAATCACGGATCCGAACGAAGCGGTGGCGGTGGAGTCGGGGCTGGTGTTGAGATTGGGCCGTAAGATTGTGCGCGTGACCATCTCGTAACTTAACCAAATCCACTGGTATATGAGCCGGAAGCGTAAGCGACGGATCCCTTCCCGTCGCTTACGCTTCCGGCTCGTAAAGATTGAGTTGTCTATGCCCACATCGGTAATTCGCATCAATCTCACCGATCCTGTCCGCCAGCACATTCATCAGGACTTTACCCGGCTTCGTCCTGAGCAGACCGTCGGTGAAGCGCTCGACTGGCTGCGCAAGAATCCGCCTACCGGGCGCATCATTTATTTCTACGTCGTGGACGCGGAAGACCGCCTTCAAGGCGTGGTGCCCACGCGGCGGCTGATGTTGAGCCCGCCGGAGCGCAAATTGGCCGATATCATGGTCCGCGAAGTCGTCACGTTGCCGGAAGCCGCAACGGTGCTCGATGCTTGTGAATTCTTTATCCTTCATCGGCTGCTCGCATTTCCGGTTGTCGATAATCAGAAACGCATGCTGGGGCTTGTCGATGTCGACCTCTACACGTCGGAGCTGCGCGATCTCGATGACAATAACCAGCGCGACGATCTGTTCCAGCGGATCGGCGTCTATGCTGCGGGCGAGCAAACGGGCAACGTCGGGCTTGCTTTTCGCCGGCGCTTTCCCTGGCTCGGCTGCAACGTCACGGCCGGGCTTATCTGTGCCGCTTTGGCCGGGGTTTACGAGAAAGAACTGAACAAGGTCGTGGCGTTGGCGTTCTTTATCCCAGTGGTTTTGAATCTGGCCGAAGCGGTAGCCAGCCAGTCGGTGAGCCTGGCGCTGCAAGCGCTGCACGGCAGGCGGCCGACATGGAAGTCGCTGTTTCGCCAGATCGGCCGGGAGTTACAGACGGGATTTTTACTGGGCGCGGGAGGCGGCATAGTAGTAGCCATCGCCTCACTCATTTGGCTTCAGCAAGGCAAGCTCGCACTGTGCCTGATCGGCGGAATCGCCGTCGGCGTGGCTGCCGCCGCCGCGATGGGCCTCGCGCTACCGATGTTGCTGCGCTTGCTGCGCCTGGAGCCGCGCGTCGCTGCCGGGCCAATCGCGCTGGCGAGCGCGGATATCGTCACGATCTTGATTTACTTCAACCTCGCCCGCTGGCTGCTGGGGTAATTGGCTCCCCTCTCCCCGCGGGGGGAGAGGGGATAGGGGTAAGGGGAAAGGGACGTGGCGTTTGCCGGCCGTTCTTCCCCTCACCCCAACCCTCTCCCCCAAGGGGACAGGGAGAAGAAAAGCCTACTCCGCCGGGTACCACGGCACGTTGATGACAAACACGCGCCGGAAGCCGCTGAAGAGCAGGTAGGCTTTGATAATCGCGGCCGCATGGTTATGCAGCAGCAACTGGTACCAGCGCGTAGTCACCAGTTCCGGCACAATGACCGCAATGTCGCGCAAGGGATGGGCACTCTGTAAATCGGCAACCGTCTGTTTGAGCGGCTGATAAAGCTCGCGATAAGGTGAATAAACCACGATTAGCTTCGGCGGCGGCAGTCCGGCTGCCTTCGCCGGTTCCTGCGCCCGCTGCGCCCAGGTGTCTTCCAGTTCATCCATTGTCTTCTCGTCGCCGGCAATATGCAGCGCATAGACATCGGGCGAAATCTTCATGGCGAAGCGCAATGCCTTACGGGCGATGGCGTTCCACCCTAATATCGGCAGCAAGGCGACGGGGGGCACGAGGTTTCGCGTATCCAACGGCGCAGTCGTAGCCAGCTCGCGCGCCACGCTACGGTAATGCCGTTTCACGCCTAGGAAAAGAATCAATAGCGCCGGAATAAGCACCATCATCACCCAGGCGCCGGCAAGGAACTTTGACACCAGCACTACCAGCAAGGTGATGCCGGTACAGATTGCGCCCGCGCCGTTGATCAAGATCGACGTTCTTGCATGCGAGCCGCGCTCTTTCCGCCAGTGGGCGACCATTCCGGCTTGCGACAGCGTGAAGGCCAGGAACGCACCGACAGCAAAGAGTGGAATCAGATTGTCGGTAATGCCGCCAAAGGCGATGAGCAGCCCTCCGGATAGCACGGCCAGGACGAAGATGCCGTTCGAATACACGAGCCGGCGGCCGCGATGGGCGAAGCTGTTCGGCAAATAGCCGTCCTGAGCGATTACCCGGCACAGGCGCGGGAAGTCCGCGAAGCCTGTGTTGGCCGAAAGCGCGAGCACGCTCAGCACGGAACCGACTGTTACATAATAGAACCAGCCCCGTCCCACCACTGCGGCCGTGAGTTGCGAGAGAATGCTGTCATAATTCGGCTCATTCTCCTCGCGGGCAATGATCCCGTACGCACGACAAAGATACGCGATGCCCGCTAGCATGATGGCCAGAAGCAAAATGATGGCCGTGAGCGTGCGCCTGGCATGCGCTACAGGCGGATCGCGGAAAGCGGTCACGCCGTTGCTCACCGCCTCGACGCCGGTCATCGCCGTGCAGCCGCTGGCGAACGAGCGCATGAGCAGCCAGCCGGTGACGGGCACCACCGCGGCCGGCAGCGGTGTATCGACCGGCTGCAAGTTTCCGCCGGCCAGTAGCGCTTTCACCGTGCCGATGGCCAGCACCGTCAGCATGGAGCCAATGAATACATACGTCGGCAGCACAAACGCCATGCCCGATTCGCGCACGCCGCGCAGGTTTACCATCACAATCAGCGCCAAGATCGCCAGGCAAAGAACGAGCGTGTACGGTTGCAGCACCGGCACGGCGGAAATGAGCGCCCCTACCCCGGCCGAGATGCCCACTGCCACGGTGAGCACATAGTCGAGCATGAGCGCCGCGGCCGCCAGCAGCCCGGCCGTGGTTCCCAGATTCTCCTTGGCCACGGTGTAGGAGCCGCCGCCGTGCGGATAGGCGGCAATCGTCTGGCGATAGGAGAAGTAGACGATCATCAACAGCGCGATGATAAGCGCGCTGATGGGTCCAATGTACGCCAGCCCGGCTGCCCCAAGCGGAATGAGCAGGGTCAACGCGGCTTCCGGCCCGTAGGCTGCGGAGCCGAGCGCGTCGAGCCCCAGCATGGGAATCGCGGCAAAGACGCCCACCCGCTGTTCGCCTTCCTCGGCGGTCGCCAATTTCCGGCCAAAGAGCCAGTCTGCCAAAGCCATCGCTGGGCTGCCTCCGAGACGCATGTACAATCTCGACCTTGCTGGAATGATTTTACGAAGGGTTCGACCGCTTGTAGTTCCGCCTGAAGGCGGAACTACGAGCACCGATTTCCTGGCGCCACTTTATTCAGGCCAGTGCATCCTTTGCCACAGCGTGAGCCGCGCTTCGAGAATTCCGTAAGCCAGCTCTTCGAGAAGCTTTACGCAATCCAGCGAGCCAGCCTTTGGCGGAATTTGCTTGCTTCCGAAAGCCACGACGGATATACCTTTAATGAGAACACTCTCCGTTCGATCATCATTTTTTAACCAATGCGCTGGGCGGGAGGGGTCATGTACCGCAAGCGTTTTGCCATCGGCATCTTGGCGATAACCGTCGTCGCTGCTGGCTGCTCCAAGCCCCAAGGTAGCGGGCGGCTTGCCGTCTCCGGGACGGTTAGAATCAATGGCCAGCCAATCAAGGACGGAGCGATCGTCCTATTCGAGCCGTTAGAAAGCCAGGACACGGGGGGAAACGCGACCGTCTACAACGGCGCGTTCACCATCCCGCAGCAATCCGGGCTGAAGCCAGGCAGGTATCTGGTCCGGGTCACCGCCGGGGACGGCCAGACCGCCGTCAACCCAGTAGACCCTAATTCGCCGCCGGGCCCGACCGCCAACACCAACATCATTTCCAAGGATCTGGTTCCAGCGAGTTGGAACGAAGACTCGAAGCAAGAAGTGAACGTCACCAGGGACGGGCCCAATAAGTTCGACTTCGACATCCACTAACGCGTTAATCCCCGCCTCGCGGCGGGGGCTTTGTTTCTATTAGTTTCCGTTACCGAAGATTCGTGAGAAGGAGGGTTCCATGCACTCCCGCTTGCGTAGAGGGTTCACCCTGATCGAATTGCTCGTGGTGATCGCCATCATCGCCATCCTGATCGGCCTACTGTTACCGGCGGTGCAAAAAGTGCGCGAGGCCGCCGCTCGCATCAAGTGCGAGAACAACATGAAACAGATCGCTCTGGCTAACATGAACTATGAGAGCGCCTACGGTACGTTTATGCCCGGCGTCAGCCGGACCGGATGCTGTTGGGGCACCTGGATGATCCCGGTTTTGCCGTTCATGGAGCAGGACAACCTGTACAAGTTTTACATTAATTTCGGCGGCAACGACAGCACGGGCCCGCGGTACGCAGCTTCCCCCAACAGCAAGGCTTCCACTTCGAGGCTGAATTCATTCCTGTGCCCAAGCGACGTGCCCCATAACTGGGCCGGGGGATCGTTCACCATGCACAATTACGTGCTGAACGCGGGGAACACGAACTTCTACCAGGTAAGCACACCGGTCGGCTGCACCAACGGGTCCACGACCGGCGCGAACGGGTGTGTGACATTCGGCGGGGCCCCGTTCGGGTGGTATGAAGACCCGGCCACACTCGCGGCCGGTGGTGACGCGTCCCCTACAAACTACACGAGTGGTAACCCCACGCTGGGCATATCGGGCAAGCCCCGCAGGATCACGCAAATCACCGACGGGACCAGCAACACGCTTTGCGTTTCCGAGGTGATCACGGCTCCAAGCGGTGGCAACGACATCCGCGGGTTCACCTGGTGGGGCGGCGCCGCCGGCTTCGTGACTTACCAGACTCCGAACAACTCCGCCGCCACCGATGTGATGACCGGCGGCGCGTGCGGCAAACAGCCATCCATCCCGCCGTTTCCGTGTACCACGAACTCGACCGCCACCTTGCCAAGAATGCAGCTGGCCCGGAGCCGGCACACCAACGGGATAAACGCCGCAATGTGCGACGGCAGCGTCCGGTTCTTTTCCAATAGCATCAGCCTGACCACCTGGCGCGCACTGGGCACCTCCCAGGGCGGCGAGGCCCTTGGCAGCGACTATTAGCGTGATCCTGTCCGAAAAAAGGCATCGCTCATTCGTCTGAATCGCAGCCGACGAATAAGCGATGCCTCTTTCATTTTCTCGCAGCAGTTGCGCTGGTGCTCCATTGCAGTTGAAGTATCACGTTTTCAGCGAGCCGCCGGGCTTGTCCCGGCGGGATAAACCCGCCGGCTCGCTCGACAAATTTACCCGAGTCTGCGCCATAGGGCTTGGCAAGAACCTAGCCCTCCCAAATTGTCACCCCGACGTTTCGCATGAATAGAGATTCATCCCCAAGCGTCAGCATCATGTGTCGTCAGCGTGAAAATCGCTGCCGTAGGACCTCCACACATGGCTCTCATGACGTCTTCATGAGCCGTGCTGCGCGGTCCGCGTTGTTCCCTTCCCGCCGGAAGGGAAAACCGCTATCTTTAGGGCATGCAAGTACGCGAGTGGTTCCGCGTATCATCTTGCACTTATGGGAGAGCAAAGCATGAATCGATCGGTCTGGTTCGCAGCAGTGCTGAGCGGCGCCGTTGTGGCCGCCTCGGCATTTGCCGGCGACATTAAATCCGGTCCGGAGGTTGGCAAGACCATCCCCGGCCCCTTTAGCCCGCTGCACTGCAATGGGCCCACCGAAGACCAAAAAGTGTGCCTGGTCTGAAAGAACGGCTCCAATCCTGTCGCCGTGATCTTCGCTCGCGAAGTCTCCGACAGCTTGACCAGTTTGGTCAAGAAGATCGATGCCGCTACTGTTGACCACTCCAAGCAGCACATGGGCAGCTTCGTCGTATTCTGCAACGACGACGAAGGCCTGAAAGAAAAACTGAAAGACCTGGCCAAGAAGGAAAAGCTCCAAGATATCATCCTCACCATCGACCAGCCCACCGGTCCCGAAAAGTACAAGATTTCCAAAGACGCCGACGTCACGGTGATCCTGTACGACAATCGCGTGGTCAAGGCGAACTACGCCTTCAAGAAGGGTGAATTGAAAGATGCCGACATCGAAAAGATCCTCAAGGGCGTGGATAAGATGGTGTCGGACGAAAAGCCCAGCAAGAAGAGCAAGTAAGCCGGCGGTCGGCTGAACGCATTGTGTTTGTATTAGCGACGGAACCACTCTTCACCGCCCGCGGTCGCGCGACCGCGGGCGGTGGTGTTTTGAGGCGGGAACGCCAAAAGATAATGCTCAACGACCGGCAAAAGCTCGAGTCCTTGCGGGACTTGGCAACTACACAGCCGACCCCGAGAGGGGTCGAAGCTATTAGCCGGGGGTTGAGCGCAGCGATACCCCCGGAAAGAAAGGAAAGTCGTGACGTTTTGACCGCCGACCCTGAAAGGGTCGCAGCAAAGCGCCTTTACGAGAGGCGCCGCGACCCCTGCCGGGGTCGATGAACGGGAACGACCCGCTAGAACCGGTGGTATCGCTGCGCTCAACCACCGGCTAATGGCTGGCATCCCTTCGAGATGCAATTTTGACACTCACAAAATCCCCCCTCGTTCGTTGAACTCCCGGTGCCTGAATATTCCTCTCGCCTGTGGAGATAAAACATGCAACGTCGTGAAGCGCTTTGTGGATTGGCTGTGGTGGCCGGGACGGTTGGTGCATTGGCCGTGTTCAATGGCGTTGCCTCTGCGAAGGAGCATCATCCGCACATTCACAAGGCCATCGAAGAATTGCGGGAAGCCAAGAAAGAATTGAAAGAAGCCGACCATGATTTTGGCGGACACCGGGAACAAGCGCTTAAGGCCTGCGATTTCGCCATCGAGCAACTGGAGGCGGCGCTCAAGCACGATAAGAAATAAGCGCGTCGAAATCCTCTTCTCCCTCCCCCCTTGTGGGGGAGGGTTGGGGTGGGGGGGTGGAAGTGGCTCTCACCCCCACCCTAACCCTCCCCATCAAGGGGGAGGGAAATGACCTACTCCACCGTCACGCTCTTGGCCAAATTCCGCGGCTTATCCACGTCGCAGCCGCGAAGCAGGGCGATGTGGTACGCCAGGAGTTGCAGCGGCACGGCGGCGATGATCGGCTGCAAATACTCCGGCACTTCCGGCACAAAGATCACGTCATCGGCACGGCTACGGACGTGTTCGGCAATGTCTTCGTCGCCGTCGCCGACAATGGCAATCACCGGGCCGCCGCGAGCACGCACTTCTTCCAGGTTACTCATCACTTTTTCGAAGATTGCACCGGTGGGAATCAGGAAGATTGAAGGTGTGTTTTCGTCCACCAGCGCGATTGGGCCATGTTTCATTTCGGCAGCCGGGTAGCCCTCGGCGTGAATGTAGCTGATTTCCTTCAGTTTCAGCGCGCCTTCCAGGGCGACGGGGAAGAGGTATTGCCGGCCCAGGTAGAGCATGTTGGCCGCGTCGCAGTAGCGGTTGGCGATTAACTTTACCGCATCGTGGCAAAGGAGCGTGCGGCGAACGGCATCGGGCAGGGACTGAAGGTCATCAAGCATGCTCGCGCCTTGAAGGCTCGACAGGTGCCGCATGCGGCCGAAGTAGAGGGCCAGCATGGTCAGCACCGTCACCTGCGACGTGAAAGCTTTCGTGCTAGCCACGCCGATTTCCTGGCCCGCGTGCAGGTAGACGCCGCCGTCGGCCTCGCGGGCAATGCTCGAGCCGACCACATTGCAGATGGCCAGTGTCGGGTGCCCCTTGCGCTTGGATTCGCGCAATGCAACCAGGGTGTCGGCGGTTTCGCCAGATTGGGTGATCGCCAGCACGATGGTGTTCCGGTCGATCGGCGGATTGCGATAACGGAACTCACTCGCATATTCGACCTCCACGGGAATGCGGGCGAATTCTTCGAAGAGATATTCGGCCACCAGAGCCGCGTGGTAGCTGGTGCCGCAGCCGGTGAGGATGATGCGCTCGGCCCGGCGCAACTGTTGGCTGTCGAGATTCAGGCCGCCGAAACGGGCAGTGGCATCGGCCTCAGCGAGCCGGCCGCGCATCGCATTTTCCAGCGCTTCGGGTTGCTCGAAGATCTCCTTGAGCATGTAATGGGGATGCTCGGCCCGATCCGATTGAACCAGGTCGTGGTCGAAGCTTTGTACATCGGCTTCCACCAGCGTAGCTTCGGAGTCGAAGATCTGCCAATCTTCCGCCGTCAGCACGCACAGCTGCCGTTCGTGGAGGAAGACCACTCGATCCGCTTTGCCGGCCAGCGCGGAAGGATCGCTGGCGAGAAAGTGCTCGCCATCGGCGATGCCGAGAACGAGCGGGCTGCCAAGCCGGGCGCCGACGAGTATCTCGGGATTGCGGGCGCTAACAACGGCCAGGCCGTAGGTGCCTTTCAGCAGCGGCAGAGTCTGGCGCACCGCTTCCACGAGATCAACATTCAGATGCTTGACGATCAGATGCGCAATGACTTCCGTATCGGTGTCGCTTTGGAAGGACACGCCTTCGGAGATTAGCTGCCGGCGCAACACGGCATAGTTTTCGATGACGCCGTTATGGACGACGGCCACGGCATTGTCGCCGCTGCCGGCAACGTGCGGATGCGCGTTGATGTCGTTGGCGGGCCCGTGCGTGGCCCAGCGGGTGTGCGAGATGCCGAGGCAGCCGGGCGCCGGTTTGGTGCGCAAGAAATCGGCCAAGGCGCTCACGCGGCCGGCCCGCTTGCGCAAATGCAGCCGCGGGCCGGTGACGGTGGCCAGCCCGGCACTGTCATAACCGCGATATTCCAGTCGGCGCAAGCCGTCGAGCAAAAGAGGTTCCGCCTCGCGCCGTCCAACATAGCCGACAATTCCACACATGCTCGAATCCTTTCGGGCGAAAATCCAATCCATTGTAAGAGAGAGGCAAGGACGGGTTGGAACCGAAAATACTCTTTCGGCCGAATTTTGCAAAGCGAATTCCGCAAGAAGGTAATTCAGGAAAGGCAGGGAACCAATTGTATTGAAATCTGCGCAATCTGCGTAGTCTGCGGATCAATCGGCACCCACTCCGCGCAATTCCTCCAGCTTCGCGCCAATGTCTTTTTCACGCAGAAGCGATTCGCCAACGAGTACGGCCTTAGCGCCCGCTGCTTCCAATCGCTGCAAATCGGCATGCGTGCGAATTCCGCTCTCGCTCACAAGGCAATAGTGCTTCGGAATCTTCGCGCTCAGTTCCAACGTGTGTTCCAGGCGCGTGGTGAAGTGCCGCAGGTCGCGATTGTTGATGCCGATGAGCGTGGCGCCGGCGTCGATGACACGCGGCAATTGCTCGGCATCGTGAAGTTCCACCAGAACATGCAATCCGAGTGATCGCGCATCATCGTGAAGTTGCTGCAAGCGCTCGCCGGGCAGAATCTCGGCAATGAGCAAGGCACAATCGGCTCCGACTACGCGGGCCTCCAGTAACTGATAGCGGTCGAGAATGAAATCCTTGCGCAGCAATGGCCGCGTGGTTGATTCGCGAATCCTCGTCAGATGATTCAGGTTTCCTTGAAAGAATGGCTCATCCGTCAAGACGCTGATGCAGGCCGCGCCGTGTTGTTCGTAAATCTGTGCAATGCGGACGGGATCGAAATCGGCGCGAATGACTCCGGCTGACGGCGAAACTTTTTTGACCTCAGCAATAATCTGCATGCCGGGCCGGCGGAGCGCGCCCTCGAAGTCGCGCACCAGCGGCGCTGTGGCTAGCTGCCGCTCCAGCTCGGCCTCCGGCACGCGCTGTTTCGCTGCCGCGATCTCGCGCCATTTCGACTCGACAATCGTATCGAGAATAGTCGCCATGATAATTCCTACGATAGAAACATGGCGCAGAATTGAAAGGCGGTGCGCGTGCTCGACGTGGCGACAACCAGAGGAGTGCTGGCGGCAACTCTGTTTGCCGGTCTGAGCACCGTGTTGGTGGGCGGCGCCGTCGTGGCTTGGCGGCATCGCCATGACTTTTATCCGCAGCCGCGCCGACGCCTGGTGTCCTGGGATCTGAGCGACATTTTGATTTGTTTCGTTATCGTCCATTTGGTTCCTTCGCTCGTATTTCAAATCCTGAAGGTCAGCGGCTTCTTTCATTGGCAATACGGGGCAACTCCAAGCCTCGAAGACCGCATTTTGCTTGCGCGCTGTATGAACTGGGCATCTTGCCTTGGCTTGCCGTTCGCGCTCGTTGCGGTGCTAAGCTGGCTGGCGATGAGAGGCACGCAGCCCTGGCAAATCGGGCTCTCGACTTGGCGTTTGGGCCGTTCGGTGGCTGCCGCCGGAGTCACGGGCTGGATGTTGGTTCCAGCGGTGTTTTTGATTCACCAAGCGGCCGTTTGGTTCGATATCCTGGTGCTGAAAACAGACCCAGCCAAACAAGACAAACACCCCTTGCTGGAACTGATGACAGGCCAGCTAGGCTCAGTGGAATGGTTATTGGTCGTGTTTGTAGCAGTGATAAAAGCACCACTGGAAGAAGAGTTGATTTTCCGTGGCCTGCTGCTGCCGTGGCTGGCCGAACGCTGGTGGAGTGCGCCGATTGTGTGGTCCGTGTCGCTCCTCGTGGCAGCATGGTTAGGGCCCGGTCTTGCTCCCGTAATCTTTTCCGGCGTGGCCGGCCTGCCGCTACTCCTCGTGTGCATTCGCAAGGACATTTTACCCAGCCCGTTCTTGGCCGTCTTTGGCAGCAGTCTGCTTTTCGCCGTCGCGCATTCGAATGTCTGGCCCACACCAATTCCGCTGTTCTTGCTCGGCTGCGGCTTGGGCTATCTCATGCAGCGCACGCGCTCCCTCTTCGCACCGATCACGCTCCATGCACTGTTTAACTCCGTTACGACCATCGCGATACTCACGGGGCTGGCGGACCAATTGCAGAAAAGGTTTTAGTCGAATAATCAACCACCGAAGCCATACAATTTGGCCAGCGTTTGCGCCAAGGCTCAATGGCTCTATCGCTCTCCAGTGCAATGTTTTGAACGGAGGAATCTGGCATGCGTAACCGAACGCCGTCCGTTTCCATAATCGCCCTTTCCATTTTGCTTGCGTCGGCAATCCATTCTCATGCCGACGACAAGCCACCCAACATCCTGTACATCATGGCCGACGATCATGCCGCCCATGCGATCAGCGCCTACGGCAGCAAAATCAACCAAACGCCGAACCTCGACCGCATCGCCAAGGAGGGGATGCGCTTCAACAACTGCTTTGTCACCAATTCGATTTGCACGCCGAGTCGGGCGACTATCATCACCGGCAAGTATTCGCACATGAACGGCGTGCCGGTGTTCAACCACATCGACGGCACTCAGCCGATGCTGCAAAAATACCTGCACAGCGCCGGCTATTACACTGGGATGCTCGGCAAATGGCACCTCGGCAGCCAGCCGGGCAGCCTGCCCACAAGTTTCGACTATTGGAACGTCCTTCCCGGCCAGGGCGTGTATCACGACCCGGTATTCATCGACAAGAATGGCAAGACGAAACACGCCGGTTACTGCACCGACATCATTACCGACATGGCCATCGGTTTCCTGGACAACCGGCCGAAGGACAAGCCGTTTTTTCTCATGTGCCACCATAAGGCGCCGCACCGGCCGTGGGAGCCACGCGAAGACAAGATCAAGAAATGGGAAAACGTGCAGGTGCCGGAGCCGGAGACTTTTAACGATGAGAAGAGTAACTACGCCACGCGCTCCGATGCCGCCCGCGAAGCGACGATGAGAGTCGACCGCGACTTGAATGCAACCGACCTCAAGCGCAAACCGCCCGAGGGCCTGTCGCCGACGGAACTCAAGAAATGGAAATACCAGCGCTATATGCGCGACTACCTGGCCTGCGTGGAATCCATCGACGACAGCGTCGGCAAGCTGCTCGATTACCTCGATAAGAACGGCCTCGCGGAAAACACTATCGTCATTTACACGTCGGACCAGGGCTTCTTCCTGGGCGATCACGACTGGTTCGACAAACGCTTCATGTATGAAGAGTCGCTGCGGATGCCGTTCCTGGTTCGCTGGCCCGGGAAAATACGAGCCGGAAGCGTAAGCGACGGAATGATCCTCAATGTCGATTTCGCCCCCACACTCATGGACGCGGCCAGCCTGCCGACGCCGGCCGACATGCAGGGCCGCAGCTTCCTGCCGATCCTGAAAGGCGAGTCGTTGAAGGACTGGCGCACGTCGATGTATTACCGCTACTACCACTACCCGATGCACCACAAAGTGCAGCCGCATTATGGGGTGCGCACGGCCGATTACAAGCTAATTTACTTCAACAAGATCGATCAGTGGGAGCTGTTCGACCTGAAGAAGGACCCGCATGAGTTGCACAATCTTTATAACGACCCCGCGCATGTGGAGACGGTGAAAAAGCTCAAGGAAGAGATGTACCGGCTCAAGCGCGAATTGAAAGACGAGGATCAGTTTCAGGATAAGTTGCCGAAGGATGATGTCTAAGTCCGAAACCGCTTGTCGTTTCGCGCACGCGCCCAAACATCAGCGACTTCGATGTTTTTCGGCGGGCGCGAAACGACAACCGGTCACCGATGCGCAAGCGATGTGCGCACCCGCGCGCTGAATCTACGGCATACTTGTTGCGATTGTCATTGGCAAGTGGATTAGAATCGTCAGAGCCGCGCACGGAGCGCAGCGGAGTAAGCGATGCCCCTCGCCGCTTACTCCGCTGCGCTCCGTGCGCGGCTCTGGCGGCACTTGGCGAACCCTTCGCGAGAGGGTAATATGCCGTCATGCCGATTCCCGTGAATTGCCCCAGTTGCGGTTTTGAAGGCGAAGCGCCCGAAGGCACCGAGGGTCAGACCGTCCTCTGCCCAGATTGCCGTTACAACATCCCCGTGCCCGGCAGCAACGGGCACAAATCCCTGAGCTATCGCGTTCGCAACGACGATGACGAGTTTGACGAGCCGCCACGGCGTAGCCGCAGGAGTCGCCGCAGCCGGCGGCGCAGCGAATTTCGCTACGGCACGGGCAGCGTGTGCTACCGCTGCGGCAGCGATTCGCCGCCGATTTATCGCAGCGAAATCTCCGTCGGCGGTTGGATCATGTTTGCGGTGCTGCTGTTAGTTTGCTGGCCATTGTGCTTTCTGGGACTATTGATGAAAGATGAATATCGCGTTTGCAGCGACTGCGGCGCGCGTGTATAATAACTACCTTCCCGCCCCTTTTTTCACCTCAAGGAGACGTGCATGAACCGTCTGCTCTTCGCTTCGGTCGCATTGGCGTTGGTTGTGGGTGTTGGAACCGCCGGTGATCCGGAAAAGACGCCGGCCAAGAAAGTTGAAGTTGGCGCTGCCGCCCCTGATTTCAAGATCAAAGACTCGAACGGCAAAGAGATCAATCTGTCTGAACTCACCGCTAAGGGCCCGGTGCTCGTGCGGCTAACCTGCGGCTGCTCGGGTTGCGATAAAGAGCTGGCGTATTTCCAGGCCATCCACGAAGCGTACAAAGATGCCGGCCTCACCAGCCTGGCCGTCTTCAAGGAGCCTGATGCGAAGGTCGAAACGTACGTGAAGCAAAAGAAGTTGAATATGCTCTACGCCGTCGATACGAAGGGCGATAGCTGGAATGTCTTCCAGACCAAGACCATGCCCACCAACATTCTGATCGAAAAGGGCGGCAAGATCGCCTACATCGCGGCCGGCTGCGATCCGAGCGGCTTGCTGGCAAAGAAGGTGTCGGAGAAGGTCGCGAAGACCGTGGATAAACCCGCGGTGGATGTGAAAGCGAAAGTGGACGAAAGGAAATAAGATTAGCCCACAGATGAACACGGATTGCATGACACAGATGAACACAGATAAGAAAACTGATATTATTCCGATCTATGTTTATCCGTGTTACGAAGTCCGTGTTCATCCGTGGGCCATTCTTACATTATAAAGACCAACCCTTCCGATATTCCCGTCGCAGGTACTTTTCCGCCTCTGGCGCATTTTTGACCTTGAGATTCTCCGCATCCCATTCGATAGGTCGGCCACTTCGGTACGACACGTTGCCCAGCAACACCGCTTCCGTCAGCGCGCCGCTGTAGTCGAAATCGCATAGCGCCGGCTTGCGGCTCTTGATCGCGGCGATCCATTCGGCATGATGGCCCAGCGACTTCGGAATGAACGGCTCGGGCCGCTTTAAGTCTTTGAATTCGGCCTCGGGCAGCAGCTTGTGTTCGCCGTACCCGGCAATGAGCATTCCCTTGCTGCCGACGAATAAGTTACCATCGCCCCATTTCGGCAGCTTGCCCTGGGCGAAAAGTTCTGGCCGCTTGCCACCGTCGTACCAGGTGAGCTTCACCGGCGGCTGCTTGCCACGGGCAGGAAATTCGTAGGTGACGATTTGCCAGTCGGCCACTGCTTCCGGGTCGGGCGACGGCGAGCCGTGCGAGGAAACCTTGCTGGGATAGCGCAGGCCCAAGGCCCAGAACGGCAAATCCATGTGGTGGCAGGCCATGTCGGACATTGTGCCGCCGCCGAAGTCCCACCACATGCGCCAGTTGAACGGCTCGTAGGTACCGTAGCCGGCCTTGTTAGGGCCGTGATGAAACGGCCGCTCCGGGGCCGTGCCAAGCCAGAGATCCCAGTGCAAGCCCTCAGGCACCGGTTCGGCCTCCTTCGGCCGCTTTGCGCCGCCGTAAGAGCGACCGCACCAGGTGTGAACTTCTTCCACCGTACCGATCGCGCCGCTTTGAATCAGCTCCACCACTCGGCGATAATTGTCGCCGGCATGAATTTGCGTGCCCATCTGGGTGATACGATTCAGCTTCTTGGCCGTTTGGGCGACGATGCGAGCTTCGTAAACATCGTGAGTCAATGGTTTTTCGCAGTAGACATCCCTGCCGGATTTGAGGGCCGCCATGGTAGCCACGGCATGGGTGTGATCCGGCGTTGCTACGACCACGGCATCGATGTTCTTACGGTCGAGCAGCTTGCGGAAATCGACGTCGAAGCTGGCCTTCGGAAAAGCCTCGCATGCCGGGCCAATGCGCCGCTCATCCACGTCACAGAGGGCGACGACATCGACATCAGGCAATGCCTTCAGGCTCTTCCAGCTGAAGACCCCCTGCCCCGCCACGCCAATGACGCCGACACGCACCATTTCGCTTGGCGGTTTCTTGTCGTCGGCGCGGAGCATGCGCGGCAAGCAAGCGGCCGCGCTGCCGGCGGCCACGGATTGCAGAAATCTGCGACGAGAAATATGCATGATACATCTCCAATTATGAAAGCCCAGGGACTGTCGTCCCTGGGCTTTATTTGGCACTTTCAGATTACGGCACTCGCCCTGCTTTCACCAAGTCGAGCCGCTGTTTAATCGTAGCTGCTTCCTTGTCCTTCTTGTTGTCTTGCAGGAACTTCACCGCTTGCTCGTGCATAGCGATGCAGTACTTGTTGGGCTCATCGCCGCGCCGGCCGGGTATCTTGGCAAGCGTTTCCAGATAAAACTTGGCGAGAAATTCGATGCCGCCCTTGTACTTCGCGCAGACCTCCTGAAGCTTGTCCATCATCTTTGGAACATAGCGGCCCTCCGTGGCAAATTTGTCGATGGTTTTCGAAAGGCCCGTGGCCGCTGTCTTCCATTGTTTCTGTTCGCATGGCAGCTCCGACCATAGCAGGCGTGCCTGGCAAGCGAGATCGGGCCGGCCCGCCGTTTCATATCGCGTAGCCAGGCGTTCCAGGATTTTGTTGCGGGCTGCCTTGTCGGGGTTTATCTGCGCCAAGTCGGGAGCAATCTTCCAGGTGAAATCTGGGTAGGCTTCGTAGGATTTCAGCAAAGATTCCAGATGCGTGAGCACCAGCGACTTGGACTCAGCAGAGAGTTCTCCAGTTCGCACGAGGCCGACGAGTTCCAGCCAAACGCCTTCGTTGTAATGCGATACTTTGAGTACTTGATCCAGAAAGGCCACGGTTTTATTGCGGTCCAGGGATAGCTTCTCCTTGAGCATGGGAAAGGCGCGCATGGCCAGCTCGGCCTGGCGCTTGGCGTCGCGCTCCTTCGCAACCGAGCCAAGCCGTCGCTCCATATCTCGGTCCAGGATTTCTTCACCGGTCTGCGGATCACGTAACGTGCCTGTGTAATACTGGTCGCCGAAGTAGCGGCCGTGGGATTCCAAGGTGAAGGTCACCTTGCCGCCCTTGGTGACGTTGTGAACCTCAACCCACATCACCCAGGCATGCAGTTCCAGTCCAGATGACTGGCCGGTGATGTAGGCCGCTGGCACGGCAATGCTCTGGCCCACCCGCGATGCAAAATCGGCCTGCATCGCGCAGACGCCGCCGTACTTGAGAATGTTTTCAAGCGTGTACTCTTTCCCACCCAGCTTGCACACCTGACTTTGCGTGCGCAGCATTTCTTTATCGTACTGCACCTCACTGTAAATTCGGCCAATCATCGTCCGGTTCGACCCGAAATGTTTGATAGCCCACTGGCGCTCGTCGGCCGGAGTGAAGTGATTGACGACATAGACGAGAAATTCCCAGGGAAGTGCCTGAAGGCGATTGATGGTCTCTTTGCCCTGAATTTCCTTGGCATGATCGATGTAGAACTGGAAGACTTCGACCGGCGCCGCTTTCTTGGCCGATTCCGGCAAAATGCTATGCGTGCGGACCTGATGCCCCACGTAATTGTAAATGTTCTTGGGCTGGTCCCAGACCAACGCCATGGCAATGACGAGATTTGGGTACTTGGCCACTGCCTCCGGCGATTTCTTCCAGAAGTCGTGCACCAGTCGGAAGGCAATTGACAGATTGTCCCGTTCCTCGAGCAGCGCGGTGAAAAGTTCTTCCTTCAGGTCCAGGTTCTTATCCAGCCAAGCCATTAGCTCGTCGTAATCTTTCCCGAAGCCTTTGCGAATCTCTTCCTCGTGCTTTTCGGCAAAAGCGTCGGCGAAGGCCGTGCGCACTTTGGCGTATTGCATCTTGTCGAAAAGTTTGCCGCTCTTGTAGAGATCCACAATGGGCTGTTCGGCGTCCGCCGCCTTTGGCTCGTCGGCGAATAGGCAAAAAACTGCGCAGAGTAATCCAATTGGCGCCAAAGCAAAGCAAAGGATTGGTCGAGTCATGACCGTTTCTCCACGGAGAGAGGGCGAATGCGTGGCGTGGCAACCTGGCCACGAATGATCCGGATGCAGGCTCAATCGAATGGTACGAAATCTATGTAATGAAAACTGGGATGCCGAACAAGATACCGGCAATTGGTAAAACTGCCAGCAATTATTGAAACGAAAAAGGCCGGCCTTCGTTTGAGTCCAACCCGCGCGTTTTTTTCACCATTCTTCATTTCAACGGCAGGCCATACTTGTCCGCAATTTCGAGCGCCTCTTTCGTGGAAGGCGCGTCGGGCCACGACTTCTTCATCGCCTTGATCTCGGATTGAAGTTGCTTCAAGGCGCTCGCCTGAGCCTTGTGAAATGCTTTTCCCTTCGGGTCATCAATCCCGAGTGCCTTCGTGAGTTCTTCGTCGGTAGCGCGGATTTTTTCCAAGACCGGGCGGGCTTTGGTGTCTTCCACCACGACCTTGTCCTTCTTTAATTCCGCCACGACTTCCGCGGCCTTCGTTCCAGGCGCCGTGCCCTTGAAATCGACGCTGAATTTCAGAGCGCGTGTATAGGCCGCCACGGGGTCGCTCGTCTTTTGTGCTTCCATTTCCACGGCCATCTTCTCGGCCACGACCGTGAGTTTGGTAATTGCATCCTTCGCTTGCTCCGCCACCGTGCTGTCGGATGACTTGGTCAATGCAACCAGCTTTTGCAAAACACCGGCCGGCGGCTGCCCTTTCTTCAAGCTGTCGATCAGGGGAACCAGCGGTTTGGCCGGCTCTTCCTCAAACTTGCCGGCGAGAAGTTTGCCCATGGTTTGCCGCAACGGCAATTCGAGCTTCTCGGGCAGACCGCGATAGATGCATTTGCCCTTCTCGTCGTAAAGAATGCAGTGCGGAATCTGGTTGAAATCCATCGCCGCCTTGCCCTTGATCTGCGTATTGGCGGCCTGTTCGACGACCGAGAAATTGGCGCCGCGCGCTTTGGCCTTGGCCTTCATGTTCTCCGGTGTCGAGATCTGAGCATGCGGGGCGATGGTGAGTAAGCCGAACGGTGCGAGTTCTTCATTGTATTTGGCAATCTTCGGCATCAGGTTCAGGCAATCGGGACAATCGACGCCCCAATAGTACAACAGCGTCACGCGACCCTTCATGTCGGCCGGCGTGACTTCCGGCCCGAATACCGTCTTGGCAAGCAGGACTTGCTCAGCCTTGACGCTCATGTTGTAATCTTGAGCCAAACTCAGTGCCGGCGCGAGAAATACAAACGCAAATGCGAAGATGACGAGGCCGACCCGGGACATTGCGATGATCTCCAGCCAAAAAATGAGTGCGGGCGTGTGCCGTATAGGATACCGGCCGGAATATGAAATTGCCAGCGGAAATGAATAAAGCCCGCTTCGCCGCGAGCGGCGAAACAGGCTTTCTCAATTTATGGACGCAAGTTTACTTCACCAACAGCCCGTATTTCTCGGCAATCTCCAGTGCTTCCTTCGTCGAAGGCGCCTCGGGATAAGTCGTTTTCATCTTTTTGATGGCCGTTTGAAGCTGCTTGAGCGGGCCGGCCTGCGCCTTGTGGAATTCCTTGCTCTTGGGGTCGTCCTTGCCGAGGGCTTCTTGCAAGGCCTCATCGACCACGTGGATTCCTTCGAGAATGGGCCGGGCTTTGACTTCCTGCACGACCGTCTTGTCTTTCTTTAATTCCGTCACAATTTCGTTGGCCTTGTTGCCCTGAGGCGTGCCTTTCAGATCCTGACTCAGGCGCAGTGCGCGGGGAAAGGCATCGACTGGGTCCGAAGAGCGCATTTTTTCAATATCGCCGATCATCTTTTCGCCGGCGTCGGTCAACTGGGCCACCAATTCCTTGGCGGGCTCGGCCGTATCCTTGTCGCTGCCCTTGCTGAGCGACAGAGCGCGCTGCAAAACCGTGGCCGGCGACGTGCCCTTCTTCAGGCTATCCAACAGGCTAGTAACCGATTTGCTTGACGTGCCTTCGAGCTTTGCCGCCAATGCCTTGCCCAACGCCAAGCGGGCGAACCGTTCGGCTTCGGCCGGCGAGCCCCGATAAACGCACTTGCCGGTATGGTCGAAGACCATCACGTGCGGAATGCCATTAAAGTCGTTGCCGCCCTGCACGGTGGCGCCTTCGGTCACCGTGAAATTGACACCGTGCGACCGCGATATGGATTTGACCTGCTCGTTGGTTGCCTTTTGCGAATGAGCCCCTACTACCACTAGGCCGAACGAACCAAGCTCCGTGTTCAACTGAACAACGTGCGGCAAACTTGCCATGCACGGGCCTCAGTGGATGCCCCAGAACTCAATCATGACGACCCGCCCCTTCAGGTCGTCGGACTTTAGCTCCGTGCCCACGATTGTCTTGCCCAGGCGCACGCCGTCGGACTTGATGTCCATCTTGAATTCGGCGGCGCCGGCGAAAGCGGGCGCCAGACCTGCCACAAGGCAAGCCAGCAAGCAGAAACGGGAGAGCGGCATGAGGGATTTCTCCAGCGAGGACAGGGGCGGCGGTCGCCGAATAATGAATTTTTTAGAGAACAAGGGCTTCAATGCGCAGGGTCAGGCGTGTAATGTAGGATACCGCCTGGATGACGGTTTTGCCAGGGAATTCCAACAAGAAGTTACGAAAATCCGATTGGTTAGCCGCGACGCGGAGCCTTCGGGCGGAGCGGGCTGATGAACCTCCTACTCTTCCAGCAGCCAGCGGGCCACGCGTTGTTCCATCCAGCGCACGCCGCCCGCGCCATCGCGGCCCAGGAAGCCCAGATGTCCTCCGAATTCCTGAATCTCGATACGAATGTGCGGCGGGACCTCGAGTTCCTCAAATGGCTCCACGGCCACAAAGGGATCATCGCGGGCCGCAAGAATGAGGGTGCGCGCTTGAATGTTGCCGATCACCGGAAATGACGAACAGCGCTCGTAATAATCCAGGGCGCTGGCGAACCCATTGCGTGGGGCGGTGAACAGATCGTCAAAGATTCGGATCGACAACGGCGTCGGGAATTCCGGCAGCGGCGGGTCGGGATAGCGCTCGCACCACACCTTGGCATGTTCTGCCAAGAGGTTGGCGAAAAACCGATCGTAGATTCGTCGGCTCCGGCGCGACATCAGTTGCCAGCAACGCACCAAATCGATCGGCGGGCAAATGGAAGCTATTCGTTGCAAGTTGGGGACGGGCTGGGCGTCTGGTTCGCCGGCCATTCGCAAAATCAGGTGGCCGCCGAGCGAAAAACCGACCACCCATAATGGCGACTTTGGGCTCCACCGGTGCAGCTCCAGCAGTGTTTCGCGCAGGTCGCCGGTTCTGCCCGCATGGTAGAAGGCGCGTGAAAGCTCATAGCTCGTTGCGTTGCCGCGTAAATCCATGCGGATCGCTCGAATGCCGACACCATACAGCAACGCGGCCGTGCGCTGCAAGTAGTTCGAGCGATGGTCGCCGCCGAGGCCGTGGATCAAGAGCGCAATCGGATTGGCGGGCTGCCACTCGGGCGGCATACTATCGTGTAAGGCGATCTGATCGCCGTCGCTTAGCCGGACTAACCGTTTTTCACTGGGATACGGAAATGCTTGCCCTTTCCACAGGAAGCCCACAATGGTTTGCACGTGGCCGTTGATCAGTAAGGGCAACGGGCGAAAAATGTGATTGCGACTAGCTTGCATGTGCACCCACCGCCTCCAGGGCCGGGGCGGATTTGGGGAGCGGACTGTTGGTCAACGGGCACAACCGGGAAACTACCTCGTCCAAGCGATTCATCGACACCGGCTTACGCAAATATTCGTCCACTCCCAGCAATTCCGCGAAGGCTCGCTGGGCTATGCCGCCCATCTCCGCCAACATGATCACTGGCGTAGGGTTCGGCCGTTTTTTCAACTGCTCCAACACCCAGAAGCCGCTGTGGCCGGGCAGGAACAAGTCGGTTATGACAAGATTGGGATTCAATTCATCGGCCAGCTGTATGCCGCGATTGGCGTCTCTGGCCGTGGCCACCCGATAGCCCTTGGGCGAAAAAAAGAGGCGCACCGAATCGAGACTCCTCGAATCGTCGTCCAACACCAAAATGGTAGGTGGCTGATCCATGTGGGCTTTACACTCCGCATGGATTAGCGGTCCATGCAGCCCAAGCGGCCCGAATGGGCCATACACTAATTTCAGTTTATTCGCGTGGGCGAGAGAATGCAATGGTGCAATTGAGCGAAGCCGATGGCGTGCGCTGGCCGGCAGAATGGGAACCGCATGAAGCAACCTGGATTGCCTGGCCGCATGAGCGGGACGACTGGCCCGGCAAGTTTGCACCGATCCCCTGGGTATATGGCGAGATTGTTCGACATTTAGCGGCGTCGGAAAAAGTTTGCATCTTGGTCCACGATGCCACGGCGGAAAAACGAGCAGCCGCCATTCTGAAACGAGTTCATGCGAACTTGCAGCGCGTGGTTTTTGTTCATGTCCCGACCGACCGCGTTTGGATGCGCGATTCCGGACCGATCTTTGTGAAGGCCCGCGATGGTTTGTCCAGCGCCCTCGACTGGAAGTTCAACGCCTGGGCCAAGTACTCAAATTACCATCTCGACGATGCCGTGCCCGAAAAATTGGCGGCACTCTACAGCTGGCAGCGCGTTCAACCCGAATTCCACAGCCGCCGCGTCGTCCTGGAAGGCGGAAGCATCGACGGCAACGGCGCCGGCACCATGCTGACTAGCGATGAATGCCTGTTGTCCGACGTGCAAGCCCGCAACCCCGGCCTGACTCGCGCGGATTACGAACAAATCTTCGCGAATTATCTGGGCGCAAAAAAAGTCATCTGGCTCAATCGGGGAATTGTCGGCGACGACACGCACGGCCACATCGATGATCTGGCCCGTTTCGTCGCGCCAAACACGGTCGTTGCCGTGCTCGAAGACAATCCGGCCGACGACAACTACCAGCTGTTGCAAGAAAACTGGGAGCGCCTACAAAGCGCGACGTTGGCCGACGGCAGCCGGCTCAACGTGGTGAAGCTGCCGATGCCGGCGCCGCTCTATTTCGCCGGCCGCCGCTTGCCCGCGAGTTATGCGAACTTCTACATCGCCAACGAATGCGTGCTGGCGCCGACGTTTAATGATGCCAACGACCGCACCGCGCTCGGAGTTCTGGCGGAGTTATTTCCCGGCCGGAAAGTGAACGGAATTCACGCCGTCGATCTGGTGTGGGGATTGGGCACGCTGCATTGCCTGACACAGCAGCAACCGAAATGATCCCCCTCCCCCCATTTGGGGGAGGTTTGGGAGGGATAGAAGACTTCGTCAGCCCCCACCCTGGCCCTTCCCCATCAAGGGGGAGGTAACCTTTCGCTATAGTTTCTTCACCAACACTTTCGACATACGCCGGCTTTTGTCATATTGATCGCGGCGCTGCGATGGCAAATCGTCGGGCGTGCCAACCTGGAAACCGCACTTCTGCACGAAGTAATTGACGGCCTGCGTCGAGAGACAAAACAACGTCGGAATCCCGGCCGCGCGCACTTTCTCCTCCACAAATTGCGAGAGCTTCAAGCCAATGCCCTGATTGTCGAAACGCGAATCGACGTAAAGACAGGCCAGTTCCGCCTTCTGCTCCTGCGGAAAAACATGTAGGGCAACGCACGCCACTGGGGCGCGATCGACTTCGAAGAGATAGAAGTCCTCGATTTGCCGCTCGATGTCGGCCTTGGTGCGGCGCATGAGTTCGTCGCTTTCCATGCCGGCGTGAATAAGCGTATGAATAGCACGCGCATCTTTCTTCAGCGCCTTGCGAATCGACTGGTACTCATTGGCATGCAGCAACGTGCCGATGCCTTCATTGGAGAACACTTCCGCGAGCAGGCCTTCTTCCACGCGGCCATCAATAATGTGAATCCGCGGCACGCCGAGCTGGGCCGCCCGCACCGCTTGCTCGAGTTTCGAAGCGTCGTTCGCCGCCAACTGCCCGCGCTGGCTCTTCAGTATTGCCTGCGCGTGCGGCAGATCGAGCTGCCGTAATAATTCCTCGCCCAGCCGGATACCAAGGGCGCACGACAAATAGATGAGCTTCACCGCCCGCAGGGAGCGTGCAACTTCCACAGCGACGGTGTCGGAGTTCAGCCGGTAAGTGTTGCCCTCGCCGTCGATACCCAATGGGGGAATAACGGGGATGATGTCTTGTTCCAGAATTGCTGCGAGCAAGCCGGTATCCACGCGCTCGACGCGGCCAGTGAACAGCTGATCGACACCTTTTAGGATTCCCGCCGGATGCGCCACGATGGCGTTACAACAGGCGCCGCGGAGGTCGTTCACCGACAATCCTTCGAGAATCTCATGCGAAATGCGATTGGCGGCAGTGATGGCCAGGTCGAGCGTGACGGCATCGGTGATGCCGGTGCCATCGACATTCGAGGGCCTCTTGCCGAGCTGCTCGGCCAGTTCGCGAATCTGCAGGCTGGCGCCGTGGACGAGCACGACCTGAATCCGCAGGCTCCGCAATAGCGCGATGTCGAGCAGCAGGTTGGCGAAATTGTCGTGTGCCACCACCGGGCCGTCCACGGAGATGACAAACGTCTTGTCGCGGAACTGCGGCACATAGCGCAGGATTTCGCGCAGGTCGGTGAGTTGTTTCATGGGTTACCGGCATTCTCCCGATACAGCGAATACGAAAAGGCTCCCAACAAGTCACCGCGTTCGCAACCGTGGCAAGTTTGGCACTGCTTAACGGCCCGGATGGCGCCAAGCATGTAGCACGTGCCGTCGATCTCGCGAATATACAGGTCTTCACCGCGCAGCAGTTCGGCAAGGCCGCGCTCTTCGAACTTATCGAGAGGACGCGTGGGACCGCCGCGAAGTTCGCTCATGCGCGGTAGATTTGGCGAAACGTATACCGCAGGGTGTTCATGAATCAGTAAGCTCACCAACTCGACGGTTTGAAGTGTCCAGGGATTGGCCGCTGTTGGCGAGTTTCTGAATTCATGCGGTCGGAATCCTGCGACCTCGCGGCGACTATTCACATAACCCAAACCGCGCGGATTCAGGAAATCCAAAATGCTGAGATCATTCAAGAACCAAAGGTCGGAAAACGATGCGCCGGCCGGCGTTTCAGCCGACGACGGCAGTTCAAGCACCGGTGAACGGTGTCCGGCTTGCGGAACGACCGAGCTGTCGCCTAACGGCGGGATCGGCCTCAACCTGCGGGCCACGCCGAAACCGGGGCTGTTGATAAATGTTTGAAACGTCTCTTCATGTAGACGCCTTAGTGATCCACCGCCGTATCGGAATTCTTCCTCCATCCTTTTCAGATGATCACCCGTTTCAGCCGGAAGCTGCTGAGGATGATAGAAAGCTTGGGGTTCGGGCACACTGCCCTCCATCGAAACCAACGGGTATTTGCTCTTTTTAGACGAGAGTTCATACCAATGCCACGCTCCGGGAACTCCGTAAACGAGCAAAACCGTCAGGAGGGCTACTGGCACGAAGTATCGTCGTCGAGACGGTTCTCGAAAATGGTGAATCTCAACCAGAAAGGCGATCGTCAACAACACCGGCGGGATTAGCAACGCTCCGACATACATGACGAGCAAAAACGAAGCGCTCACTAATGCGAATAGGAGCATCGGAAATCCCTTCCGATGCACGCTCCAAATAGCGCAAGGTAGCTGAAATGCCGTGTGGATTAATGCGAGGATCAGCATGGGGGCACCTAATTCAGTTCAACTTCTGCCCGCCCGAATGGAGTCGCCTTACTCTCTCTGCTCAAGAATCCGCTTGCAGCACCTCTTGATACTGCTTGGGCACATCCTCCCATGCCGCGATGTACGTCGCTTCCAGCGGCACATTGATGTAATTCTCGCGTGTCAGGAATAACGGCATCTCCGGAATCGGTTCACCCACCGCGAAGTGTGCGGCGAACGCGTTCACCACGTCGCCACCAGTGTAGGCCATCGCCGTCAGTGGTTGATCCTTCGGGAGCGCGTAATCCTGGCTGCTAATCTCGTTCAGCAACAAACCGTGGATTCCGTTTGGATCACGCGGTCCTGGCGTATGCACGTCGACCAAGAGCAAGTGAATTCCGCTGTCGAGTGCCGCCAGCGCTTTGTCCAGCAAGGTTCGAATGGCATGCCGGTTGGATTTGTTTCCGCGCGAGAGGATTTCAATCATAGCGACAATGCGATCGTCACTCGTGTGGCGGATAACTACCGTGCGCTGCAAGCGAGCATAGGGATCGCGGGTGATCGTGGCACGAGCGTGAGCGCGCGGTGGTGATTGTGTGAGTGTGGAAGTCCCGGCCAATGCACCGTTTGGTTCTGCGTTTTTCTTAGCCTGGAGAGTCAATACATCCGGAGTGCCCAGATCGCCGCCGATTTGCTCGGCCATGACATAATAGCCGTCCGGCAGCAGTCCACGCTTCAGCGCGCGCTTTATTTCCAGCACCCACGAGTAGTGAAAGTCGTGGAAGGTGCCGTCGCTCACGCGCGTCCAGTCGTGTACCGGCATAAAAATGCCTCAGCTTTACAGTTGAAACACTTCGAACACATTATACATCGCGGCATTCCGAAGAATCTAGAAAACCTTTCGTCATGCCCCTGTCACTCGCTTCCGCTTGCGATACACTTCGCCGAACCGTAGATTGAACATTAGAGCATTTTCCCGGCGATGTTTTCCTTTGGGAAGCCAGTCCATGCGCCGCGTCGTCATCCTCCTCTTGTTGCTCGCGATTGTCGCCGGCGGGGCGTACGGCGCGTGGTGGTATTACACCCACCGCGAGCAGCAGCCCAAGGAGCTTCTGCTTTACGGCAACGTCGATTTGCGCCAAGTGCAGCTGGCCTTCAACAACAGCGAGCGGATTGCCGCGGTGCTGGCCCAGGAAGGTGACCACGTGGAACAGGGACAGGTTTTGGCCCGGCTCGACACGCGTCGCCTGGAGCCCCAGGTCGCGCAAGCGGAAGCGCAGTTGGCCATGCAGCAACACGTTGTCGAGAAGATGCACGCCGGCAGCCGGCCGGAGGAGATCGCCCAGGCCAAGGCAAACGTCGCTTCCGCCCAGGCCGAGGTTGCCAATGGCCGCCAGCAGTACGAGCGGCTCAAAAAGCTGGCCGTGGTGAAGCTCAACAACCAAACCGAAGTGCGGGCCGTGAGCCAG
>DATGHS010000506.1:0-17658 GCA_035307785.1 Gemmataceae bacterium
TGGCATGGATCTCAGGATATCCTTGAGGCGCTGAAGAGCGCGGATGTAACGTTTGCTGGCGGCCGGCTGCTGGATGTCGAGAACCTGCGCAGCTTCGCCATTGGATAGCTCCTCGAAATGCCGCAGTACCAACACTTCACGGTCGAGCGGGTCCATCGTGTTGAGCGCGGTTTCCAACCGCAGCACGAGTTCCGCCTTCCTGGCAGCTTCGCTGGGCGCAGTGTCATTCCCCATGAGCCGGGCGGCCAGCGCGGCCGAACTCGCTTGGGGCAAAGCGCCTTTGTACAGCGACACTTCCCGCCCGGCGTCGCGCATCTTTTTACCGAGGTGATGCCGGTGTAGGCCCGCCAGCTTTTGCCCCGCAACTAATCGCAACCACAGAAAGACCGGCATGTTTCGCTGGGCTGCGAAATCTTTCAACTGAAGCGTGGCCGCCAAGAATGCTTCCTGAAGGACATCGGATGGATCGATCCGCCCCGCTAACCGGGGATCCAAGCGGAGCGACACCATGCTGTGCAGCCGTTGCCGATGCCGGCTGAGCAAGCGACCCCACGCATCTTGGTCGCCGGCGGCGGCTTTCTGAAGCAGGCACTCGCTATCGTCGCTCGATAAGGGCGCATTTTCTCCCATAAGGGGATAATATGCCACCCTACGATTGTTGGGGACAGCAAAAGTCGGCATACATGTCGCGCATTTGACCATTCAATCAGAGCGGTGAAAATCCAACCAAGAAACCATGCCTCAGTCGCATCGGCCGATGCGCCGACTTGCTATCGAAGTTCTCAGCCCATCGAATCTGCTCGGGTCTTTTGTGCGCTGCCAGGCGATGTGGGGGGTGCGTGATACCGTGCCAGGGTCGTCAACGATTCACGCGATCGGGAAGCAATCGCTCTTGGTTTCGTGCAACTGCGGGTAACCAGAATGTCAGGGCATGTCAGACTGTGGTCAGAGAAACGCTTTTATTCCGCGGACAGCAAGGAAGAATACGGCAAGATGATTGCCCAAGGGGAAGCTGCTGGCCGGCGCTTGCTGGATGAGGCGGCGCCGTACCTAGCCATCGGTGAGCGGCGCGACGCCTTTAAGCCGCACGTCGAGAAACATTATCGCGATTCCGATTGCAAGCCCACTTCCGAGGTGGATGAGTTCCGCCTGTCGATCCGCCTCACGGGTCTGAAACACCTGTCCATAGGCCTTTCGCGGCACCACGAATCTGGTATATCAACATCACTTGCCTGCCTTGTCGCCGTCTTGCCCAAAAATGATTTGA
Source organism: Gemmataceae bacterium (assembly GCA_035307785.1). GTDB lineage: Bacteria > Planctomycetota > Planctomycetia > Gemmatales > Gemmataceae > DATGHS01. The sequence continues at coordinate 1,268 of DATGHS010000506.1, forward strand.
ATCTGGACGAATGATGGAGCCGCCACCATGTGCCAGCCAATCAATGTTCGGCCAGCAATGTCATGGCTCTGCGCTTTCACGTGGCTGTTGTGCCTGATCCGATCGGGGTTGGCGGATGACAACACATTCAAGGAAAAAGCACAGCCATTTTTCGCCCAACATTGCCAGGAATGCCACAAGGGGACCAAACCCAAGGGCGATTTCCACCTAGATCGGCTCCCACCGGACTTCGATGACCCCGAGAACCGCGAACGCTGGCTCAATGTGCAAAAGCGCCTTCAGACCGGCGAGATGCCGCCGAAAGAGAAACCGCGCCCTCCGCAAGCGGAGATACGTGCCCTAAACGATTGGATTACCCGCCAGCTTGCAGCCGCGGCCGCGCGCCGATCTGCCGAAGGACGCGTGGTATTGCGACGACTCAATCGGGTCGAATACGAAAACACAATGCGCGATCTCTTGGGAATCGACATCGAACTGAAACAACTGCTTCCGCCTGACACGTCTTCTCACGGCTTTGATAATGTCGGTGAAGCGCTGCATATTTCGTCGTTCCTTCTGGAGCGCTATCTGGAAGCCGCCGACGCCGCGTTGAATGTGGCCATTGCCAATGGGCTGCAGCCGCCGTTGGTCAAAAAGCGCTATTCGCTCAAAGACGAGCGGATCGTGAAGGTCGACACCGAGCGCGTATACCGCTCGCTGGACGATGGCCTGGTGATGTTTAGCTCGTCGCAGTGGAACGCCATCACGGTCGGCCAGTTCTATCCGAGCGACCGGGGTAAATACCGCGTCCGGATCCTGGCCTCCGGCGTGCAAAGTTCGGGCAAGCCAGTTTCGTTTCGCATTGACGTCGGCCCGATGCTGATGGGCACGGTAAATCATCTCGTCAACTATTACGATGTGCCGCCGGATAAACCGACCATCGTAGAGTTTGTCGATCATTTCGAAGCGCGCAACCATTTTCGGATCAGTCCGTATGGACTGGCGAATGCTCAAACGGTGAGCAAAGTAGGCGCGGAGAAATACGACGGACCCGGCCTGGCCGTGCAATGGGTGGAGGTGGAAGGGCCATTACATGACCGTTGGCCGCCCGAAAGTCACCGGCGCATTTTCGGCGATCTGCCACAGGCGCCGGTGCCGGACCGCAATTTTAGCAAGCGCGTCGAAGTAGTATCAAAAGATCCCGAGGCCGATGCGCAGCGAATACTTCGAAACTTTGCGCGCCGAGCCTTTAAGCGGGCTGTGACCGATGCCGATATTCACCCGGTCCTGGCCTTGGTTAAAGAAAAGCTGGCCGTGAAGCAATCGTTCGAGCAGGCAGTGCGCGTGGGGCTGAAGGCGATACTGGTGTCGCCCGATTTTCTCTTCCTCAGGGAAAAACCGGGCCGGCTCGACGAATTCGCACTGGCCAGCCGGCTCTCGTATTTCCTGTGGAGCACGATGCCGGATGAAGAACTGCTTAGCCTGGCCGAGAAGAAATCACTCGGCGACCCAGAAACATTGCGGCAACAAGTGGAGCGCATGCTGAATTCGCCGAAAGCGAAGGCATTTACCGAGAACTTCGTGGGCCAGTGGCTAAACCTGCGCGACATCGATTTCACCTCACCCGATTTTCGCCTGTACCCGGAATTCGACGAGTTACTCAAGACATCAATGGTGAATGAAACGCACCTGTTTTTCAACGAAGTGTTAAAGAATGATTTGAGCCTTACCAGTTTTGTGGCCTCCGATTTTACGTTTGTCAACGAGCGACTGGCAATGCATTACCGCATACCCGGCGTGGAGGGGCATGCGTACCGCAAGGTGAAGCTGCGGCCAGAAAGTCACCGCGGCGGCGTATTGACCATGGCCAGCGTGCTGAAAGTCTCGGCCAATGGAACCAATACCTCGCCGGTCATCCGCGGGGCGTATGTGCTGGACCGGATACTCGGCACGCCTCCTGCTCCGCCGCCAGCCGGGGTGCCAGTGGTTGAACCGGACATTCGTGGCGCCACCACCATTCGCCAGCAGCTGGCCAAGCATCGGCAGATCGCATCGTGTGCCACTTGCCACACCAAGATCGACCCGCCCGGTTTCGCGCTGGAGAGTTTCGACGTGATCGGCGGCTGGCGCGATTACTATCGTAGCGTGGGCAACGGCAAAGAAGTAAAGATCGACGGCCGGCGCATGCCGTATCTGCAAGGCCCCAAGGTCGATCCTGCTGACGCGCTGGCTAATGGCGAGAAATTCCGCAACATCGATGAATTGAAGCAACTGCTGCTCAAGGACAAAGATCAGCTAGCGCGCGCACTGACCGAGAAATTACTGACCTACGCAACCGGAGCAGTGCCGACAGCGGCGGATCGAGAAGAAATTGAAACGATTGTGCGCAAAGTGCGCGATAAGGGCTACGGATTTCGCACACTGGTACATCAAGTGGTGGAAAGCGGTCTGTTTCGCAACAAATAAAGGGAACCATGATTATCAATCGTCGCCATTTTCTCCGTGCCGCCGGCGTGTCGCTGGCGTTGCCGCTGCTTGACAAGCGCGTCTTTGGTGCTCCAATGGCCCCGCCGCGGCGGATGGTTTGCATTTGCACGCCCTTGGGGCTACATGCGCCAAACTTCTTTCCCGAAAAGGCTGGACGCGAGTTCGCGCTGACGCCATACCTCGAATCGCTGAGAGAGTTCCGCAATGACTTCACCGTCATCTCCGGCCTTGCGCATCCCGGCATCGAGAACGGGCACGATTCCATGTACTCGTTCCTGACCGCGGCGCCGCATCCGGAGCTTCGGACTGGATTCCGCAATACGATTTCCTTGGATCAGTTTGCTGCTGAACGCATCGGCACCGAGACGCGCTTTCCGAGCCTGGCCCTGTCCGGCGAAGGATTCAGCCTGTCGTGGACGCGCAGCGGGGCGCTGGTTCCGTCGCACACTTCGCCTGCCCGCCTGTTTGCCAGCCTGTTCATCGAAGGCCGCCCCGACGAAGTTCAGGCCCAAAATCAGCGTTTGCGCGACGGCCAGAGCATTCTGGATAAGGTCGGCGACCAGGCGAAGTCTTTGCAGGCCGGCTTGGGCGCGGGCGACCGCGACAAGCTCGACGAATACTTCACCAGCGTTCGCGAACTGGAGCAGCGGCTGGCCAAGGCCGAGGAATGGTCGAAGAAGCCCAAGCCCAAGGTTGATGCCAAGCAACCGCAGGATATTCCGAATCCCGCCGACCTTCTTGGCCGCACGCGCCTGATGTTCGACCTGACACATCTGGCCTTGCAAACGGACTCCACACGGCTCATCACCATCCTTCTCAGCGGCGCCAGCCTCGTGCCGCCCATTCAAGGCGTGAGCATGGCCCATCACGATCTTTCACATCATGGACAGGACCCGACCAAGCTTGCACAGCTCAAGATCGTGGAGGTGGAAACACTGAAGGTGCTGCGCGATCTGCTTGCCAAACTCAAGCAGTCGAAGGAAGACGGTGGCACGGTGCTCGACCGCACCATCGTTTTCTTCGGCAGCAACCTAGGCAACGGCAGCAGCCATTCGTGCCGCAATCTGCCGGCGCTGCTGGCGGGGGGCGGATTCAAGCACGGTCAGCACCTGGCCTTCGACGCGAAAAACGGGCCGCCGCTTAGCAACCTCTTTGTAAGCATGCTCCAGAAATTGGGCATTGAATCGGACAAGTTCGGTTCCAGCAGCGGTTGCTTGACGGGCTTGGCGTGACCTAGCCTGCTAGCCGTTTCGGCGTTCTTGCGGCTATTTCTTTTCCACGGCTGTCAGCCAGATGCTCTCGAAGGCAACGCCCAGTTTCGGCGGTGTGCGGGCGAAGCGCTGAAAGTCTTTGGGTTTGCTGGACTGACCAACTATCTTGATCGCACCTGAAAAGGCAGCACCTGACGCGGTGAACTTGAGCGTGACGGTTGATGCGGTTGGGCCGGTAGGCTCCGAAGTGACAGCCGGCGCGGTCACCCCAGGCGGCAGGCCGACCGGCTGAATCGTGACGGGCCCAACGGAACCGGCCGGGCCGGTTCGCCGTTGGATTTTGACGGCCAGTTCCGTCGGCTTGCCGGGCGACACGACGATCGCGTCGCTTCCAACCGACAGCTCGAAGTCCGGCTCTTCGGGGCGGGCAGTCAACAGATACCAGCTTCGTTCACCGCCGCGGCCATATCGGTCTGTCACCAAAAGGCGGAAGGTTCCGTCCCTGGCAGGCGGGTATGTAAGTGCGACGTCTTTGCTGGGGCCTGTGTCATCGACATTAGCCACCGGCTTCCCGTCTGGATCGACGAGTTTCACAACCGGATCAACGGGAAAGTAGAGGCTATTGGCTTCCACCGAAACCACGATGGGTTGGCCTTTCTTGAGTGGAAGCTGAAACTCATCGATCTGTCGTCTATTCCGGAGGCGGCCGGTCACCGACGTGGGCAACGTCAGCGTTTGCGGGCTTGGCGCATCGGCTGGAGCGCGAGCCGTCACAAGCGAACTCACCAGGCGGATTCGAGCGGCCCCGGCGAATTGTGGGCCAAAGGCGATGCCCAGTTTTGCATCGGGAGGAATCCGCAAGTCAGGGGTAGCCTCGAACTCCGGGAACGTCCCGGGCCCGGCGCTGCCAAATGCCCGCACCGGCAGTTTTGTCTTCGGCGGGATGTTCCAGCCCTGCACTTCGACCGAACCGGGATTCGACATGGGAGCCGACAACGGAACGGCGTGCGTAATGAACGGCCCCGTGGTCAACGTGAGCCGATAGATGTAGTCTGGCCCGCCGCTAAAGCGAATGCTGGTGTCGGGTGAGGCCGGGAATGCAAATAGACGGACGATGTAACTGCCATCCTTCGGGGCGGTGTAAGCCAGGCGCGGGTCGAGTAGCAGATCGTCATGGTTTTCGGCCAGCACCGTGCCGCTGAGCGACACGACTTGCAAGATGGCATCCATGGGCGAGCCGAGCCGGGTATTCGCATCGATGGCCGCAACCAGCGTTTGGCCCGCCTTCAATTGGACCGAAAAACAATCGACATCGCCCGCTTTGCTCAGCACGCCATTGATGGTGTGGTTCGGCTCGCCGATGGCCTGAGCCTCGCGCAAGGTATCGTTAGGTTCCTGCTCGGTGACCTCTTTCAGGCTGCCGATCAAGAACGGCGCCGCGGCCGACGCCCCTTCGGAGTTGTAAAGTCGAATCCAGATGCGGTCAGCGGCCAAATCTGCTGGAATGGTGATCTCTAGCTTGCCCGATGCCTTGCTGGGAACCGCTTCGACTCCCGGCGCCCAGACTTGGACAGGCCAGGTGAAGGTGCCGGCGCAGGTAACGACGACCTTGGTGCCACGCTGCCCGCCGGCTGGAAACACATGCGTGAGCGTCGGCGCTGCGCCAAAGAGCCGGCTCAAACCACACAAAAAGGTGAGGGCGATCACGGCACACCGGGAGCCCTTGAATATGTGCTTGGCGAACATTTCCGCGATCATTGGAGGAAGTGACAAATCGCCTACCCCATCAATTCGGCGATAGGCCGTGGATCACTGACCAAATGAGTGGGCCGGCCAGTGCTATTGTAAAGAGTTTTGTCCGGATTGATCCCGAGCTTGAGGTATACACTGGAGACGAGGTTTTCGGGGCCGTAGATCTTCTCAATGGGGGCATAACCGCTGCGGTCGGTCGCGCCCACGACCTGGCCGCGCGGAGTTCGGCAGCCAGCCGCCAGCACCGAAATCGCGCTCGACCAGTGGTCGCGGCCCGGCGTCTTCGAGCCCGACAGTGTCGAAATCTTCGGGCTGCGGCCAAATTCGCCCATCACCAACACCAGGGTGGTGTCGAGCAAACCGCGCTGGTCAAGATCAGAAATCAAGGCCGCGACCACGGATTCCATCTCCTGCCCGTGCTTGCGGAAGGCCGGAAAAATATCGGAGTGATGGTCCCAGCCGCCATTCACGATGGTCACAAACGGAACACCTGCTTCCACCAGGCGGCGTGCCAGCAGGGCGCGCTGGCCCAGGGCCGTTCGGCCGAACGCGGTGCGAACCCGATCCGGCTCGCGGTAGATTTCAAATGCCCGCTGTGCTTCGGCGGAAGTCATGATTGATACGGCCTGGCGGTAATTGTCATCGGCGCTAAGCACCGGGTCGCCCGCCGCGCGATCGTGAAAGCGCTTGAATTGATCCAGCTTTTCGCGCAGCTCTCTCCGATTCAACGCTCGCCCATCATCGAGTTCCCGCGGAATCGTGACATCGCGCACCGTGAACGAAGCGCCGTTCGGATCGTCGCTCACCACAAACGGGGCATGCCGTGCTCCCAGGAAGTTCGGCCCACCGGAGCGCGACATCTCGGGAATGGAAAAATAAGCCGGCAGCCCATGGGCAGCGCCGCGCTCGGCAGACACGACTGAGCCCATGCTGGGATGAAAGCTGACGAAGGCGCCACAACCAACCGGAATCCGCGTGGGCGCGCCCGTCATCATGTAGTGGTTGCCGGCACCGTGATTGTTCTGATCGTGGCGGACCGAGCGCACGATGGTCAGCTTGTCACCGATAGCGGCGAGTTTTGTCATGTTCTCCGAAAAGAACATTCCCGGAACTTTGGTGGGAATCGGTTTGAACTCGCCGCGAATCTCGGCGGGCGCATCGGGCTTCGGGTCGAAGGTCTCGAAATGGCTCGGGCCCCCGTCTAACCAAAAGAGAATACAACTTGTTTTGGCCGCCGTCGTATCGCCGGCCGAACCCCGAGCGCGCAGCGCATCCACCAACCCGCCGCCGAGCAGCGCGCCGAGGCCAAGCTTCATGCAATCGCGTCGATTCATCCCTTCACAATTCTGATGGATCGCCATAACAACTGGCCCTTTCAGTCGATGAATAGAAACTCTGGCGTATTCAGAATGGCCCAGAATAAGTCCTCGACGGCCCGGCGGCGGTTGCCGGAAGCCGTCAGGACCGCCACGGCAGTCTTCTTCTCAACATCGGTCGGATAACGGCAATAGGCCAGCAGATAAATCTCTTCGACGATTTTTTCGTTGGAATCCTTGTTGGCAGCCAGTTTGGCCGGCCGCGCGGTTTCGAGCGACAACTTGCGGCTCAGTGCCGGCGAATTCATCAAATGCAATACCTGGGGCGTAGTGCAGTCTGAGGAACGTTCGCAGGGCGGGTCGAGGTTCGGATCGGGCCGGCTAAAGGTATCAAGAAATAACGACGGCGATCGGTGTGTCCAAAGCTGCGTGGCCCGTGAACCCGGCGGCATGGCTGCAAAAGTCTCTTCGGTTCCGAGCACATCGTTGACCGCGTCGAGCAGCACTTCCGCGCGCATGCGATCGCGGTAATAACGGGAGAAGTTCTTCAAATCTGCCACGTTACGTGGGTTCGGTTCCGTGCTCAGGCTAAATACATACGAAGCCATTATTTCGCGGATGAGTTTCTTGATGTCGTAACCCTGCTTGCGAAAATCTTCGGCCAGCGCGTCAAGCAGCGGGCCATTCGACGGTGGATTGGTAGCGCGGAGGTCATCCACTGGCTCAACCAGCCCTTGCCCCATCACGTCTTTCCAAATGCGATTCGCCATCACCTTGGCGAAAAACGGATTGTCTGGAGAAGTCATCCACTCCGCGAGCGCTTCGCGCGGATCGTCGTTCGGCCCAAGCGTGAGCGGTGCTCCGGCCAACAGTTTCGGTGTCACCGTCGCCCCGGTGCGACCGTGCTTCAATTGCCCGGTCTCGGTCGTATAGATCATCTCTTCGCCGCCCGAGATGGGCGGAGACAATCCCTGGCCCTTGTGTCCCACCCGCGCAAAAAAGGCGGCAAAGCCAAAGAAGTCGTCCTGGCCCCAGACTTCGAACGGATGGTGATGACACTTGGCACACTCGAGACGGGTGCCCAGAAACAACTGACTAATCGAGGCGCCCAGCTCGACCGGCTCCGGACGGTCGCGGAAAATAACGGCCGCGCCGTTGTGCCAGGTGCTTCCCTGAGCAGTGATCAACTCGCGCACAAATTGATCGTAGGGCATGTTCTTGCGGAATGCAGCGCGCAGCCAGGAATCCAGGTTCCAGACCGCCTTGATGCCTGCCCGATACGGATTGGGGCGAAGCAAGTCGGCCCATTTGTTGGCCCAAAAGTCGGCATACTCCGGACGTTCGAGTAATTGATCGATCAGCCGGACTCGTTTGTCCGGGCGGTGATCGGCGAGAAAGGCTCGCGTCTCCTCCGGCGTTGGCAGGCGGCCGATGGCCCTGAGGTAGGCGCGGCGATGGAATGTCGCGTCGCCGGCCGGGGCCGAAGGTAAGATTCCCAAGAGTTTGAGTTTCTGCCAAACCAGCTCATCAATATGGTTGTGTCGCGGAAGCGTTCGATAGGCCTCAGCGGGCACGGCGCCCGGCACCGGTATCGTCACCGCACAAACGGCAATGTTGTTCATGTAGCGGGCCATGATGGCGGCCTCACCCGGCAGTTCACCTGCCTTCACCAGACCGTTGGCATCGACGCCGGCCAGCGTGCCGTCGTTGGACTGAAACGCGCTGCCATCGGTGACATCGCGGCGGGTGCCGTCGGAGTATTCCGCCAGGACGCGCAATTGGAGACTCTCTTGGCGCACAAGGCTGCGGTTGCCTGGTTCCACGACAACGCAAAGCAACTTCGGTGCGTCGGCCGGCGTGCGCGGCGCGCCCGCCTTGATCCAGGCATACAGCAGCCGATATTGCGGGCTATCGATATCGAACCGCTTGCCGCCGCCATGGGGCATTTGGCCGGACGGTTTACGCAGCAACAGACTGTATTCCGGGGTAGAGGGGAATATCCGCCGGCCGCGCCCTTCGTGGATGAGCGCGTCGTAATCGAAGTCGGCATCGAAGCCCAGCAAGGAAAGGGCGAAGCCGTTCTGTCCCCGCGATTTGCCGTGGCATGCTCCCGCATTGCAACCGAAGCGCGTGAGCAACGGCTGCACATCGAACTCGAATGTCACCGGCTTGGCCGGCGCGGCAACATCGGCGGGCCGAACCGGTTCGGCAGCGATGCCGTCTGCGCCGGCGCCAATGACGGCAAGCAGCGCGAACAGGCAGCCGGCAAATTGTTTTTGAGAACGCATGAGTCGTGCAAACCAGGAGAGTCGGCCGGGCATCGAACCACGGAAGGCCAAGGGCGGGAGCGTTGTCGCAGCCTCTGATCAGGTAGGTCTAGTTCAATTCTAATATGTTCATGAATTTCAGCAACTCGGAATTGTCTGCTGACTTGCCGGTTCAATTGCAGAGGAAAAGACCGCCACGATCCGGGTGCCACAATTCGGCCGCCAAGATGCAATTTCGATACGCAACCGACTGGTACTGTAAGACGGTTAAGGGCTTGCTTTGCACGGTTCCACCAGGCCTTGCGGCGGAAACAGCCACTTTGCCGCTGGAATTGGACCGTCTTAGCGGTATGATCAACTATGTCCAACCCCTGCCATCCAGCGCTTTCCACGCGTCGCCTTACCGCGGTCCTGATTATCCCATGAAAACGTCAAGGTAGCTCTTCGCCGGGTTCTCAATGTATCCAACATGCGCCAAAGAGCCTTTGATGCTCACTGCAGTCGGGATCAAACGGCCGATCCTGTTGATCTTGTTCGCCCTTGGATGCGCAGGCAGTGCCACCGGCGCGGAAGTGGACTTTCAACGCGATGTTCGCCCCATCCTGGCGAACCACTGCCTGACCTGTCACGGCGTAGATGCGGCCACGCGCAAGAGCGGCTTCCGGCTCGATCAGCGCGACTCAGCGCTTAAAGGTGGCAAGTCAGGTTCCGCAGCAATCGTGCCCGGGCAGCCGGAACAGAGCAAGCTCTTCCAGCGCGTCTCCTCCCATGACCCAAAATCTGTCATGCCGCCGCCAGAGCAGAAGAATCCGCTGTCCGAAAAACAAATTGACACGCTGAAGAAATGGATCGCTGAAGGCGCCAGCTACGAGAAGCATTGGGCCTTTACGCCGCCGGTCAAGGCGAGCTTGCCACAGGTTGGCATGACAAACCCCGTCGATGCCTTCGTAGTTGCCAGGCTGAAGGGACTCGGCCTGCCGCTGTCACCGGCTGCTCCCGCGAACACTTTGTACCGCCGACTGTATCTCGATTTGATCGGCCTGCCGCCGTCGCCGCGGGAACTGGCCGCCTGCGAGCGCGACGGCTATGAGGTCACCGTGGACCGCCTCCTCAGTAGCGAACGCTTCGGCGAAAAATGGGCCCGCCATTGGCTCGACGTAGCCCGTTATTCCGACACGAATGGTTACGAAAAGGACCTGCGCCGCGAACAGTGGGCCTGGCGCGACTGGGTCATTGACGCACTGAACCGCGACATGCCGTATGACCAGTTCCTGATCGAACAGATTGCCGGCGATTTGCTGCCTAACGCCGGCCAATCACAGCGGATTGCCACCGGTTTCCTACGTAACAGCATGATTAACGAAGAAGGGGCGATCGTCCCGGAAGAGTTTCGCATGGTCGAGATGTTCGACCGCATGGATTGCCTCGGCAAGGCGGTGCTCGGCCTGACCACGCAATGCGCCCAGTGCCATTCGCACAAATTCGATCCGCTGACGCAGGACGAATACTATGGCATGTTCGCCTTCCTCAACAATTCCTATGAGGCGCAGTCATGGGTCTACACGCCCGACCAACTTGAAGCGCGTGCTGATCTGAAGAAGCGCATCGAGGCGGTGGAAGCGCGCATTCGCATGGCCCGGCCCAATGGGGCCGAGGAAATGGCAGCCTGGGTGAAAAAGCTCGTAAGCCGGCGCATCGCCTGGGAACCGTTAGTTTTCCGCGAGATGAATAGCATCAGCGGCCTGAACCATCCGATGCAAGAGGCCGACAAATCAATCCTGATGATCGGCCATCCGAACGACGAAGTGTATTTTATCGCTGAGCCGGACCTGAACGGCGTCACCGGCCTGCAATTCGAGGCGCTTACCCACGGCGATCTGCCATTCAACGGACCCGGCCGAGGCCAAACCGGCAATTGGGCGGTTCGGGAACTCGAAGTCTTCGCCAAAAAGCCCGGCGCCAAGGACTGGCAGAAGCTCAAACTCGTAAACGCCACGGCCGACTTCTCGCAGCCGGAGCAAAGGCAAGCCGACAAGAAAAAAGCAGCCGGGCCCGTCGCCTTCCTGATCGACGGCTCGGACGACACGACGTGGAATTCCGACCGGGGTCCAGGGCGGCATAACGAGCCGTCGGTAGCGGTCGTGCAATTCGAGAAGCCATTGACGTTACCCAAGGGTACACAACTGAAGATCGCACTGCGCATGGATGGCGGGGCAATGCTGGGCTGTTGTCGCCTGAGCATCACCCGGCAGCCGGCGCCAGCCGCGCCGCCCGTTGATCATGCCGCGATGTTGGCCCTACAAACTCCGGCGGAAAGACGAACACCGCAGCAGAACGCCGCGCTGTTCACCGCCTGGCGCTCCCAGGTTGCGGAATTAAAGTCCTTCAACGATGAGATTGACGCGCTCCGAAGGTCCGCGCCGCCGGCGCTGACATCGATCCTGTGTCTGCGCGAGCGCGAGCCGGCCAAGCACCGCGGCACGCACCTTCTGAATCGTGGCCAGTGGGACCAGCCGGGACAAGAAGTCGAGCCGCATGTGCCGGTCGCCCTGCACCCGTTCCCGCCGGATGCCCCACGCAACCGCCTGGGCTTCGCGCGCTGGTTGGCCGACCGCTCTTCGCTGCTGACCGCACGCGTGGCGGTGAATCGAGTCTGGCAAGCGATCTTCGGTACCGGCCTGGTCGAGACGCCGGAGGATTTCGGCACGCGTTCGCCGTCGCCGGTCTACCGCGAACTGCTGGACTGGTTGGCCGTCGATTTCATGGACCACGGCTGGCATCAGAAGCAGTTGATCCGCCCCATCGTGCTGAGCAACGTCTACCGGCAATCGTCGCAAGCGTCACCGGAGTTATTGGAGCGCGATCCGCGCAACACGTTGCTGGCGCGCGGCCCGCGCTTCCGAGCCGACGCCGAGGTCGTTCGTGACATTGTCTTGAGCGCTTCCGGCCTGCTCGTCAACAAACTGGGCGGTCCCGGCGTCATTCCGCCGGTGCCCCAGAACGTGCTCGATTACAACTACACGTATCCCAGCTACTGGAAGCCTGCCGAGGGGCCGGAGCGCTATCGCCGCGCCGTCTACGGCTTCCGCAAGCGCTCGATGCCCGACCCGGTAATGTCGGCCTTCGACTGCCCCAACGCCGACGTGGCCTGCGCCCGCCGGCCGCGCTCCAACACGCCTCTGGCCGCCCTCACCGCACTGAACGAGCCAATCTTCGTGGAAGCCGCCCGGGCGCTGGCTCTGAGGGTGTTGCGCGAAGGCGGGGCAGACGACGCCAAGCGCATCGACTACGCGTTCTTGCTCTGCATCTCGCGTCCGGCTCGCCCAGCCGAATGCGAAACGCTGCTCGCACTATTGCAAACCACGCGACGCCGGCTCGCCGAAGGCTGGCTCAACCCGCGCGAGGTCGCCACCGGCGACCCGGCGAAGCTACCGCCGCTGCCGGACGGCGCGACGCCTCAAGACGCCGCCGCCTGGACCATCGTGGCCCGCGTGCTGCTTAACATGGATGAAACGCTGACGAAGAATTAACTTCTTGTCCCCTCCCCCCTTGTGGGGGAGGGCTAGGGTGGGGGGTATGCACCTCTCACCCCCACCCCTGCCCTCCCCCATCAAGGGGGAGGGGGAATTGTTCGCGAGTGTTGCCGATGAATCACGAAAACGAAATTCGCCACGCCTACTGCCAATACCTCAGTCGCCGCTGGTTCCTGCGCGATTGCGGCATCGGCCTGGCCGGCATCGCCGCCGGCGCTCTGCTCGCCGACGACGCAGCCCGCGCGGCTCCCGACTCCGCCGACCCGCTGGCCCCGCGCCCGCCGCACTACCCGGCCAAGGCCAAGCGCGTGGTCTACCTCTTTCAGGCCGGCGCGCCGAGCCAGCCGGAGCTTTTCGATTACAAGCCCGAGCTGGTGAAGCACAACGGGCAATTGCCGCCGCCGGAACTTCTCAAGGGCTACCGGGCCGCCTTCATTAACCCCAATTCCGCCCTGCTCGGCCCGAAGTACAAGTTCGCGCGCTACGGCCGCTGCGGCATGGAGCTTAGCGAACTCCTGCCGCACACCGGCCGCATCGCCGACGACATCTGCCTCATCCGCTCCCTGCACACCGAGGCCGTGAACCACGCCCCGGCCCAGATCATGATGAACACCGGCTCGCAGCAGTTCGGCCGGCCCAGCTTCGGCTCCTGGACCCTGTACGGCCTGGGCAGCGAGTCGGCCAATCTGCCGGGCTTCGTCGTGCTCACCAGCGCCAAGGGCACCAGCGGCGGCGCCAGCAATTACGGCAGCGGCTTCCTGCCCACGCTTTACAATGGCACGAACTTCCGCAGCGCCGGCGACCCGGTCCTCTACCTGACCAACCCAAAGGGCATCGACCAGGAAGCCCAGCGCGCCTCGCTCGATGCCCTCAACCGCCTCAACGAACTGGAGTTGCAATCGGCCGGCGATCCGGAAATTGCCGCCCGCATTCAAAGCTACGAGATGGCCTATCGGCTGCAAACCAGCGCCCCGGAACTCATGGACCTGCGCGGCGAATCGAAAGAGACGCTGGCCCGCTACGGCATCAAGGACCCGAACGAAGTCAGCTACGCGCGCAACTGCCTGCTGGCCCGCCGGCTGCTCGAACGCGGCGTCCGCTTCGTTCAATTGTTTCACGAAGTCTGGGACCAGCACGCCAACCTGACCGCCGACGTGAAGAAAAATGCCCTCGCCACCGACCAGCCGTCGGCCGCGCTCGTCACCGACCTGAAAACGCGCGGCCTGCTCGACGACACCCTCATTATCTGGGGCGGCGAGTTCGGCCGCACGCCCATGGTGCAGGGCGGCAACGACGGCCGCGACCACCACAACCGCTGCTTCAGCATCTGGCTGGCCGGCGGCGGCATCAAACCGGGCCACATCTTCGGCGAAACCGACGACCTGGGCTTCAACGTCGCCGCCGACCCCGTCCACATCCACGACCTGCACGCCACCCTGCTCCACCTGCTCGGCCTTGAGCACACGCGGCTAACGTTTCGCTTCCAGGGCCGCGACTATCGGCTCACGGATGTGCATGGGAATCTGGTCAAGGGGCTGTTGGCGTAGTTGCTCTCTTCCGGCCGCTTGGCGGAAAGCGCGGGAAACGACCGGCCTGGCCACACCGTCCGGTGTTTAAAGACGTCGCCGAACGCCGCTCAATTCGGGGTTGTGCCTATCCCCCAAGATTGACCGAGATTATTGGGATTCGGATCCAGAAATAACCCCTCGATGCCGTTGTTTTGAAGGGTGATAAACGCGGTCAGAGAACTCGCCGCGGCAACCGAACGCTCTGGGCCTCCCGAGCTGAATTCTTGCTGCAGCACTGTGCCGTTATAACGTTCGAGGCTGCCCGTCGAGCCGATGATCCAGGCCACGCCGCTGTCCGTGGCGCTGAATGATTGGAATGTCTTCGGGAGAGCAACCTCTTTCCAGCCGCTGCCGTAATAGTACCGGTCCAGATAGCCGTTGTAATTTGCAAATACATCGGCATAGCCGTTCGCGTCGGTGCCGGCGCTGAATGTGCCGATCTGGGAGTAGGCCGTGGTGTAAACCTGGCCGTTAAAGAACGTGTAGTGATAGCCCGCGCTGGCGAGCTGGGTGTACGGGCCGACGTAGGCTTGGCCGTTAACCACTGATAACAAGGCGCCGCCCGGATTATAGAACTCGCCAAAGCTCTTGTCGGCATTTTCCACGAACACAGCGTCGTGGCCATACTTGTCGGTCACCGCATCCAATGCCGTCACGCTGCCGGCGCCATAAACATGTTCCCAGAATCCGAATGGCGCAATAACCGGCGGGGTTGCAGTTAATACGTTAGGAGCAGCAATGGCAGTGGTTCCTTGGGGAGTGAACACGTTCAGACTGCCATCCTGGAAAATGGCGTATACGCGTCCGTCGTTTACCGCGGCGAAAGACTCGACCTGGCTGGTTCCCGGCAACTGGATTTTCACCCAGCCCTGCGCGCCAAAATACCAGAAGGAACCATCTAATGCCTTGACGAAAATATCGGCTCGACCGTTCGAATCCAGCCCCTCGCTGAAGGACTGCACGCCATTGGGCGTATTCGCGACGCCAGTGGGGATCACGTTGGTTACCAACGGCCCGTCGTCGCCCAATCGGTTGGTGCTGGCGATCAACCCAGTGAAAGTTCCGGCGGTGGTGGTGTGGGATCCCACAAAAACGGCCACGTTTTCACCGTAGGCGTCGGTGACTGCGTGGAGCGAGAGTGACGAAGTCGACATGACTTCGCGCTTTTCCAGACACTCGAGTTGCGGTCGGAAGTTGTTGTTCTTGCGGGCCGGCTTCTTTTTCTGCGAAAACAGTTTGTTGAGGCTGAACATGGGACAAGCTCCTGTGATTTTAGCGAGTCGAGCTTGGACGAAAACGGGCATCAGAACATCCTGACACCCGCACCTTTTTCGTCCATTCGATCTCTTCTAAAGCGCAGACTGCCCGAATCTGTTACACGACTTGCGAAGGATATTGCATCGAATGCGGGAAATAGTGTGATGGAGTGCGTGGGTAGCCCGGCGAAATACCGCACGGGTGCAAAGTCGAAAGGAATAGAGCCTTCTAAGAGCCCGCAAGCCGCACGTTGTGGGCAGGTCTCCCGACCGGTATGGACCGAAGGTCTCCCGAAGTGCCGGAGACCTTCGGTCGGGCCAAGGGCACGGTCGGGAGACCGTGACCCAGCATCGACCCGCCGAAGCGGAAGCCGTGCTCAAGGCCCTGGCCAAGCCGAAAGGCGTGGCCGTTTTCATCCCCAGCAGAAAGGCCGGCTCCGCCAAACCCGACCCGTTTTATCTGGGCCTGATGCGCGAAGACACGATCGCCCTGGTGGTCGAAGAGAAGGACTGGTCGCCGGAGGAACCGCGAGAGAATGGGTTTACTTCTGTCTACGACTACGACTCGTTGTGGCACGGTCTCCTGACCACCCGCCGCCGACCGTAGGTCTCCTCGTTGTGGCACGGTCTCCTGACCGTGCCACCCGCCGCCGACCGTAGGTCTCCAATCCCGCCGCTCCCTCCGGGTCACCATTCGATGACGGTAATCGGGACGTCGCTCGGCTCTTTTCCTCACGACAGATACCATGCCGCGGACGAAAAGCGCCATTGCTCAGCGTAGCGCACCACCCCCTTCCGCCGGGGATTATCGTGCAAATAGTCGAGCTTCTGCTGCCAAAAGGGCTCGGTCTCGTTGGCCTCCGGTTGGCGGCTGGGTTGCCAAAGGCGCCGCTCACGGTCCGCCGTCGCTTGCGCACAAAGCGTTTGATGAAAGCACGCAGGGAATTGCCCCTGGCAGTAATCGCTCAGTTGCCGCCCTGTGAATTTGCGAAAATCGGCGAGCGAGCGCGCCAATCGCTCGG
>DATGHS010000507.1:0-10045 GCA_035307785.1 Gemmataceae bacterium
ACAGTAGGCAGCTAGCCAGGTGCCGTCCGCCGAAGAGATCAAGTTTGAACGGAAATCGACATCGAATTCAATTGGCAAGACTTGCAGGGAGTCATTATTACCAACATTCCAGATATAAAGATGATTCGCAGTGAGGGCCGCAACGTGGGCATTAGACGCTGCCAAAGTCACAGCGTACACAACGTCATTAGGGCCGGTGAAAATCCTCATGACTTTTTCAACAATTGATAGAGTGGTCTGACGAATCGAGGCTTTCCGTTTACGCACATGGTAGCAATGAGCCAACCGGAATGGCGATCCCTAAATGCATATTTAATTGAGTCTGAACTTTATGATTTCCACATTCTCTTCCCTCCTCGACTCTGACCCCGCCATCTTCCGCCTCACCACGCACACTCCCGGCCCCGGCGGCGCGTTGCCGTTGACCGACGATTTGCTTCGTCATGCCCCGAGCGGCGATCTGTTTGGCTGGACCCAGAACGTGGGCATGGGGTGGCAGCCGGCGGCGCTGGGGCAGAAGGAATTCCTCATCCTCTCCACGCATGGCGGCTTGCGGGCCGACGATGGCCGGCCGGTTGCGCTGGGCTATCACACCGGGCACTGGGAAGTGGGCCTGCTGGTGAAGGCGGCGGCGGAGTGGTTCGCGGCCAACGGCTGCGTTCCGTTTGCCGGGGCGGTGACTGACCCGTGCGATGGCCGCACGCAGGGCACGCCAGGGATGATGGACAGCCTGCCTTACCGCAACGATGCCGCCACGGTCTTTCGCCGGCTCATTCGGTCGCTGCCGACGCGCAGCGGCGTGCTCGGCGTGGCCACTTGCGACAAGGGCCTGCCCGCTATGATGATGGCACTGGCCGGCATGCACGATTTGCCCTGCGTGCTGGTTCCCGGCGGCGTGATGTTGGCCGGTGAGCCGGGGCACGAAGACACCGGAAAGGTGCAGAGCATCGGCGCTCGCTTTGCGCATGGCGAAATCACGCTCGAACAGGCGGCGGAGGCCGGTTGTCACGCCTGCGCCAGCCCCGGTGGCGGCTGTCAGTTCCTGGGCACCGCGGCCACGTCGCAGGTGGTGGGAGAAGCGCTCGGGCTCACGTTGCCGCATGCCGCGCTCGCGCCGTCGGGACAGCCAGTTTGGCTCGACATGGCGAAGCGGTCGGCGCAGGCATTGGCCCAGCTCGCCGCTCGCGGCGTTGCCGTGAAAGACATCCTCACGCCGGAAGCTTTCCGAAATGCGATCACGGTACACGCCGCCTTCGGCGGCTCCACGAATCTACTGCTGCACATTCCGGCTATCACCTTCCACGCCGGCGTGCCCCGGCCGACCTTGGAAGATTGGATCGAAATCAATCGCAAGGTGCCGCGGCTTGTCGATGCATTGCCGAATGGGCCTTTGAATCATCCCACAATCCGCGTCTTCCTTGCCGGTGGCGTGCCGGAGGTGATGCTGCACCTGCGAAACCTTGGACTCTTGCACATCGATTGCCTAACCGTGACCGGCGAAAGCCTCGGCACAATCCTCGATTGGTGGGAGAAATCCGAGCGCCGCTTGCGATTCCGCGCCATCTTGCAAGAGTCGGACGGTATCAATCCCGACGATGTTATTATGTCGCCGGAGCGCGCGCGAGCGCGCGGCCTAGCCAGCACGGTGACGTTTCCGCGCGGCAACCTGGCCCCGGAAGGCGCCGTCATCAAGAGCACGTCGATCGACCCGTCGGTGATCGATTCCGACGGCGTCTATCGCAAGACCGGCCCCGCTCGTGTTTTCACTCGCGAAAAAGATGCCGTGACCGCGATTAAGAGTGGTCGAGTAAAGCCCGGCGACGTGCTGGTGCTTTGTGGTTGCGGCCCGCTTGGGCGCGGCATGGAGGAGATTTATCAGATTACTTCGGCGCTCAAGCACTTGAGTTGGGGCAAGCACGTGGCCGTGCTGACGGATGCGCGCTTCAGTGGCGTGTCCACCGGTGCTTGCATCGGCCATATAAGCCCCGAAGCGTTGGCCGGCGGGCCCATCGGCAAGCTCCGCGACGGCGACATGATTCGGATCGTGATTGATCGAAAAAAGCTGGAAGGAAGCGTGGATTTCATTGATTCTTCTCCCTCTCCCCCCGCTTCGGGGGGAGAGGGATGGGGTAAGGGGGGTGACAGGCCAGCTAGCGCCAAGTCCCCCACTCCCTCACCCCCGTCCCCTGTCCCCCGAAGCGGGGGAGAGGGGAGCATTAGTGCCACGATTCTGGCCGAACGCGAACCGCATCCCAATCTCGCTCCCGACCCGGGCCTTCCGGCCGATACTCGACTTTGGGCGATTCTGCAGCAGGCCAGCGGCGGGGTTTGGGGAGGCTGCGTGTACGACGTGGACAAGATTGGGGAAGCGATTTTGGAAAAGCGCTGAGCGCGGAATTCGCAAGAATCCCGCTGCGATGGACGGCCGACGATCGTAGAATGCTCTCGTCCTGCCGCCTTGGCAATCTCTTATAAGGAGGAGACCATGCGCTGGTATTATCCGTTCCTTCCGTTCCTGGCGTTGCTTGTGCTCGGCTGTGAGAAAACGCCCGACAGCAAGATCACCACGGCGCCAAAGACGACCGCAAGCGAGTCGCCGCCCATTCCAGACTTCTCGTCGCCATCGACCGGCAAGACGAACTAGCCGACATCAATACATCACGCGCTGCAGTTTTGTACGGTACTCGTCGGCAAGATCCGAGCGCACACCGATGATGTGAAAAACCTGAACCATCAATTCCTTTACCTTGGTACGGGCCAGTTCGCGGTCAATTTCCGCTGCCGCGAGCAACATCGCCAGTGCTTCGGGATAGCGCTTCTGTGCGGCAAGAAGCGCTCCCAGCTCCAAGCGCACATTTGCATTTGCCGGCTCTGCTTCAGCCTGGCGGCGCAAGTCCGCTTCATTACTCGTTCCGGTGGAGTGCTTACGGACATCGCGCTCGGAGCGAATTCGGTCGGCCTCGGCACCATTCTCTCCGCCGGGCGGCACCGGCTCAAGCAGCGCCTCGATCTCGTCGAGTGCGCCGGCTGCCAGCCGAAGCCGGGCAAGCCCCAGCCGCGCCTCGATATGATCCTTATCCTTCTCCAAAACTTTCCGATAGATCGCTTCCGCCTCCGCCGGCTTGTTGGACTCCAGCGACTTGGCTTGCAGCGCTTGCTTGTCGACTTCGCTGGGCACGAGCCGGTCCAGGAATTCGACCAGTGACTCCTCCGGCAGCACGCCTTCGAATTGCAAGACGAGCGAGCCGTCTTTGATGGCCTTCACTGCGGGAATACTCTGGACCTGGAAGTATTCCGCCAGGCGCGGATTCTCATCGACGTTCACTTTGGCCAGCAGCACCTCGCCGTTGCGCTGGTGCACCAATCGTTCCAAGATCGGAGCCAGCGACCGGCACGGGCCGCACCATTCGGCCCAGAAATCGACCACCACCGGTTTCTCGAACGAGCGGTCCACGACCGCGGCCTGGAAATTGGTTTCGGTGGCTTCGAAAACGAATGGAGATGTTGCCATGTGTTTATTTATAGGTCGTATGCGTCGTATAGGACCTATTAATTCCCCTCCGGGCCACGGGCCAAGGCAACTGCTTTTTGCAACCATCCCGCCAATAGCCGATGAAAATGATACCCGGCCTTTTCGCGCTGCACGCTGAAACGGCCAGTGTCGTAGGAGCGGCTGCCGAGTCCGCGTTGGACTTCTTCACAGATGCCCACGTCTTCCAGTTGAATCTGGTGGCCCAACTCCATGCTTTCGCGCTGGAAGCGCTCCTCAGCGGCGAGGCCTTCAGCAGCAAAGTAGAAGTCGAAGATCACGCGGCAGCGCTCGGGCCCAAGCGGAAAGACCACGTTCGTGTCCATCACGCCGCCGTACAAGTTCAGCATGAAATTCGGAAACACATACCAGTATTGAGCCATTTGCCCGGGCCGCAGCGCATTGCCGGCCGTGCCCAGCGGGCTCGTCTGAACGCTGCTAAAGCCAAAGGTTTCGGTGCGGTAGTGCGAATAGTCCAGCATCCCGGCCAGAGTGGGATGCACGGTATTCACGTGATACCCGCCGTCGAGATAATTATCGACGAACACCTTCCAGTTGCAGCGTAGCTCGTACTCTTTGCGCGCGACGAAGCGCAGCGCTGCTAATTCCGACTCGGCGACGCGCTCTGCCAGCGGATCCAGTTGCTCGGCCAAGGCTGGTCCATCGGCGCCCAGGCGCACGGCGACCAACGGTCCGAAAGTACCCACGGCGATCTCTTTCAAGCCATGGTCTTCACGTTGGAAATCGGCCACGCCGTCGAACTCCGGCGTGCCGCGCAGCCGGCCGGCAAGATCGTAAGTCCAGCCGTGATAACGGCACCGCAAGCGCGATACTTGGCCGCACGGCTCGGACAGCAAGACCGCGGCTTTGTGCCGACACACGTTGTAGAAAGCGCGAAGGATTCCATCTTGCCCGCGAATCACGACCAGCGGTTCGCCGGCCAGCTCGGTGGTGAAATACGAACCCGGCTTTTCTACTTGATTGAGGCGGCCCACGAAGATCCAGGAACGAGCGAAGACCGTGCGGCGTTCCAGAGCAGCGATCTCGCCGTCGGAATACCACGCGGCTGGAATGGTCCGTGCCCGCTCCAACGGTAGCATTGGGTCGAAGGCGGACAACAGGGACGTGAGATGTTCGGACATTGATGTAACGTCGGCACCTACATTTCGAACTTCCGCGCCATAAGCGTGCCATCGGCAAAGCCACAGATCAAGCGTTCGCCCAATGCTGACAATGCCAGGGCGGTGGGCGGTTGCGGCAACGCCACGGTGACCAGCACGTCTCCCTTGCGATTGAAGCCGTAGTTTTCCTTGCCCAATCCTGCAGCCACCCCCTTGTCTCCCGCAAAGTTCAAAGCTGCCAGCCCGCACGGTTTCGGCAAATGCAGGCTGAAACGATTGCCGCCGTCCGGGCCGCAACCGCGCAAGCCTTCCGAGAAGCAAGCCAGGATCGTCGGGTCGCCGGCCGCCGCCACCGTCAGGCCGCCAATCTGCGATACCGGCCGGTCGGACCAGGTCCATTTGCCGGTCGATAAGTCCAGGCAGCCGGCCCACCCGAAGTCTGCCGCGGCCATTAGCAACGGCAACACCGGAACGAAAGCGAGGTGCTGAATGGCACGAGGACTGTTAAATCGGCCGAGTAGTTTGCCCGTGCGGTCGAATAGCCACAGTTCGGCCTGGTGGTCCGATACAGCCAGATACTGGCCGAACGGATCGAGGGCTGCGGCAATGCCGCGAGCCGCGATCTTCTTCTCCCAGCGCACGCTCAAGTCCTGGCCAAGCCAGCAGACGCGCTCCGCCACAACAGCTGCAATCGCGCTGCCATCATCCGACAAGCAGCCGGCTGCCAGGTCCTTCCAGGTGCAGCGACCTTGCAGTTCCCCGCGCGGGTTGAAGAGCGACAAGTTATGCCGGGCGTCACGAACCAGCAGTGATTCTGCCTCGCGAGCCAAGGCAATGGCCCGCACTGCTCCGGGAACGGAAATCGACCAGATTAATGGCAACGGAAACGACAAGGGAGGACCAACGAAGCCCGCCGCAAGCACGGGAAGTTTCACGACCCCTTCTTCTGCACCTTCTTCAGCGCGTCGGCGGCGGCGGCGCGAATTTCCGGGTCGCCCTTGCCCTTGGAGGCTTGGTTCAGAACGACAGTGGCGTAACCTCTCGTGTCGGTGCCCATGGCGCCCAACGTATGAATGGCCGCCAGCCTTGCATCCTTGTCTTTCTCCGTCTCCAGCACGCGCACCACCGGCTTCACGGCCTCGATGCCGATCATTGGGTCTTTCGCCATCTTGACCAGCGCGGCGGAAGCTTGCTCGCGATTTTCTGCATCGCTCAACAGAGCAGCCAGGTCGCCGACGAGCGCTTTGGCGTCGGGACCCATATCGGCAATACCTTGCAACAATTCCTTACGGAGTTCATTGTTCTTCGATCTCAAGCCCTTTTGAATCATTGGAATGGCATCGGCGGCGCTGCCGATTTTCATGACCGCGGCCGACGCCTGCTGAAAACGCTCCTTGCTGCCGGCCTCGGTGCTGTCGAGCGACGCCGTCATCAGAGCGAGTAATGCCGGGACCGCCTCCTTGGCCTGCGGGCCCATTGCCCCAAGCGCCATCGCGGCTTGCTTTTGGACTTCTCCGTCGGCGTCCTTCAACGCGTCGATGAGCGATGACCGAACCGGCAACGCCTCGGCGCCGATTTTCGTCAGTTCCGCGGCGGCAAATCGGCGGGCATCAGCCGCTTTGTCTTTCAGGGCGCTGCTGAGGTTCGTCAAATCATCTTTGCCCAGCGGCGGCTTGAGTTCCCGCAGTGTCTTCATCGCTGCGGCCCGCACCGGTTCTTCCTCGTCGTTGAGCGAAGCAAACAACCCATCGACCACGCCGTCACCCCGACCGCAAGCGCCCAGGGCTTGCAGCACCGTTTGGCGAACCTTCGGATCCGCGTCGGTCCGGGCCGCGAGCAGATTGTCGCGCACGTCTTTCGCAGCCGCGCCCAGCTTCACCAATCCGGCGGCAGCAGCCTGGCGCACCCCCACGTCGTCGTCCTTTAACTTGCCGGCCAGAAGCGCGGCACAGGTCTTTCCCTCATCGCCCAGATTGCCGATAGCTTCGGCCGCGTAGCGCCGCGCTTCCACCTGCTTGCTGAAGAGCGTTAATTGCAACGCGGGAATATCGGCCGTGGTCGGCGGACCAGCGGCCGCGATGGATGCCAGCGCAGCCTGACGAACGTCGCTTTCGTAATCCTCGAGGAACGGCAGCAACACGGGAAAAGTCTGCGCGTGCGCCGGTGGTCCCGCTTCGCCCAGCGCCTTGATGGCTTGAATTTTCATCGGCTTTTCGGAATCGTTCACCAGCGGCTTGAAGAGTTCCACCAGCGCGGCCGACTCGGGCTTCAAGTCGCGAATCGTGCCGGCGTAAGCAACGCGCTTATCTGGATTCTTTTCCTTCAGTAGCTCGGCCAGTGTCTTCACATCATCCTTGCCGGGAGGGCCGATCTTGCGCAGCGAATTGCTCACCGCTTCGCGAACTTGCGGGTGCGGATCGCTGGCCGCCCGAATGATCTGCGGGTACACCGCCCGAGCGCTGGGGCCTATCTTCCCCAACGCTTCCGCAGCGGCCACGCGCACGGCCGCCTCGGCATCGTTCAGCGCGTTCCCTAGCTCGAATTTCGCATCCTGGGCCAGGTCGCCCAACTGACCGAGGATCGTGACAGCGGCCAGGCGAACCTTGCCGTCCTTATCGCCCGCCGCTTTCTTCAAATCGGGCAGCGCCTTCTGCCCCATGTCGTAGAGCCGGCTGCTGGCGCGCTGGGCCTTGTCGTCGTCGCTGCGTAGCACGTCGATCCAGTAACTGGCTGGGGCCTTGTCTTCGTCGACGTCGGGGGATTTGGGTTTCGTCGCTTCGCCGCTGTTCGGGCGGGAAGAACCCCCCGAATTCGCCGCCGCCGGCTGCTGTTGGTTCTGATCAGCCGTGGAGTTCTCTACGGTGGTCTTGTCCTTGTGAACGATGAGTGGGTAAATGAAATAGCCGCCCACCCCGCCGCCGCCACAACAGAAGAGCAACAGCACGCCGCCCACCACCAACAACAACGGCAACGCCTTCGATTTTTTCTTGTTCGCCCCCTTTTTCTTCTTCCCGGTCGGCTCATCTTTCACCGGGAACACCAGCGGAACGTCTTCCTCGGCTGGTGGTCGCGTGGGCACTTTTTCGGGAGTGCTCGTGACTGACTGCGCGGCGGTCGTTTTCTTCACCGGAACAACCGGCGGTTTCTTCGGTTCCGGGTCGGGCAAATCGACCACTACACCGCACATCGGACAGCGCGCTGTGGTCCCCGCCAGGGAATCGGGAACCTGCGACGTATGCCGGCAACTGGGGCAAGTAACGGGAAAGGGCATGCGGCACTCTCCGCGCGGAAAGACCAAGGGGGGGCATTAGGGGATTCGTTATCTTACGGGGAATATTGTGCGAACCCAAGCACAAGATGACAGGGGGAGCTGAAGCGAAGTTACAGGGGCGGACAATGGCGAACCCCGCCCGTTAGGGCGGGGGTGATTCGGCCGGGCTACAGACACCGCCGGGCCTTACGGCCGGGGTTCGCCATCCGGCCGGGCGACAGCGCGCCACCCTGTGAAATGCAGCCATTTTTCCGTGAAATTCAGCACGCTGTTGAATAACCGCAAAGGTAATGGATCGCATGCCGCGGACAGTGAACACGGAGACTCTTTCGACAAACTACCCTTTCTTGGGAGCGTAGGTGCTATGCATTTTCTCGGCAGCCGGTGGTTTCTTCTTGGCAACTGTCTTCTTCGTGACCTTATTCGACGGAGGTTTCTCAGCATCGATTTCGATGTTGAAGATGGCTCCCAGCTCTTCCGCCGCGATCGTGGGAGCGCAGCGTTTTGTCTTCACGGGGGCCGCGGGGATCGCCTGCTCGATCAACTCCGTATGATCCACCCTCCGGAGCAGGAACAGTAACTCCGGCGACGAATCGAGTCGGTTGCCGACCCCGTACATCACCGCCGCCAGGTGCTTGCACATCCCGGCGAAGTCCGGGCAACTGCACTCCATCTCGATCTCTTTTGGCTTGGGGAACAGCCCTTGCTCCCGATTCGTCACCTGCTCCATTACTCCCTTCGACAGTTTTCCCTGCAATAGCTCCACCAGCGAGCCGATTTGACCTGCGCATCGTCTCTTGAGGGCCAGCCAGTGGGGTTTCGGCAGTGCGGCGATATCGATCTGGATCTTGTACAGTGACGATCCTTGCACGAGCGCCTGGATCCGCCCCTCTTCAATCTTCAAGTCGATGACGGAACCGTTGCGGACGTAGCTGCGTCCGCGCGGCAGGCGGTTTTCGAAGTCGCTGTAGCTCTCCAGGTTTGTGCACCAGGCCTGGCCCCAGAAAGTGACGGTGATGGCCCGGCCTTCGATCCGAACGGGTGAAACGGTTTGTCCTTTTTTGAGCCGCTTCGCGACTTCTTGCAAAGCTTGCTGGCGCCGTTGCGCCACAGGGACGTAAGGCCTGAATCCGTAGTACCAGCTCATGAGTGCATCCTGCTTTCCGTGATTCCTTTCAGGCGTCAGCCGCCTGACGCAGATTCAACTGAACGAATTCTAGTAGCGTATCATTATCCATCTCCGTTAGCAACACTTCCCCAGACTCGTCGCCGCCGATCACCTCGCTGGCAACCCTGCTTTTCCGCGCGATCATCTCGTCGATCCGTTCCTCGACCGTGCCCCGGCAGATGAACTTGTGCACCAGCACATTCTTCTTCTGCCCGATTCGGAAGGCGCGGTCGGTGGCCTGGTTTTCGATGGCCGGATTCCACCAGCGGTCGAAGTGAATGACGTGCGCGGCCGCCGTCAGGTTCAGCCCGGTCCCGCCGGCCTTCAGCGACAGGACGAAGAAGGGCGGGCCGTCTTCGCGCTGAAAGCAGTCGACGAGCTCCTTCCGCTTCTTCACGGTTGTCCCGCCGTGCAGCACCAATCCGGATCGGCCGAATAGGGTGCTGAGGTACTCCGCCAGCGGCTCGGCGATTTCGCGAAATTGGGTGAAGACCAGGACCTTCTCCTGCCGCGACGCGATCTCCTCGGCGAGCTCGGCCAGGCGGCGAAACTTGCCGCTGCGGTCGGCCGCATAGTCGTTGGTGCCGGTGGCCTGCGCAGGGTGATTGCAAATCTGCTTCAGCCGCATCAACTGAGCCAGAACGATGCCCCGCCGTTGGATTCCCTCCTCGGCCGAGGCCAATTGGCGGGCGAGGTCTTCGACCGCATGTTGGTAAAGGGCCGCCTGGTATTTGCTCAGCGCGCAATACGCGTTCACCTCCGTCTTGTCGGGGAGGTCGGCGATCACCCGCTTGTCGGTCTTCAGCCGCCGCAGGATGTAGGGCCGCACCAGATTCCGTAGCGGCTCGAACGAGGGTTCGGGCGCATCCTGCAACCGCTTGACGAATGTGCCGAATTGCTTGGCCGAGCCGAGCAAGCCAGGGTTCAGGAAATCGAAGAGCGACCAGAGATCCGAG
>DATGHS010000508.1:0-4666 GCA_035307785.1 Gemmataceae bacterium
TCGGTCCAGGTGACGGGCCGCTCGATCGGTCGCTGCAGGCAACCGGCAGTCGTCTCTTTGATCCAATGGAACCGAGTTCGGGCTTCCACGGCCGGTACCGGGTGCCCGGCTTGCTGCAGCCGACTGCGCGCCTCATGAAGATGGTCGGACAAATTGTGGCCATTGCTTTGGCTAAGGCTGCGTTCTGTGTAGCCGCCTACGTCGAGCAGCAAGCGGCGCACCAGGAATGGCGAGAAGCCCGGCAACGCCTCATGCAAGGCCGCCACTTCCTTTTCGAAGGCTTCGGGAAACTCCGGTTTTCGCGGCGGCGCTCCCGAGCCGGCCGCCGCGACGATCGCATCCTGCAGTTCCTTGAGACCAGTGCCCTTGTTGGCTTGAATGGGTACTACCGGCAGGCAGAGTTGTTTTCGCAAGGTCTCGGCATCTACACGGATACCGTGCCGCTCAGCAATGTCGATCATGTTGAGCGCCACCACGACCGGCGCGCCGATCTCCAGTAACTGGGTGACCAGATAGAGATGCCGCTCCAGGTTGGACGCGTCGACAATCGCGACGATCACGTCAGGCGGCTGTTCGCCGGGGCAGTTGCCGAGAAGCAGATCGACTGCGACCATTTCATCCGGACTGCGCGCGGCCAGGCTGTAGGTGCCGGGAAGATCGATCAGTTCAACATTGGCATCACCAAAAGTGGCCCGGCCCTTTTTCATCTCGACGGTGACGCCGGGATAATTGCCCACGCGCTGACGCAGGCCGGAGAGAGCATTGAAGAGCGTGGACTTGCCGGTATTGGGATTGCCCACCAGGGCGATGGTCAGAACACGCGGCAACATGAACTTGCTCTAAGAATGGACGTAATGAGCAATCACCAAATCCGAATTTCGAAATCCTAAATCCGAAACAAAAGCAAATGTCAAAATCCGAAATTCAAAACACCATCGGCATTCAGGATTCCGCTCGAAATCGTTGGCAAATTCGTTTTGGATTTTGAGTTTTGGATTTCGAATTTGTTTCGGATTTGGTGCTTCGGATTTCGAATTTCCAACCATCAAACTCTTTCCACTTGAATGCCGGCAGCTTCGCGGCGGCGGAGACTCACCCGGCTAAAGCCGAAACCGATTTCGATGGGATCTCCCAATGGGGCAATGGCCAGCACCTGCACTTCTTCGCCGTCCAGCAGACCCAACTCCAGCAATCGCTGCACCAGAGCCAGCTCACCCGCCACAGCTTGAATTCGGCCTTTCTCACCGGCGCGCAACTGGTCGAGCGTGGCCATAGCCGCGGCCTCAATCTTGCGTGGGCCGAACCATGATCCGCATTGTTTCTTCACCGCGCAGGCAGAGCCGGCAACCACCCACGTTCAGCAGGCAGGGGCTTCCCGGTTGAAGCATTTGCAGCAAACAACCGCTGCGAATTCCCATTTCAGCCATGCGGCCGATCCAGCACGGTTCGCCCTGCACGTCTTCAATGACCGCACAGTCGCCGGATCGCAGTAGTTCGAGAGGCAAGACCATTTCACTCACGGCGGGCATCCAAAAATGAAGTACTCAGGCAGGACGTTATTGAGACTGAATCTCAATCTATTATTACCAGATCAGTCTGGGCCGTCAAGCGGTTTAAAGCAAAAAATCCTGAAAACTTGGGCAACGCAAACGTAGAACGGAATTAATTCCGTTCTACAAGTCCGCCATTAATTCTTCTGGCGAAAATTCCGGAAAAAGGTATAGGCCGAAGTGGGAATTCAGAGGGGCGAATCATTCGTGCAAGTCTGTTACCACTGCTGACTTTGGTGACGCTCGCACCGCTGGCCGCGGCTCAATTCACGCCGCCGCCGGATGCCGCGCCGTCGTTGCCGCCGGTCGGGGCGCCCGCGGAACCGCAGCCCGAATCCTTGTTCCCCGCGCTCGGTCTGTCCATGGACTGGTATCCGCTGCTTCCGCCCTCGGATGTGAATGCGCCGCGCCTATGGGCTTCGGTCGAATATGCGATGCTGTTCGCCACGCCGAACGTGATTCCGGCGCCGTTGCTCACCACGGGCCCGCCGGCATCGGGCGGCATCATCGGTAATCCGGGCACGCAAGTGCTGCTCGGCGGCGGGCAGGTGATCGACTACGGTATATTCAGCGGAGTTCAGTTCACGACTGGCGGCTGGTTCACCGACCGGCGCCTCCTCGGCTCCGAAGGCACGACTCTATTCGTGGCCCAAAACTCTGCGACCTACACTTTTGGTTCCGACGGCTCGACCGTTCTGGCGCGGCCGTTTGTCAACGCACTGACGAGCGCGAACGATGCGCGCGCGATTGCCTTTCCTGGGGAGCGAGCAGCGACCTTCACGCTGCAAAGTCAGCTTCAGTTCTTCGACACAGACAGCAATATCATCTACAACCTTTACCGCGATCAATTCCGATATGTGAATCTGCTCTTCGGGTACCGGTATTTCGCGCTGGATGAGCAGATGCTGATGACCGACACGGAAACGGTCATCGGGCCAGGGACGACCACCTTCCTCGGCGTGCCGCAACCCCCGGGCAACGTGTTCCAAGTGACCGATCGCTTTCAAAACGTGACGAGGGTTTTCGCATTGCAAACCGGCGTGCGTGCCGAGTGGATTCAGGGCCCGTGGCGCTTCAACATGGTAGCCAAGATTGGCGCGGGCTGGTCGCACGCCCGGCTCTACGCCGATGGCCGCACCACGCCGCTCAACCCGCCCGCCCCCGCCTACCCCGGCGGCCTGCTGGCCGACCCCACTTACAGCTACCGGTCGAGCCTCGATCAATTTACGTGGATACCGGAGTTTCAGGGCCGCATCGCCTACGCGATCTTGCCGCGCATGAGCGTGTACGCGGGCATCGACTACTTGTTCATCACCAACTTAGCCCGGCCGGGCCAGCAGATCGACCAAGTCGTGAACCCAACGCAAGTACCGATGATCGGCACCGGAATCCTGGTGGGGCCTGCGCGGCCCATGGTGCCGAAAGTGAATAGCACTTTCACGGCGGAGGGGCTGTTGTTTGGGATGGAGTTCCGGTATTAGGCAACGACCGTCAGAACCGCGCACAGAGCGCAGCGCAATAAGCGGCCAGCCAGTGCCTGCTGCTCACTGCGCTGCGCTCTTGTGCGCGGCTCTGACGGTCCCAGCGAGTCACGATCACATCCTCTGCGTCCGTTCCTGAAGATAAGCCGCCAGTGCCTCCGGCCATCGCCGCAGGGCCGGGAAGCCGAGCTTGCAGTAAGCGCGATGGTCGAGCACGCTATAGCTCGGCCGGCGCGCGGCGGCACCATATTCCGTCGAGCTGATGGGCTCCATCGTCACCGGAATCCCGGCGAGCGTGAAGATGCGCAGCGCGAATTCATGCCACGAGCAAGAACCGGAATTCGTGAGGTGGTACAGGCCGAATTTATCGGTGCCGATTAACTTCACCACGGCTTCAGCCAGATCAGCCGTATACGTCGGCGTGCAGACCTGATCGCAAACGACCCGCAACAGCTTGCCCGTTTTCTGAAGCCGGAGCATCGTTTCGACGAGATTGCCGCCCTTCCCCCCTGCTCCCCACACGCCATACAGTCCACAAGTGCGGATCACGAAATGCTTGGGGCACAGCGCCCGTACGAAATACTCACCGGCCAATTTACTTGAACCATACACACTTATTGGTCCGGGAGCATCTTTCTCCTTCCACGGGCCAACGCGATGCGACTTAAGCCCAAAGACATAATCGGAACTGAAATGAACGAGCGTTGCGTCTTCTTTTGCGCAGGCTTCCGCCAATGCGCGCACGCCGAAGGCATTAATGGCGAAGGCCACCTCCGGTTCCGACTCGGCCCGATCGACAAAGTTATAGGCGGCGCAGTTGATGACGACTTGCGGTTGCGTTTCCTTCAGGATCGCTTGCACCGTATGCGGCTCGGTGAGGTCGGCCCGATCGCGGCCGACGCCAATGACTTCGCCCGGCAAGCGTGGGCAAAGATCGCGGCCAAGCTGGCCGCGGGCACCGAGGACAAGATAACGAGCCATAAAATACGAAATACGAAAATCGAAATCCGAAACAAATTCAAAGCACAGAATCCGAAATTCAAAACCGCTCGCAAGCCCATCTTAGGCCCGCTTGCTGTTTCGAATCTCGGATTTTGAAATTCGAATTTGTTTCGGATTTCGTGCTTCGGATTTCGGATTTTCCCGAACTACTTCTTCCCAATCTGCGGCGTGTCGCTGGTCGTCACCGTCGTCGTCTGTTCTTGCTTCAGATCGACCTTCGTCGTCGTGCCCGCGATGTCAATATCCAGCGCGCCTTCGAGCTTCAGCGCCAGCGTCGATTTCTCCACGCGGCCCTTGGTGGCGTTGAAGAGGATCGTGCCGCCGGCATCTTTGCTGGCCAGCGTTGAGTTCTTGATCTTGAACGGCAGGCCCTCGCCGCCTTCGGTCGGTGGTACCTTGTAATTCAGCGTGGTCTCGACCTTGATCTTCTGCAAGTCGCCTTCCTTGCCCTCGAGCGTGTACTTGTAAGTGCTTACGTAGGAGCCGATGGGCCCGAGGTTCAGTTCGCTGGTCTTGCTCCAGGTATCACCCTTGGCCACTTCCTTGCCCGGCACCACGCCGAAGGTCGGGTCAGCCATCTGCTTCAACGCGTCGTCGCTGAGAATTTTCTTCAACAGCGGCTCCATCTGAGCA
>DATGHS010000509.1:0-20608 GCA_035307785.1 Gemmataceae bacterium
CGCTGTGGCGATATGCCATGTACCCGCCCTGGCGGTCACTAATTACCAGGCCTTGCGTGCCCGAAACTCCGAAGGAGTCGGCAACTTGCCGGCCGTAAGGCGTAGCCACGTCCAAGTATACGCGAACAAAACGGTCGTTCAGCATCCGCTGAATGTCGGCGTCGAACTGGCCTTCGTGGGTCAGTTGCCGCCAAGTCACCGAACCGCTGCCGAAAAAGACAGCAATCGGTTTCTGCGTCCGTTCACAGGCGAGTCGAGCGAGTCGATAATCCGTTTCCCACGATGGCTGCGAAACGTTCGTCAACATTCCGGCCAGAGTGAGGAGTGCAAACGAGGTGTACATCCGATTAAGTCTCCTTCAAGTAGTGAATCACCTCGGAACTCCACCCCAGTTATTGCCGCACTGGGAAGAACACGTTCTATCAGCCCAGCGCAGACTGTGCAACCAGCGAAGTTCATTTTTTCTGAAAAATCTGCGCAGAGGATGCAATTTCGCGCAGTTCCTCAGATTATCTAAGATGATTGCTGAAATCCAGATTCCGAGCAGGCGATCTGGTGAAGATAGGAAAGATTCCTTCGTTTCCCGCTAGCTAGACCTTCACATCGCTGTCGAGTTCCAATTCCCCGTGATAGCGCTGGAGCAGTGGCTCCACCTCTTCCCGAAGATATTCCTCGACCTGTTGTGAAGATCGGCCAACGTACAGCTGGGGTTTGAGAGCATCCGCAAAATTGATGCTGACAAAGGCGGGGTCGCTCCTTAACCGTTCGATCAAATCGTTTGACCTTCCCTCCTTGATTCCTTCCGTCACCGCCTGACTGTGCTGGCGGATGAATTCGTGCAGTTCCTGCCGGTCTCCCCCGGCCTGAACCGCAGCCATAAGGACGTGTTCGGTCACGAGGTAGGGTAAATACTCCTGCACTTCCCGACGAATTACCGTCTTATTGACAACGAGCCCTTTGGCAATATTGGCGGCGATCCGCAAAACGGCATCGGCCGCGAGAAACGCCTGGGGAATGACGATCCGCCGGCTAGCACTATCATCGAGCGTCCGTTCCAGCCATTGAGTGGACGCGGTCTGGGCCGCGACCGACGGCAAGCTGCTCAGATACCGCGCGATGCTGCACATGCGCTCGGCACGCATGGGGTTGCGTTTGTACGGCATTGCTGAAGATCCGACCTGTTCCGATTCGAACGGCTCGTCAATCTCCTGGCGATGGGCGAGCAGCCGAAGATCGCTGCCCCATTTGTGGGCAGATTGCCCGATTCCCGACATGGCGTCGAGGACTTGGGTATCTACTTTGCGCGAATAGGTCTGGCCAGTCACCGGATAGACCGCATCCAAGCCCATTTTTCTTGCGACCAGGCGGTCGAGTTCCCGCACCTTGGCATGGTTGCCGTGAAACAGGTCGAGGAAGCTGGCTTGGGTTCCGGTCGTGCCTTTCACCCCTCGGAACTTGAGCATGGCCAAGCGGTGCTCGACTTCGTGCAAATCGAGCATGAAGTCGTGAATCCACAGGCAGGCGCGCTTTCCAACCGTGGTCAGTTGGGCCGGCTGGAAGTGCGTAAAACCAAGCGTGGGCTCATCTTTCCATTCGCGGGCAAAACGGCTCAGCAGATAAATGACGCCGCCGAGCCGGCGAGCAATCATCTGCAGGCCTTCACGCATGAGCAAGAGGTCGGCGTTGTCGGTGACGAAGCAACTGGTCGCGCCCAGATGAATAATGTCGCGGCTACCGGGGCAGACTTCGGCCCAGGTATGAATGTGGGCCATCACATCGTGGCGTAGCCGGCGTTCATGGTGTTCAGCCCGCTCGAAGTTAATGTCGTCGAGGTGGTTGCGCAGTTCGGCCAGTTGTTCGGGCTTGATACGCGGAGTCTTGCCGTCTTCAGCCGTTAGCCTGAGTTCGTACTGCGCCTCGGCGAGGGCCAGCCACAAGCGCCGCCATGTGGAGAACTTGCGCTGCGGGCCCCAGAGCTTGGCCATCTGCGTGCTGGCGTAGCGGGTGATTAGCGGGTTTTCGTAGAGGAGATTGTCGGGCATGCCAAACCAACGCGTAGCGACGCTTCGAAGAAGCGTCAAGGAACTAAAACGCTTCTGCGAAGCGTCGCTAACCTTCAGTCAAAACCGTTATTTTCTTGCGATTCCCGCAAGGCAACGCGCTGGAATCCGTTGACTGGGAATGAATTCCGCGATCGGTGCAGCTGCACCTTTGTTGTAGGAAAGCCGGCTGGATTCGTCTGCGATTGGCCGCCGCCGCCGGAAACAGCGGTTAAAGTGGATATGGAATGGAATCAACGGTCATGACGACCCTACTCGGCCGAGGAGAACCCATGAAACGATTTCTCACGCTGCTGGTCACCGGCGCAATCGCGATGGCGCTGTGGACCGGCATGGCTGGCAAGTCGCAAGCCGGCGACCCGCAGCTCACCCGCTTCCACTATTATCCATACTACTACTGGCCCTCGAACTACTGGCCCACGCAGATGCCGCAGTGGCCGGAACCGCAGGGCAGCCCGTACATGCGGGCACCGGCGTACCAGGCCTACCCGCCCTTCAAGGAACCATACTGGCGATATGAAATGTGGGCGCCGACGAAGTACTATCGCGGCAACCACTTCTGGCTCGATCAATTTTAGTTTGTAGTGACCCGGTTTAGCGGGTCATGGCGAACCGATCCGCTAAAGCGGGTCCCTGCCAACAGTAACGCCGCAAGCGCTAAGCGCTTGCGGCGTTGCTGTTTCCATGTCAGATTGAATAAGGTCAATGCATTCGACCAGGTTGCTTGGGCGCTGCCGTTGTATCGACTACAATGAATTCGACGTTCAAGATAAGGATCCAGCCATGATAAATCGCGACGATATTATGACCGGCGCCATGGGATTGCCGGAGCCAGGCCGGCTTCGGTTGATTTAGGAACTTCTTCGCAGTCTCGATGTCTCGCAACTGGACCCTGTTTGGGAAGTCGAAATGCGAGCCGAACTCGACGCGCGTATCGAGGATTACGAATCGGGTAAGACGCCGGCGCGCGACGACTGGCGAAAGGCGCTGGCTGACAAAAGAAGAAAACCATGACGTCTCAACTGCGCTACCGATTCCTTTTCGCCGCGCTGATCTGCACACCTTATCCAACGTCTGCATTAGCTCAGTTGCAAAGACCGCTTGCGCCTCTTGAACTCATCGAAGACGAGACCAATCGAGCAATTGAGCGGCACGAATTGCCCGGCGCTGTCGTGCTCATCGTTAGCGAAGAGCGCGAAATTTATCGCGGCGCTTTCGGCTCGCGCAGCCTGGAGCCCAAGCAAGAAAAGATGACGCCGGACGCCATCTTCGATTTAGCTTCGCTCACCAAGCCCGTGGCCACCGCAACTTCGATCTTCATTCTCCGCGAACAGAAGAAGCTGAATCTGGAAGAGCCGGTGGCGAAATACTGGCCCGAATTCGGACAGAACGGCAAGGATAAAGTGACCATCGAGCAATGCCTGCTGCACACGAGCGGCCTGATCAACGATAACCCGATCGCCGACTACGACGATGGTAAAGCGAAGGCACTCGAGCGCATCGCGGCGCTGAAGCTCGAAGCCGAGCCTGGCAAGCGCTTTCGCTATAGCGATGTGGGCTACATCGTCCTGGGTGAAACTGTGGAACGAGTGAGCGGACAGTCGCTGGATCGTTTTGCGCACGCCAACATATTTCAGCCGTTAAGAATGCAGGGCACCGGTTTTTGGAAAATCGGCGAGCCGATTCCGCCAGAAGTTCTCACTCGCATGGCGCCCACCACGAAGGAAAAAGACTCGTGGCTGATCGGCCAGGTTCATGATCCGCGCGCCCGAAGACTCGGCGGCGTGGCCGGAGATGCGGGCCTCTTCAGCACCGCCGCCGACCTGGCGATCTTTTGCAACATGATCCTGAACGGCGGCGAGTACGGCGGGCGGCGCATACTCCTCAAGGAGTCAGTCGAGAAAATGACGGAGCCCTGCCCGGTTCCGGGCGGCTTGCGTACGCGCGGCTGGGATGTGGACACCGCTTACTCCAAGAATCGCGGCGAGTTCTTTCCGAAGAGCAAGACGTTTGGCCACACCGGCTTCACGGGCACTTCGCTCTGGCTCGACCCGGCCACACAAACCGCTGTCATCTTCCTCAGCAATCGCGTGCATCCGAATGAGAAGGGCAATGTCACCAGGTTACGTGGCACGGTTTCCAGCCTGGCGGCGCAGGCTGTGGGCTATGGCGCGAAGTGATTGGCGCTTGCCGAAGCGCCGCTTGCGGCTTAGCGTGAACCAATCAGACTCGGCTCCCTATTCATCCCAGAGGAACTCACCATGATCCGTTGGAGCGTGTGCACTTTGCTGTCGGCGGCGCTGTTAGCCGGAACCGTCCAGGCCCAAAACAAGGGCAAAGAAGTGGAAGTCGATGGCTTGAAATCGAAGGTGCCGGAGACCTGGAAGGGAGTGGAGACGAATAGCCAGTTCCGGGCCGCCCAGTTCACGATCCCGAAGGTGGACGGGGATGTGAAAGATGCGGAACTCGTCGTCTATTTCTTTGGCAAAGGCCAGGGCGGCGGTGTGGACGCCAATATCAAACGCTGGCAACAGCAGATCATGCCGCCGGAAGGCAAAAAGATCGAAGACGTGATGAAAAAGGACACGTTCAAGGTCGGCGATGTGAACGTGACCGAGATCGAATTGCAAGGAACCTACGAGGCGCCCACTTTTGGAGGGAAGCAGAAGCCTGAGAAGATCAGCAACGCCCGGATGATCGGCGTGGTCTTCGAAAGCCCGAACGGCCCGTATTATTTCAAACTCGTGGGCCCGGCCAAAACGGTCGAAGCGAACAAGAAGGGCTTCGATGAATGGGTGAAGAATTTCAAGTAATCGGCTTTCCCCGGTTAACCGCGAGGCGGGGTCTTCGAGCCGAGCGCGGCCCCGTGCGCTCGGCTCGAAGACTCCGCCTCGCGGCTAACCCGATGAAATCTCCTCTTGCTCGACTATAATCTCGCCAAAGGGGAGGGCTTCTCCAAGGCGATGCAAGAGGCCGGGCCATGGCTGAGAAATCGCGGCTGACAAAGGGAACGCCGGTGTTGTCGGAACTAGATTCCGCTCTGCCGGCATGGGAAACGGAGCTAATGGAGCTGCTGTTCCATCCCGATCGTGAGCTTGGCTCGGC
This sequence comes from Gemmataceae bacterium, assembly GCA_035307785.1. Classification (GTDB taxonomy): domain Bacteria; phylum Planctomycetota; class Planctomycetia; order Gemmatales; family Gemmataceae; genus DATGHS01. The sequence continues at coordinate 5,166 of DATGHS010000509.1, forward strand.
TCCGCAGCTTTGGCAGGCACTCAAACATAAACAGCGCGATGCGCTGGATCGGTTATTCCAATACGGGCAGTCGCTCTTTCACGAAAAAGCCCGGCGACTGCTGCATCGCCGCAATGATTCGCTGCGCAAGCGGCTCTCGCCGTCGGATCTGGTCGACAACGCTTACCTTTGGCTGGTCAACTGCTACTGGCACTTGGAACCAAAACAGACATTGCGGCATTTAATTGGGGCGGCGGTTCGACATGCGTTAGCGGAGACCACCGGCGAGAAGATGGACGTTGCTCCGAAGGAAGAGAAACTGCCCCCTCGGCTGACCGACACGCACGCCGGAAGCCCTGGTGAGCTGCTTCAGTCGAACGAAGCGCGTGAATTGATGCTCGACGCGATTGACCACCTACCCACACCCGACCGCGATATTATCCGCCAACGGTTTTTTGAGAATCAATCCCTCCACACCATTGCGGAGAAATTGCAGATTTCTCCGAGTTCCGTTGGCCGACATTTGCATCAAGCGATGGAAGCGCTGCGCGGCCAATTGCAGAAATAGCCGAAGTACGAAGTAGGCCCCCGCGTACAATAGGTCCGACAGGACTTATTGGTTTCCTAACCTCTGCCCCTCTCATCAAAATATGTCCCGCGAAAGATTCCACTCCGCGATCCTTGAACTCATTCGGCGAACGTCGGCGTATCTGCCGCCGGATGTCAACAATGTTTTGCAGATGCACCAGGCGCTCGAGCAGCAAGGCTCGAAGGCCGATCTCGCGCTGAAGCTGGTGGCCAGCAACATTGCTTTGGCCAAGAAACGCTCGGCGCCGATTTGCCAGGACACAGGCACGATCACCTTTTACATCAAGACGCCAATCGGGTTTGACCATCTGGAATTGCAGGAGATCTGTTGCGATGCCGTGGTGGAAGCAACCAAGAAGGGCTATCTACGGCAGAATTCGGTCGATAGCATCACCGAACGAAACAGCGGCAACAACCTGGGGCCCGGCAGCCCCGTCTTCCACTGGCACCAGCATCGCCTAAATCGCGTCGATATCCGCCTAATTCTTAAAGGCGGCGGTTGCGAGAACATGAGCGCGCAGTACTCGGTTCCAATTACGCTCAACGGCAAGCGGGCCGACCGCGATCTGAACGGCGTCTTCACCTGCATCATGGACGCGGTCTGGCAAGCCCAGGGCAAAGGTTGCGGCCCTGGATTTCTGGGTGTGTGCATCGGCGGCGACCGGGCCACGGGCTACGAATTTGCCAAAGAACAGCTGCTGCGTGACCTCGACGATACCAACGCCGATCCGCGTCTCGCCGAACTCGAACGCCGCATACTCGAAGCCGCGAACAAGCTGAACATTGGCCCGATGGGCTTCGGCGGGCAATTGACCGTTGGCGGCTGTAAGATCGGCATGCGCAACCGGCTGCCGGCCTCGTTCTTCGTCAGCGTGTCGTACATGTGCTGGGCCTATCGCCGCCGCGGCGTCGTGCTCGACACGGAAGGCGAGGTGATCGATTGGCTCTATCAGGCTCGCGGCGAATTCGATCATGCGGATGAGAAGGCAAACGGTGAGACCGACCGCGTGGACCTTGGGCTGCCTTCCGGCGCCGACGCCGTGGTGCGCCTACAGACGCCCCTGACCCAAGCCGCAGTCCGCAAGCTCAAGGCCGGGGATATCGTCCTGCTTTCCGGCACCGTATTCACCGGCCGTGATGCGGTGCACAAGTACCTCTATCAGGGCGGCGAACTCGACGTTCTTCGCGATGCGGTGATCTACCATTGTGGCCCGGTGGTGCTCGAAGAGAACGGCACTTATCGCGTGGTAGCCGCAGGACCAACGACGTCGATTCGCGAAGAGCCCTACCAGGCCGAGATCATTGCCAAGTATGGCATCAAAGCAGTGATCGGCAAGGGCGGGATGGGCGCCAAAACGCTGGCTGCCTGCAAGGAACATGGCTGCGTCTATTTGCATGCCATCGGCGGCGCGGCGCAGATCTACGCTCAATGTGTACGCCGCGTGCCGCGCGTGTTCTTAAAGGAAAAGTTCGGCAGTCCGGAAGCGGTCTGGGAGATGGATGTGGAGCATTTTCCCGCCGTGGTGACCATGGATGCGCATGGACGCTCGCTGCACCAGGAGGTGGCCGATGATTCCAAGGGCCGGTTGCAAGCAGCCATTGCATGAAAGCCCAGGGACGGCGGTCCCTGGGGAAAAGACAAGAGGGGTGCCGTGAAAGTCAAACTGATCGTCCTGGAAGGGAAGCACAAGGATCGTGAAATCCCGCTGCCAGAGACGATATTCATGATCGGCCGCGACAGGCAGTGCCATCTACGGCCGCATTGCGCGTCGGTCAGCAAATTGCATTGTGCGATTGCCGCATGGGCCGGCCAGGTGCGCGTGCGCGACCTTAAGAGTCGCAACGGTACATTCCTGAACGAACAGCGCATCGAAGGCGAGGTCGTGGTGCACGACGGCGACCAGCTTCGGATCGGCACGCTCGTCTTTTCGTTTCGCATCAAGACCGATGACGGCGTACCGATTGGCGCGCCGATCAGTTCCGGCGACGTGCAATGGTTATTGGACTCGGCGAGCGACTCCGGGTTGCTGGGGCTAGCGAACCAGGCTACCTGCGAGACGGTGATTCCACCGGAGCTGTTGAGCGATGCCAAAGTCAAGCTGAACGATCCGGCCCGGCAAACTGCGACCATGCCGGTGCTCACCATCAAAAACCCTGGCAACAAAGCTCTCTCGGCGGGAGAGCATCTGAAAACCTATTTCAAGCACGGCAAGCGTGGGGGCGCCGTGCGGCCAAAATAAGCCGCTATAATACGGGAATGATTTACCTCGATAACGCCGCCACCAGTTTTCCCAAGCCGGAAAGTGTTTATCAAGCGCTCGACGCCTTCGCCCGCCAAAGCCTCGCCAATCCCGGCCGGGCCGGGCATAAAATGGCGCTGGCGGCCGAGCATACGCTCGACGAAGGACGGCATCGGCTCAACCAGTTCTTCCACGGACAGAGTCCCGAACAATTCATCTTCACACTCAATTGCACCGATGCCTTAAACATGGCCTTCAAGGGCATTCTGCGCGCGGGCGATCATGTGATCACGACGAACCTGGAACACAACAGTGTGAGCCGGCCACTGCGAGCCATGGAGAAAGAGGGATTCATCGCGCTCACGCGCATTGCGGCCGACGAAGGTGGCACGATCGATCCCGATGCTATTCGCGGCGCCATTCAACCGAACACCAGGCTCGTAGCCGTCTCCCACGCCAGTAATGTTCTGGGCACGGTGCAACCAATTGCGGAAATCGGCCGCATCACCCGCGAACGTGATATTTTGTTTCTCGTGGATGCGGCCCAGACAGCCGGCGTCATTCCAATCGATGTTCAAGAGATGGGAATCGATCTTCTGGCCTTTCCAGGGCACAAGTCGCTCCTGGGCCCCACTGGCACGGGCGCGCTGTATGTGCGGCCGGGTTTGAAGCTCCGGGCCTGGCGGGAAGGCGGCACCGGCGGCGATTCGGCCAGCGAGACCCAGCCGAACATATGGCCATACTTCCTCGAAGGCGGCACGCCGAATGTGCTTGGCGTGGCGGGGCTTCTGGCCGGATTGAAGTATGTTGAGGAGCAGCGTTTGGACGCCATTCACCAGCACGAGGTGGAACTGGTGGAACGGCTGTGGCGGCGACTCGACGAACTGCCGGGATTTGAGGTGTTCGGCCACCGCGATCACGTGCAGCGGGTGGGCACCATCAGCTTCCGCTGCGAGGCGCTGCCGGCCGCGGAACTGGGCGGCGTCCTGGACCAGGCCTTCGACATTGCAATTCGCCCAGGGCTGCACTGTGCGCCGTACGTTCACCGCGCCATCGGCACCTTTCCAGAAGGCGCGGTGCGCGTCAGCCCTGGGGCGTTCAACACCGAGGCCGAAATTGATCGCCTGGCCGATGCTCTAAGCGAAATCACATCGTAAGCGGAATTCCGCTAGAAATCTTCGCGTTTTCTTTTTTCGCAGCGGCGGCCGCCGGTACACCACAGTGAACCGCGCTGGGCGTTGCATTAATCCCCGCAATCGTTTGCGGCCGCACACTGGCCCGCGAACGGCTGCGTGATATGGCACCAGGTGCCGTCTTGCATCTGAATCCACACCACGATGTATTGCGTGATGGGCGGATTGGGCGGTTCGGCACAGACGGCCCCGGGAAGCGGGTCCACCGTGAAAGTAATTCCCGAGACCATGCCCGGCGTCGCGCCGGAATCTGGCGGCGAGCCTGGTGCAATGGGTTCGGGATTATGTGCGAACACTTCCGCCCGTACGTCTATGGGGCCGCGGCCAAACTGATCTGTGGCGACGCCCTGAGTGCAAATAGTACCGGTCGCCCGGTTGACGTTCGCGGGGCCGATAAATGGCAGCACGGGAAGGCGCAATTGCAGCTTGGTAGCCGGCGCCGTGGGAATGAACGTTTCGGCGACGATCGTTTCTTCGATTATCACTCCCGTGGGCAGCAAATCCGAATCCATCTCGGGCAGCGGCGGCGTGATCAGGTCGCGCTCCAGTGCCTCCATTGGCAATGCGGGCTTGCGGCTAGGCGCTTTCTTGCGCGCAGGCCTCGGTTTCTTGGCCGGCGCCTTCTTGCGCGCCGCAACCGTCGTGCGGCTGGCGGGTTTCTTTTTGGCTGGGGCTGGTTTGCCTTTGGGCTTCTTCTTCCGAACCAATCGAGCTTTGGAACCAGGCTTCTTCACCTTGGCGGCCGCCTGCACGGCCATCGACTTTTTCGATTTGGCGGCCGGCTTTCGTAGACTCGGCTTCTTCTTGGCCATGGTCACTCACCTTCCTTAAAGAGCATGAACCGAAACTGCCGAAACGTGGTCGTGTTTTCGCTTTGAAACGTCCCAAACTGGCCTTTGTATTGCCGTGGAAAGGGGCTCTTGACTACCCGGTCTGTCAATTTCTCAAGCGGCTGCCCATTCCAGCGCACATCAGTTAGAAAATTATCCTGGCAACGGATGGACAAAGTGTACTCATGATTCTCCGGGTCCGCAATACCGTCAGCGGCCAAAATGGCGGGAGCAATGGCAAAGCCATTGCCATTTCGCTCGCCGCGGAAATAGGTACGGATCAAACCATAGCGAAATTTTGGCGGTGGTGGTTGCGGCGTGCCCGGCTTGGGCGGCGGCAGCGGCGGATTGGGCTCTACCATGATGGCTTCATACGACCATTTCACCCATTCGCCGTTCTGCTTTTCACCCTCAAAGCCGAAAAAGATGCCGGTCTGGCCGCCCCAGTTTGCCTGAAACATCGCCACGTCCAATGTGAACGATTTGGCCTGCATGTCGCCGCACTTCAGAAGTCCCTGCGGACCGGAAAAAGTCGAGGTCAGCGCATCGCCATGGGGATTCCAGAATACTTTCGAATTCCCCGGATTTCCCCAAATGATCGGCTTGGGTTCATGCTTGAACGTGTGGTAATACTGGTCTGGTTCATAATGCTCCAGACTGACGACGGCTGGTTCTGCCTCCTCGCCACGTTCGCGGTGGAAAAGATTGGACCAGAGCGGCCGGCCCAGGAAGCCGAGGCCGACGAGAACTACCAGGCAGCCGACGGCCCCCATCCAGCGTTGCCGGCGCCGGCGAGCGGATCGGTTTGCGGTACGCAATGACAGCGTATCGGCAGCCAGTTGCGGAGTCTCGCTGCCGGTGCTGCGAGCGCCCCCGTCCGCGGCCGATTCACGGACGAGCTTGGGCAAGTCGTGTCCGCGGCAAAACGGTTCCAGTTCCTCGACCAGGTTTCGTGCCGAGGCCGGCCGATCCTTGGGGTCCTTGGCCAGCAGCCTTTGCACCAGATTACTTAATTCCGGCGGAATATCGGCCCGGAAATCGCTCAGCGCCGGCGGCGGTTGCATCGTATGGGCTTTGAACTTATGCGCCCGTGTGGTGCAGTCCGGTCCCTCAAATGTGGGCCGCCCGGTAAGCAATTGAAACAACGTGCAACCCAGGCTGTACAAATCTGCGGCCGGACCCACGCGGTGGGCATCGAAGATCTGTTCGGGGGACATGAAGTCGGGCGTGCCCACTACGGTCCAGGCGCCCGTGAGTGCCCCATCGTCGTCGTGATCCAATGGCAAACGTGCCAGACCCAAATCCAGAACCTTCACCACCCCGTCCGGCGTCACCATGAGATTCGAAGGCTTGCAATCGCGGTGCACCAGGCCGCAGGAGTGGATGTACGCCAGGCCGAGCGCTGCCTGCCGCACAATCTCGCAGGCGTCGGCCACGCGCAAGGGACCCGCCCGCTGGCTTAGCCGGTGCACGTTTTCGCCGGCGATGAAATCCATCACCAGAAAATGGATGCCGGCATCTTCATTTGCATCGGTGGCGCGAACCAGGTTCGGATGATCGGCCAACATGCCACTGGCCTGCATTTCGCGGTCAAACCGGGCTTGCATCAAGGAATCGTTGAGGCGATGCGGCTGTAGCGTCTTCAGGGCGACAATCCGGTTCAACCGAGTGTGGCGGGCATAGTAGATGTTGCCCATGCCGCCGCTGTTGACCAGTTCCAGGATTTCGTACGGCCCCAGTTGCTTGGGCAGCGGCGAATGATTCGCAATGCGGGCGCTGCCCTCGGCGGTATCGGCGGCTCCTTCTTCGGTCCGATTCAATCGGGCGCGCTCGGTGGGGGAACCACTCGGGCGCTCGCTCACCGATTTCGATTGGGCCGAAAGACGAAGCTGGCATTGCGTGCAGGCCGTTAGGTGCGTGGCCAGATGATCCCGGTCTGCGGCCTTCAATCTGCCCAGCGCGAACTCCCGCCAGACTTCCGGCGCCGGGCAATTCGTTTCCGACGGGGCGGGAGGCATGACGGCATTCCCCGATTTGTAAATCGTGCCGCAAGATTGGGAAGCGAACGTCGCTGCGGAGCGCGACGTTCATCATGATATCTGACTCGCAGCAAAAATCAGCCGGGGAACAGCAGAACGGTGAAAAAATTGACCCCGAAAGTACTGAGCCCGCCGCGCAAGCAAGGGACTGCCCTTGCTTGCGCGGCGGGCTCAGTCGAGGCTTAGTGCACGGGAGCTACGGCCGGCAATGGTTCGTGCCCATGGCCATTGGCCGAGATCTTTTCGAGGTTCGTTTTCTTCGCGATCTCGCTCTTCGCCGCGTCTTGTTTCGCGGCTTCGCGCCGATCCTTGAACCACTGGATCACGTAGTAAAACACCGGCGTGAGGAAGATGCCGAAGAGCGTGACGCCGAGCATGCCGGCAAACACAGCCGTCCCGAGCGCGCGGCGCATTTCGGCCCCGGCCCCTTCGGAAATGACCAGCGGCACCACGCCGAGAATGAACGCGAACGAGGTCATAATGATGGGCCGCAAACGTAGTTTACAGGCTTCCAGGGTGGCGTTGGCGCGATCGGTGCCGGCCTCGCGGCGGGCCTTGGCGAATTCAACGATCAGGATCGCGTTCTTGCAGGCCAGCCCGACCAGCACCACGAAGCCGACCTGCGTGAAGATATTCACCTCCATCCGGGCGATCAGCACGCCGGCCACCGAGCACAACAGGCACATCGGCACCACGAGAATCACCGCCAAGGGCAGCGACCAGCTTTCATACTGCGCCGCCAGAACCAGGAACACGAGGAGCACGGCCAGCGCGAAGACGTACATCGCGGTATTGCCGGTTTGCAGTTGCAAGTAGCCAAGCTCGGTCCATTCGTAGCGCATGGAGCGCGACAGGCTGTTCTGCACCACGTCTTGCGTGCGCTCAATTGCCTGGCCGGAGCTGAGCCCGGGCGCGGGCGTCACGTTCACGGCGGCCGATGGGTACATGTTGTAGCGCATGATCAACACCGGCCCGCTACGTTCGTCGACTTTCATCAAGGTGCCAAGCGGCACCATTTTCCCGCGGCTGCCGCGCACTTTAAGTTGCTTCAAGTCTTCGATCTGCTGCCGGTAATCCGAGGCAGCCTGCACGTTCACCTGCCAGGTGCGGCCGAAGCGGTTGAAATCGTTCACATAGAGCGAACCCAGGTAAACTTGTAGCACGTTGAAGATTTCGCTGATGGGCACGCCTTTGGCCCGGGCTTCGGTACGGTCGATGTCCAGATACAGCCACGGTGTATTCGCGCGGAAACTGGTGTACACGCCTTTCAACCCGGGGGTTTGCGCGCCATGGACCACCACATCATCCGCCACGTTTTGCAACGGAATCATGCCGAGGTCGCTGCGGTCTTCGATCACGATCTTGAAACCGCCCGTGGTGCCCAATCCCTCGAGCGGTGGAGCGCCGAAGACGTTGACTACGCCGTCGGGAATGTCATCCTGCAACGCCGCTTGCAGATGCTCGGCAAGCGCATCGCCGGACAGGCCGGGCTTGAGCCGGTTCGGAAAGTCGTCGAGCATCACGAACATGGAGCCGAAGTTGGGAGCGTTGGCATTCAGCACCATGGACTGACCGGAGACGGCGACGGTGTGCTTGACGCCGGGCATGGCACGCGCAATTTGCTCGATGCGATCCATCACCTGCTCCGTGCGCTGCACGGAAGCAGAATCGGGAAGCTGCACGTTGACGAGCAGGTAACCCTTGTCCTGGGCCGGCAAAAAGCCTTTCGGCGTGATGGCGAAGCTGGCGTAGGTGAGTAGCAGCAACCCGGCGTAAACTAGCAATGCGATCAGGCTGACGCGCAATAGGCCGCTCACGACTTTCACGTAGCCGCCCGTGGCCCAATTAAAGCCCTTGTTGAACACGCGGAACACGGTGCCCAGGATAAAGTTCAGCGGCTTGCTGAACACCGTGAGCACGCTTGCGCCAATCAGGACGGCCACCGTAATGGGCGCGTAGATCGGGTATGCTGCCCAGAGATTTGCCGCGGCCGCCGGCAGATGCACCGCTGCCTTTTCGATCCACGGCGTCAGAAATTCCCAGCCGAGCCAACCGCCGATCAACGGATACGCCAGAATCGGCAATGGCGGCGCGGTCTTTTTGTCGCGCGTACGCAACAACAAAGCCGTCAGGGCCGGGCTGAGCGTGAGCGAATTGAACGCGGAGAGCAACGTGCTTACGGCAATGGTCAACGCAAATTGCCGGAAGAACTGCCCCGTAATGCCCGCGATAAACGCGCACGGCACGAACACGGCGGTGAGCACGAGGCCTACCGCGATCACCGGACCGGATACCTGCCGCATCGCTTCCAGCGTGGCCTCGCGCGGCGGGAGGCCATGTTCGACGTGGTGCTCGACCGCTTCGACGACGACGATGGCATCGTCCACTACGATGCCGATGGCTAACACGAGGCCAAACAGCGTGAGGTTATTCAAACTGAACCCGAAGACTGCCATCACCGCGAACGTGCCGATGATGGCCACGGGCACGGCGACCAGCGGAATAATGGCCGAGCGCCAGTTCTGGAGGAATAACAGCACCACCACCGCCACGAGAATAACGGCGTCGCGCAAAGTCTTGAACACTTCCTTGATCGACTGGTAAATGAACGGTGTGGTGTCGTACACGATGGCGTAATCCACACCGTCGGGGAAGCGGGTCTTCATCTCTCCCATCTTGTTGCGCACCCGCTGCGCGGTTTCGAGGGCGTTGGAGCCGGGCAACTGATAGATCGAAAGTGCCACCGACGGCTGGCCATTCAGGGTGCAGGTCTGGTCGTAGGCCTGGGCGCCGAGTTCGATGTCGGCCACGTCCGACAGACGGACCAAGCGGCCGGTCGGGTCGGTCTTTACCACCATGTCGGCAAACTGGTCGACGTCGGTCAGCCGGCCCATCGTGTTCATCGTGAATTGAAACACCTGCCCGTTGGCAATCGGCGGCTGGCCAAGTTGCCCGGCAGCAACTTGCGTGTTCTGCTGCTCAATCGCATTCGTCACGTCGGCTGTGGACAGGCCGCGCATGGCCATGCGCTTCGGGTCGAGCCAAAGCCGCATGCTGTAATCGCGCTGACCCAGATAGGTGATGTCACCGACGCCGTTGAGACGCGAAAGCTCGTCCTTCAACTGAATGGTGGCGTAATTGCTCAGGTAGAGACTGTCACGGCTATTGTCCGGGGAAAACAGGTTGACGATCATCAACACGCTGGGTGATTTCTTCTTTACGCCGACGCCGCGGCGCTTGACGAGATCCGGCAGAATCGGCTGGGCCAGGTTCACGCGGTTTTGCACCAGCACTTGAGCCATGTTCAAATCGACGCCGTTCTGAAACGTCACGGTCAACGTGTAGGCGCCGTCGTTGGTGCATTGCGAAGACATGTAGAGCATGCCTTCCACGCCGTTCACCTGCTGCTCGATGGGTGCGGCCACCGTATCGGCGACGACCTGGGCGTTGGCGCCGGGATAAATGGCAGAGACTTCAACCGTAGGCGGAGTGATATCGGGGTACTGCGCGATGGGCAGCGATGTAACCGAGATAACGCCCGCGAGCACAACGATGATCGACATCACCGAGGCAAAGATGGGCCGGTCAATAAAGAATTTGGAGAACATGCAACTTAAGTCTTGCCGCGCACGTTCGAAGACTCACGTGCGGGCTTGGTCCAAGGACCCTTAGGCCCGCAGCCGAGTCTTCGAGGCTGCGGGGTCATATAAGTTATCCCCGTGTTGTCGTGCCGCGCCGGCGCTGCCATTCCCGAATCGCGAGCAACACGATACCAAAGACGCCAAATGTCGCAATCACAACCAGGATTAGCAAGACCTTGCTAATGCGCTGCATCGTGGCCGACTTGAAAATCCTTCTTTCGCCAAGCCAATCAATCGTAAAGAAGAACACCGGCGTCAGCACGATGCCGAAAAGCGTCACGCCGAGCATGCCGCTGAAGACCGCGGTGCCGAGCGTGCGCCGCATCTCCGCCCCGGCGCCCGTTGACATAATCAGTGGCAGGACGCCGAGAATGAACGCGAACGACGTCATGAGGATTGGCCGCAAGCGCAGTTTGCAGGCTTCCAGCGTCGCTTCCCGCCGCGATTTCCCTTCATGCCGTTGCAGCGTGGCAAATTGAACGATCAGGATCGCGTTCTTGCTGGCCAGACCGACGAGCACCACGAAGCCGATCTGCGTGAAAATGTTGATATCCATGTCGGCGACGTTGACCCCAATGATCGCGCAGAGCAAACACATTGGCACCACGAGAATCACTGCCAGCGGCATCGACCAACTCTCATACTGTGCGGCCAGTACCAGAAACACCATGACCACGGCAAAACCAAAGATGATCATCGCGGTGCCGCCGGCCAGCACCTCCAAGTAGGACATGTCGGTCCATTCGTAGGCCATCGATTGCGGCAATTCCTGGTTGGATAGTTTGCCCAGAATGTCGATCACCTGGCCGGAGCTAAAACCCGGCGCGGCGGAGCCATTGACCGACGCGGCTGGGTACATGTTGTAGCGGGTGAGCACCAGCGGGCCGTTCTCGTCGCGCTGGTTGGCGAGCGAACCCACCGGCACCATGCCGCCACGCAGGTTGCGCGTCCGCAGCTGCGAGACCACTTCCACGCGGTCGCGGAACTGCGGCTCCGCCTGCACGATCACTTCCCAGGTGCGGCCGAAGCGGTTGAAATCGTTGACGTAGAGCGAGCCTTCGTAGATCGAAATCGTGTCGGCAAAATCGCGCATGCTGACGCCGCGCATAGCACAAGCGCCGGGATCGGGATCGATATGGTACATCGGCACATTGGCGCGGAAAACCGGCGGCAGGCAAACCAACCCCGGCGTTTTGTTCCCCTTGCGGAAAATGTTCTCCACTTGCTCCTGAAGTTCCTGGGGCCCGAAATCGCCACGATCTTCGATCATCAGGGCGAACCCGCCGGCCCGGCCCACACCACGGACCGGCGGAGGGGGAAAGACCAACACAATCGCCTCTGGAATCTCTTTTTCGCATTCGCGGCGCATGATAGCAGCGATGGCATCGGCCGAAAGGCTGGGATCGCGCCGGTCGGCATAATCCTTCAGGTTCACGAAGCACGAACCGAAGTTCGAGCCGGCCGCATTCAACACGAACGATTGTCCGGCAATGGTGGTGATGTGCTTGATGCCCGGCGTGCGCGCGGCGATGGCTTCGATCTTGCTCATGACTTCCAGCGTGCGCTCCTTCGAGGCCGAATCGGGTAGCTGCACATTCATCATCAGATAGCCCATGTCTTGCTGCGGGATGAAGCCCTTGCGCGTGGTGGTAAACTCCCAGTAGGTGAGCCCGAGCAGCCCGACATAGACGAGCAGCACCAGCAGGCTGACGCGCAATATGCCGCCGATGGCGCGCACATAGCCGTGAATGCCGGCAGTAAAGCTCTTGTTGAATAGGCGGAAGAAGCGCACCAGCAGCCAGTTGACGGGACGCGAAACAAACCAGCCGGCGACGGCCGTCGCAACTGCGGCCGCAATGGGCCCGGCCCAGTCGGCTTTTTCAAACGGCATGGCCGGGAAGGGCTGTCGTAGCAATGCATTCGTCAGTTGCGGGCCCAGGAATTCCCAGCCCAGCCAACCGAAAACCAGTGGGAATGCCAAACGCGGCAAGGGCGGCTCATTATGCTTGTCGCGCGGCTTCAGAAGCAACGCAGTGAGCGCCGGGCTGAGCGTCAGCGAGTTAAAGGCCGAGATAATCGTGCTCACGGCAATCGTGAGCGCAAACTGCCGGAAGAACTGGCCGGTGATTCCAGAAATAAATGCACACGGCACAAACACGGCGCTCAGCACCAGGCCGACGGCGATCACCGGGCCGGACACTTGATTCATGGCGGCAATGGTGGCTTCGCGCGGCATCAGGCCGTTTTCGATGTGGTGTTCTACTGCCTCAACCACCACGATGGCATCATCCACCACAATGCCGATGGCCAGCACCAGGCCGAAAAGAGTGAGGTTATTCAGACTGAAGCCGAACATGAGCATGACCGCAAATGTGCCGATGATGGCCACCGGCACTGCGACCAGCGGAATCATCGCCGTCCGCCAGTTCTGCAGGAACAACAGCACCACCAAGGCCACGAGGACGATCGCATCGCGAAGCGTCTTCACTACTTCGCGAATCGATTCGCGCGTATACGGCGTAGTGTCAAAGCCAACGTCATAGGTCACGCCGGGAGGAAACGATTGCTCGCGCAATTCTTCCATTTTGGCCAGAACGCGCTCCTTGACATCGAGTGCGTTGGCATCGGGCATTTGGAAGACGGCCAAGAAGACCGTCTCCTGGCCATCCATGCGCGTAGTGATGTCTTCGTTTTTGGAGCCTAACTCGACGCGGCCCACGTCTCGCAGACGGATGATTCGGCCGTCCGGCGAGTTTTTCAGAATGATGTCTTCGAACTCTTCCACGTCGCCGAGCCGGCCCAGCGTATTGAGCGTGATCTGCGATTCCTGTTTGCCACGGATCGGCTCTTGCCCGAGGGCGCCGGTGGCGAATGAGGCGTTCTGCTCGCGCAGCGCGTTGACGACGTCGTTGGCGGTCAGTTTCCGCGCCGCCAGCTTGTCGGGATCGAGCCAGATGCGCATGCTGTAATCGCGCTGGCCGAAGAGGAAGACATCGCCGACGCCCGGCACCCGTGAAAGCTCATCGCGGATTTGCATCAGCGCGAAATTGCTGAGGTAAAGCTGGTCGTAGCGGCCGTCGGGTGAATGGATGGCAATGCCGCAAAGAATGTCCGGCGAGCGCTTGCGCGTGGTTACTCCGGTTTGCTTGATCACCTCGGGCAGTTGTTGAATCGCCAGGTTCACGCGGTTCTGCACCATCACCTGGGCGAGGTTTAGATCCACGCCCTGGTAAAACGTGACCATGAGGTTATAGCTGCCGTCGTTCGCGCACTGCGACGACATGTACATCATGCGCTCGACGCCGTTGACTTGCTGCTCGATGGGAGCCGCCACCGCGTCGGCCACTTCCTTGGCACTGGCGCCGGGATAATTGCAACTCACCTGGACCGTCGGCGGCGTGATCTGCGGGAATTGCGCCAACGGAAGATGGAAAATGGCAATGAACCCCGCCAGCGCTATCACGATGGACAGCACCGCGGCGAAGATCGGCCGATCGATGAAGAAACGGGAGATCACGGCCTACCCTCGGGCATGACAAGGTGACAGGGTGACACGGTGACACCTTAACCAGTAACATGTCGGAAGACTTAGCCACAGCATATTTTGGCTACCCGTCACCTTGTCACCTTGTCACCTTGTCACTTCTTCGCTTTGACCGTCTGCTCGTTCGGCGACGTCGGAGCCGGCACCGGCACTGGCATGTCCACATCCTTCGGCGTCACTTTCACGCCTTCGCGCACGCGCTGCAAGCCAGTCACGATGATCTTTTCATCTTTCGATAAACCGCCGCGAATCACGCGCAGGCCGTTTTGCATTCGGCCCACCTGAATTCGGCGATAACTCACCTGGTTTTGAGCATCGACCACATACACGAACTTTTGCCCTTGGTCGGTACCAATGGCTTTCTCGGAAATCATGATTGCTTCAAACGGCTGGCCAAGCGGCAGCCGTACACGAGCGAACAACCCTGGAGTGAGCGAACGGTCTTTGTTAGAAAACCGGCCCCGCAAGCGCCAGGTGCCGGTATCCGGATCGACCTTGTTGTCGGCGAAGTTGATCATTCCATCGCGCGGGTAGCCTTCCTCATCGGCGAGCCCTATGAGCACCGGCAGGCCAAGATCGGCCGTCTCGCGCCAATACTCCTCGTGCCGCCATTTGCGAACGGCCATGGCCATCCGAAGCAGCATGGGGCCAAACTCCGGCACCGGAGTCGTGCCTTCCGCGAGGCCCGGCAGGTTTCCCACCAAGCCGGCAATCGCCTCGGCCGGGGCGACTGCCTCGGTGTTCCAGCGAATCTTCCCTTCGCGAATCATCCTTTGGAGCCGAAGCGTCGTGTGCTCGTCCAAGTCGAAGTTGACGTAAATCGGATCGAACGAAACGACGGAGGTCAGCACTGTATCGTCCGATTTCACGAGATTGCCCGGATCGAGATACCGGCGGCTGATGCGGCCGCTGATAGGGGACCGAACCTTCGTGAAGCTTAAATTCAAAAGCGCCATGTCGCGGGCGGCCTTGGCCGCATCCAGGTTGCCCTGGGCTTCGCCGCGGTCGCTCTCCATAATGCTCAATTCTTCATCGGAAACAGCAGAAACGCCCCCTTTCGCTTTCGCCAATTCGTAGAGTTTCTGGCCCTTCTGATAGGTAGCCTCCGTGCGCTTCAAGCGCGCTTGCGTTTGCACCACGAGCGCTTCGGTGCGGGCAACTTCTGCCTCGTAGGGCCGCGGATCAATTTCGAATAGCAAATCGCCTTCGTGTACCTCGGCGCCTTCCTGGAAATTAGCGTTGTTCAAAAAGCCCTGCACGCGCGCGCGAATGTCGATGGAATAGACCGCGGCGGTCTGACCGGGGAAGTCTTCGTAGTCGGTCACCATTTGCGTGATCGGCTTGGCCACCATCACTTCCGGTGGTGGCGGCGCCGCGACCTGGGCGGCG
>DATGHS010000510.1:0-18247 GCA_035307785.1 Gemmataceae bacterium
TGACCGATTGGGCCGAGGAAACGGAACCGGAAATGCAAACGCGCCACGAAGTGCGCCGACAGCTTGATCTGGTTGCGGGCATCAGTTGTTGCACGGATGACGAAACAATGCGCCTACGACTGCCCGCCGAAGTTCGGCAGCGGGTCGCACACACTTGCGACCGGCTCGATCTCGGCGCGGGGCAACGCTGGGCCGTCGTCCATCCCGGCGCCTCTGCCGCGAGCCGGCGCTATCCACTGGGCCTTTTTGCCCAGGTTTGCCGGCAACTGGTTGATGCACATGGCCTGCGGTTGATATTTACCGGAACACGGCCGGAGAAATCGTTGAGCGATGAAATCCGTGCAGGGATCGGCGCCGGTTCCGACTCTTTAGCCGGAGAACTAACAGTTGTCGAGCTGGCCGCATTGCTTGAGCGAGCGCCGCTTCTGATCGCCAACAACACAGGCCCAGTTCATTTGGCGGCCGCCGTTGGTTGCCCCGTCGTGGATTTGTACGCGCTCACCAATCCGCAGCACACGCCGTGGCTGGTGCCGCATCGCGTCTTGTATCACGATGTGCCGTGCCGGTGGTGTTACAAGAGCGTTTGCCCGCAGGAGCATCACGACTGCCTGGAGAAGGTGCCGCCGGAGGCCGTCGTGGCAGCGGCGATCGAGTTGTTAGCGACCAGAGGTTAGAGGTCAGAGGTCAGGAATTAGAGGCCAGTAATCAGCAAATGCTTTTCTGACCTCTGACTTCTGACCTCTGCTTTGAAAAGGGCAAGCGCGTCCCAGCCGGACGCTCTAAAGAACCGGTGAACGGAGTGAGTCCAATGCACACGCTTGGCATCAATGCCGCATTTCACGATCCGGCGGCGTGTCTAGTGCGCGACGGCGTCGTTATTGCTGCGGCGGAAGAAGAACGCTTTACCCATATCAAACACGGAAAGCGGCCGGTGCCCTTTACAACCTGGGAATTGCCGTACCACGCCATCGACTTCTGCCTGAAGCAAGCCGGGATTAATCTCCATGAGGTGGATCACGTCGCATACAGTTTTGATCCCTTCCTGTTGCTCGGCAAAAGGCGAAACGACAAGAACGTGCCCGTCCCACTATATCCCGGCGATCAAAAGGCCAGCAAAGGCTTTGAAGGACCTTGGGATCCGTTGTTTCTTGCGTCCATCGTAAATGCCCCCGGGTTTCTGGTGGATGGCGTGCCCTTGCATTTGCAAGCGCGCTTTCGGGGCCTGAAAGTCGGCAGCGAGCCGTACCGCTGGCACTGGGTGCCGCATCACCTCAGCCATGCGGCCAGCGCCTTCCTTTGCTCGCCGTACACAAAGGCAGCAGTGCTCACCCTCGACGGACGTGGCGAAAAAGCCACGACGAGTTACGCGGTTGGTGACGGCAACCAACTGGAATGGATCGGCCAGGTGCAGATGCCGCATTCACTGGGGATGCTCTATGAGCGTGTGACCGCATACCTTGGCTTCTTGCATGGTTCCGATGAATACAAGGTGATGGCCCTCGCGTCATTCGGCAAGCCGGGCTTCGTGCGTGAGTTCCGCGACATTGTTCGACTGGAAGCGAACGGCCAATACCGCATCGATCCGCTCGAACTCGAACAGCGTTTCGGACCGCCGCGCCTCAAATCTGGGCAGCTCGAACCGCGGCATTACGACATCGCTCATTCCCTGCAAGTCGTGCTGGAAGAAACTGTGCTCGCCCTTTGCCAGTGGCTGCACGAAACGACGCGGCTCGAGACCTTGTGCCTGGCCGGCGGTGTGGCCCTCAACTGCGTGATGAACGCTCGCATCCGTGATCGCAGACCATTTCAGAACATCTGGGTGCAACCGGCGGCGGGTGACGCCGGCACGGCGATTGGCGCAGCGCTCTGGATCGATGCGAAGGAACGTGGCACCAATGAGCGCAGTTATGTGATGGAACACACATTCTTGGGCCCGCAATACAGCGATACCGAGATCGAAGGATTCTTGAAATGGACGCAAGTCCCCTACCGCAAGCTCCAGAACATTGCCGAGGAAACGGCTGACATATTAGTGCAAGAGAAAGTAATCGGCTGGTTCCAGGGCCCCATGGAGATGGGGCCGCGAGCGCTAGGTGCGCGATCAATCCTGTCTTCCCCCATTCGGGCCGAGATGCAGGCGCGCCTGAACGAAATCAAGGATCGCGAGGACTTCCGGCCCGTGGCGCCCGTGGTCATGGAGGAATATGCAGGCGAATGGTTTGGCGCCAAGGGACCGTCGCCGTTCATGCTCTTCATCTACGACGTGCCGGCTCACAAAGCGGATCGCATTGCTGCGGTGCGGCACGTCGATGGGACGGCTCGCATTCAGACGATCAACCGCGACCAGAACCCGCTTTATTACGACCTGCTGGCTGCTTTCCACCAACGAACCGGCGTTCCCGTGCTGGTGAATACCAGTTTCAACACGCGCGGCGAACCGATCGTCTGCACGCCGCGCGATGCCGTTGAGTCGTTCTGGACTAGCCCGCTCGATGCGCTGATTATCGGCTCCTTTCTGTTGGAGAAAAAGCAGACATGACGCTTCGGGCCTCCGTGGTCGTTCCTACTTTTCGCCGGCCGGAACTGCTGGGCCGGTGCCTGACAGCGCTATTGCGACAGAGGTTGGATGCCGGCCAGTTCGAAATTGTCGTGGCTGACGACGCGGCTGAAGAAAGCACGCGCTGCCAAGTCCAATTACTGGCCGCAGCCACGTCGATATCGCTGCGATATATTCCGGTCACCGGAAATCATGGCCCCGCGGCCGCCCGCAATGCCGGCTGGCACTCGTGTGGGGGCGAAATTATCGCCTTTACTGACGATGACACGATCCCCGATTCGGCCTGGCTGACTCAAGGACTGGCGGCTTTCGAGCGCGATGCAGACGTAATGGCCGTAGCCGGCCAGACTGAGGTGCCATTGCCGACGAATCCCACCGACTATGAACGTAATGAAAGCGGTCTGGCCGGTGCGGAGTTTATTACCGCCAACTGCTTCGTTCGTCGCCGGGCATTGGAAGAAGTTGGCGGCTTCGACGAGCGCTTTCGCAGCGCCTGGCGCGAAGATAGCGATCTTGAATTCGCGCTGCTGGAGCGCGGCATGAAGATCGTCAACGCGCCGTCGGCCGTGGTGGTCCACCCGGTGCGGCCGGCCCCATGGGGCGTCTGCCTGAGCATGCAGCGAAAAAGCCAGTATGACGCGCTCTTGTTCAAGAAGCACCCGGAGTTCTACCGGCGGCGGATTCGGCCCGGGCCGCCCAGGCGTTACTACACCGCGGTCGCGTCGCTTCTGGCCGCTCTGGTATTCGCCTTGGCTGGTTCGCAGCTCGGGTCGCTCCTTGCGGGGGGAGTCTGGCTGCTCCTAACGGGGCAATTCACAGTGATCCGTCTTCGCCGCAACAGCCTTGCGCCAGCCCACGTGGCTGAGATGATCCTTACGTCGGCTGTGATACCGCCGCTATCGGTCTTCTGGCGGTTATACGGAGCAGCGAAGTTTCGCACCATTTTCTTCTAATGAAGGGAGCCATCGTGGAGCTGCCGGTTCTCGAAGACACCCTTGCCGGCCATGAGCATACACCGGTGCCCTTGCCCAAGTTTCTGCAAGTGGAACCGGTCGGTCAATGCAACCTCCGCTGCCGGATGTGCCCAATCGCTTTCCGCACCGATGGCCCGCCGAATGGACCCCCGGCGTTTATGGACTTCGGCGTCTTCACACGGCTAATCGATCAATTCCCGGAGTTAGAACAGCTACAGCTTCAAGGCTTGGGCGAGCCCACCATGCATCCGCGCTTTTTCGACATGATTAAGTACGCGGTACAGCGTGGCATCAAAGTGAGCACGAACACAAACCTCACGCTGCTGAACGACGCACGGGCCGAGCACTGTGTCACTTCGGGACTGGCGGAATTGCATGCGTCCATTGATGGCGCAACGGTCGAGACGTTCGAGCGCATCCGCGTGCGGGCGAAATTCAATCGCATCCTGACCAACCTGCGCCGGCTCAATTCCGCCCGGAAACGGTTGAACAGCCCGACGCCGTTTGTTCGCATGGTCGTCGTCGCGATGCGCTGGAACCTGCAAGAATTGCCCGACCTGGTTCGGCTAGCCCAGCGGGAAGGCATTAACACAGTGTTCGTGCAGCATCTTTGCCATGATTTCGGCGAGCCGAGCTTGCCCGGCCAGTATCGGCCGATGCGCGATTATGTCGATCAGCATACCTTATTGGCCGAGGAGCCGGCTCGAGTTGAGCATTTCTTCGCGGAGGCTCGGGCCGTGGCAGAGGAACTGACCGTCGATCTGCGGCTGCCACGAATACAACCGCAGGAGCATCCGCCCGGCACCCCGGGGCCGGAGCGTTGCGACTGGCCGTGGCGAGGCGCTTACGTGAGTTACGACGGCCTGGCCATGCCCTGCTGCATGGTGGCCACGCCGGATCGGATTCACTTCGGAAACATGGCCAAAGCGGGGGCAGACGCAGTCTGGAATAATTCCGCTTACCATGAATTCCGCGATCGCCTCTCGTCGGACCATCCTCCTGAAGTTTGCGGTTCTTGCTCCGTTTACACTCGCACGTTTTGACTCGCCATGCCAACACCTGACGATCGCACGACTGTGGTGGTTGCCCCTCGCAATCGGGCACCCCTTCTGGCGCTGACACTTTCGCGACTGACGGCATTGCCGGAGCAACCACGAATCATCGTCGTGGATAATAATTCAACCGACGAGACTAGCCAGGTGGCTCGCGGCGCCGGCGTTCAGGTTCGGGTCATCACGTTGACAGAAAACCGGGCCGCCGCGGGACGAAACGTTGGTGTGGAGTCTGCCACCTCACCCTACGTGGCATTCTGCGATGATGATTCCTGGTTCGCGCCTGATTCATTAGCCCACGCGGCAAATCTCATGGATGGTCATCCGCGTTTAGCGCTGATTGCGGCCCGAATTCTAGTGGGAGCAAAAGGGGAGATAGATCCCACCTGCGCACAAATGGCCGTAAGTCCCTTGGCGGCCAACGGGTCCTTGCCCGGCCCGGCGGTGCTTGGCTTTCTGGCCTGCGGGGCGGTTGTGCGGCGTTCCGCCTTCCTCGAAGTTGGCGGCTTTCTTGCTGATTTCGGCATCGGCGGCGAAGAGGGGTTACTTGCCATCGACCTGGCTGCTGCAGGCTGGAACTTGCCTTATGTCGAACAAGTGACTGCCTATCATCACCCGCCGCCACGCGACGATCATTGCTATTGCTCGCGGCTTCAGGTCCGGAACGACCTCTGGCTTGCCTGGATGCGCCGGCGATTACCCGGGGCATTCCGCAGGAGCATCACCCTTTTTCGGCGGCACCTTGCCCACCCTGCCGGACGCCGCGGATTCTAAAATGCTATACGCGGTCTCCGCAGTGCGTTGCGCCGGCGTCGACCGGTGCCGAAGTGGCTGGAAATCCAGATTCGGCTGATCGACTAAAATTGCTGGCTTTTCTGGCACATTTTCCTTTCCGTGCGACATTTCCGCACGTATATACTGGTATTGGCGCCCCACGGGGGGAAGCTGTTATAGTCATCGATCTGCTGGATTGCATGCCGTGGCGGCGAGGATTGCCCACTGAAATGTTTAGGTTTTTGACTTCGAGTTTTCGGCCGGCGTTTAGTTTGTTGCGGGGTCTGGTTCGCCCCCATGTTCGCCGAATTGTCTTGGCCGCCGGCTTCACGGTCGTAGGCTGCCTGTTGGCACTTCCGGTTCCCCTGCTCATTCAACAAGTCGTCGATCATGCCGCCGGTCAGCTTTTGCCAAAGCTCCTTACGGCTGCGGGCCTGCTTCTCATCGCAATGATCATTCGGGCCAGTTGCGGCTTCGCCGCCACCATGGTCATGGGACATGCGGCCATCGAGGTGGTGTGCGTTCTGCGACGCCGCGTCTACGAACGACTCCTCCGCGCCGAAGCGAAGGTCGCGCCCGGAGTGATTCTCTCCTGTCTCACCGACGATGCCGCCTGCGTCCAGAATCTGGTGTCGGCCCAATCGGTCGGCGTGCTGACTGACCTGGGCATTGCGGCCGTGGTTGCGGTCTGGCTGTTGTGGCTCAGTCCGCTTCAATTTGCGGTGGCGGCTGTCTTTCTTCCGTTGGGCATCTTCCATTTCCGCTGGTACACCCGGCGCATTCGGCGGAGTGCCGGCGACGTTCGCCACCGGCTCGATCGGATCTTCGTGCAGTTGAAGGAGAAGCTCGACGGCGCGGTGGTCGTAAAAGGCCACGGTCGGGAAGCCGCCGAAGAAGCCGAATTCGAAGCCCGCATGGCCGAAGCGCATCCGGCCCGCATTGAGTTGGGCCGGCTGACCACCGGCTTTTCGGTAGGCGGCCAGCTGTTGGCCGGCTTGGGCGCTATAATCGCGTTCATGGCCGGCGTGTGGGCAGTGAAGCGGGGCGGCTTGAGCGTAGGGGAGGCCGCCGAGGCCGCGGCGCTCATCGCGCTGGTTTTTGCTCCGCTGGCGCGGCTAACCGATGTCATGAGCCTGTTCGAGCAGGCCGTGGTAAGCGGCGAACGCCTGGCGCGGCTACTCGACTTGCCGGCGACGACGATCGCGGAACCAGCGCAGCCGGCCCAATTGCAGCGTGCTCGCGGCCTAATCGAGTTCGAGCAAGTCGACTTCGAGTATGAGCCAGGTCGGCCGTGCTTGTTCGACCTATCATTGCGCGTCGAGCCGGGCGAGCACGTGGCTATCGTCGGACCGACCGGCTGCGGCAAAAGCACGCTCCTGAGTTTGCTACTGCGCTTTCATGATCCGAACTCGGGCGAAGTGCGGCTGGACGGCATTCCTTTGCCTCGATTGGCGCTGAAGAATTTGCGCCGGCAGATCGGCCTGGTGCCGCAAGAGGCCGTGATCTTTCGCGGCACGCTGGCGGAAAACATCCGCTACGGTTGCCCCGAGGCCGATGGCGCCGTCATGCAGACGGCGGCGGATGCGGTAGGTGTCGATGAAATTGCGGCCCGATTGCCGAATGGCTATGACACATTGATCGGCGAAGGCGGCCATCCGCTCAGCGCCGGTGAAAAGCAGCGCATCGCCATTGCCCGCGCGCTTTGCATCGATCCGCCGATCGTCCTGCTTGACGAGGCCACGAGCAATCTCGATCCGCAGGCCGAACGTAGAGTACAGGCGGCCCTGGCATACCTGCTTCAGGGGCGAACCGCCATCATTGTGGCCCACCGGCTGGCCACGGTGCGCGATGCCGACCGTTTCGTCGTGCTGGAAAATGGGCGCATTGTCCAGACAGGCAGTCATTCACGGCTGCTTATGGAAGTGGCCGGACTTTATTACCAAAACATGGCACTGCAAGCGGTGCCGACAGCGCCGCTGCTACCCATGTTTTCGTCACCTGCCCAGGATCGGGCGATTGCCAAGACTGGACGTTCTTGATGTTGGTTTCTCCATCTCCATTCCGCCGGCTGGAAGCCGCTTTTCTGCGCCCGTATCGGGCGGCGCTCATGTTGGCATCGGCCGGTATGTGCTTGCAGGCCGTATTGGCCTTGCCGATCCCTATCGTGCAGGGGCATTTGCTCGACCGACTATTGCGCGACGATAGCAAAACGGAATCGGACTGGACCTCGTTGATCGTGGCCGCGCTCGGCATCACGGCGTTCTGCCTGGCCGGCCGGGCTTTTCTCGGCTGGCGCATTGGCCTGGTGATGACGCGGATCAGCCTTGAAGTGGTAAAGAACCTTACCGACGCACTACATCGCAAGGTCCGCCGTTTGCCGCTTTCCTTTCTCGATCAAAGTCAGACCGGCGAACTGATGTCGCGGTTGACGAGCGACGTTGGCACCCTCTTGATTTTTCTCAGCATCGGCACACTGCAACTCGTTTCGGACCTCGTCCTCGCGGGTGGCATTGCCGCGCTACTGATCTGGCTCAATGGACCGCTGGCCCTGGTAGCCCTGGCGGCCGTGCCGCTCGCCGCTTTAGGCCATGTTGGCTTCGCCAGGCCGTTGCGGAAGCGCTCGGAGCGGTCGCGGACGGCGTTCGCCAGCCTCTATGCGCTTTTGAGCGAACGGTTGAGCGCATTGCCGGTTACGCGGGCGTTTAACCAGGAGCCGGCCGAGTTGGCACGGCTGAATGATCATCTGGAAATTCATGCCGCAGCCAGCCGGCGCGCGCTGCACCACAGCTCCATCCAGGCGGCGGCGGCGGTCCTGGTCGGCGGCCTGGGAGCGCTGGCAGTGGTGTTGTTCGGCGCGTCGTTGGTGACTGCCGGCCGGCTTTCCGCGGGCGAATTGCTCGCCTTTTACGCGCTCACGACCTTGCTTTACGCACCAATCATCCGGCTCGCGCAATTCCAGGTTGGCATGGCTGAAACGCGCGTGGCCATGACGCGGATGGTGGAACTGCTGGACCAACCCGACCCGCCGAGCACGCTTTTGGTCCGCCCGGCGCAGGGAATTCGAGGCGACGTGGTGTTGCAGGAGATCACATTCCGCTATCGGCCCGGCGCGGCAATTGCCCTTGGCAATGTGAATCTGCATATTGCCGCGGGCCAGACTCTCGGCGTCGTTGGCCCCACTGGCTCGGGCAAGAGTACGTTGCTTGCGCTGATCGCGAACCTGTATCGCCCGATTGCCGGAAAGGTGTTGGTGGACGGCGCCGAGGTCAGCAACTGGAATTCTGGCCGGCTGCGCCAGACTGTGGTGCTCGTGCCGCAGCGCTCCATCCTCTTTGAAGGAACGATTCGGTCGAATCTTTGCTACGCGGCCCCGGATGCTTGCGAGGCCCGGCTCTGGCAAGTGCTCGAAGCCGTCGATCTCGCGGCTCTGGTGCTGTCGCGGCCCGGCGGGCTGGACGCTTCACTTGGCTCCGGCGGCAGCGGCCTGTCGGGCGGCCAGAAACAACGCCTGGCCTTGGCCCGGGCGGTCTTGGCCCAACCGACCGTGCTACTCCTCGACGATTCCACAAGCGCTTTGGATGCGCAGACCGAAGCGAAGGTGTTCGCCAACGTGACTCGCATTCTCCCTGGGGTCACGTTGATTATCGTATCCCAAAAAGTCAGCCTGGTCCAGAACGCCGACCAGATTATCGTCCTGAGTTCGGGCAGGATTGTGGAGAGCGGGACGCATGAAGATCTGCTCCGGCTGAAGGGCCGCTATGCCGAACTAGCCGGCTGGTCTTCTCATTTAGCGCCCACGCTCTGCGTCCCGCAGCCGCTCCTCGGAATTATGCCAGCGGCGAACGCCCCGGCCGCCGTGCCGGTGAGCTTAACGTGAGTGGACGAATCTCAGCTTCGCTCATTTTTCCAGCTGTTATGTCGAACCGTTGCACCTCGTCTCTTGCGGGATAGAATCTCGATATTCCCGTGAAGGGCCGGTTCCGGCCTTTGCTTCGCCTACTCCAATCTGTGAGGTCCAGCGTGCGCACTTGTACCATCTACCTTGTTGTACTGGTAGCCCTCTTCCCCGCATTCGCTCTGGCGGCGCCGAACGTAAACGACACGCGCTTGTTGTCGCAGCCGGCGATCAGCGCGAAGCACATCGCCTTCATTTACGCCGACGATCTCTGGGTCGCGAATATCGATGGGTCGAATCCGCGCCGGCTTACGAGCAACGGCGGCGTTTCGAGCCCGGCCTTTTCGCCCGATGGCGAGATCATTGCCTTCAGCGGGCAATACGACGGCAACATCGACGTGTACACGATTCCGATAACCGGCGGCTCGCTGACACGGCTCACCTGGCACCCGAGCCCAGACGTGGTGCGCGGCTTCACGCCCGATGGCAAGCAAGTGCTCTTCAGCTCGCCGCGCAATGTGTTCACGAATCGTTACACGCAACTGTTCACCGTCCCGCTCACCGGCGGCATGCCTACGCAGTTGCCGATCCCGAATGGTGTGCAGGCTGCGTATTCACCCGATGGGGCCTACATCGCCTATACGCCGATTGCGGACCGCTCGCAGCAGTGGAAGCATTACCGCGGCGGCACTTGCTCGCGCATCCTGATCTTTCGCGGCAAAGATAATGAAGTGGAGCAGATTCCGCAGCCGGAAGGGCGCTGCAACGATCTCGATCCCCAGTGGCTGGGCGATTTGATCTGCTTCCGCTCCGACCGCAAGGGCGAGTACAATCTGTTCTCTTACGACCTGAAGTCGAAGCAAGTGAAACAACTCACGCGGCATGCCGACTTTCCCGTGCTGGCGGTGGCGTCCGGCGGTGATAATGTCATTTACGAACAAGCCGGTTATTTGCATGTGTACCATCCGACGCAAGAGAAAACGGAACGGCTAAAGATCGGCATCGCCACCGACCTGGTGGAGGCCCGGGCGCGCTGGGTGAAGGGGGGCAAGTACATTCGCAATGGCGCTATATCACCCTCCGGCGCTCGTGCCGTCTTCGAATTCCGCGGCGAAATTGTCACCGTTCCAGAAAGCAAAGGCGATCCGCACAATCTCACGGAAACGCCGGCCGTGCACGAGCGCTCGCCGGTCTGGTCGGATGACGGCAAATCAATCGCATACTTCTCCGACGAGGGCGGCGAGTACCAGCTGCATGTTCGCCAGGCCGATGGCAAGGGCAAGGCCAAGATCTTCCCGCTCGGAGGGGCCGGCTTTTATATGCGCCCGGTGTGGTCGCCGGACAGCAAGAAGATCGCTTACATCGACAATTCGCAGTCGCTCTTCTGGCTCGACCTGGACAAGGGGAAGACGACCAAAGTGGCTTCCGAGCCGCAGTACTGGCCGGCGGAGTTGCTGAGGTTGAGGCCGGCCTGGTCGCCCGATTCGAAATGGCTCGTCTACGCGCTGGGCAACAAAGCCGCCTATCACACGGTTTATGCCTGCGATACCGCCACCGGCAAATCCAAGCCGATCACCGACGGCCTGAGCGACGCCGTCGATCCGATCTTCGACGCCAGCGGCAAGTACCTCTATTTCCTGGCTTCGACCGATGCCGGGCCGGTGAACCAGTGGTTCGCGCAGTCGAACTCCGACATGCACATTCACAACAGGCTGCACCTGGTGGTCCTGAAAGCCGGCGAGCTATCGCCTCTGGTGAAAGAGAGCGATGAGGAGAAGCCGAAGGAAAAAGAAAAGCCGGCCCCCAAAGATGACAAAACGAAGGAAAAAAGCAAGGATGAAACCAAGCCGGTTGTGATCGACTTCGACGGCATCGACCAAAGGATTGTCGCGCTGCCCGTTCCGAGGGGAAACTACTCGGCCCTGGAAGCAGGCGCACCCATGCAGGTGCTATTCCTGGAAGCGCCTGCGGAGTACGTTCCCACCGAAACCGCAGGTCAGCCACCCACGGCGAAGCTGAAACGATTCGACCTGAACAAGCGGAAGACCGAGGACCTGTTGTCGGCAGTCAACTCGTATCTGCCCACACCCAATGGCGCCAAGGCGCTGGTGTTCACGGCGCCGGATAGCTGGTCGATTGTGCCACTGACCATCCCGGCCATACCGGGCAAGGACGGCAAGTTGAATGTCAACGCCATCGATGTAAAGATCGACCCGCGGGCGGAGTGGACGCAGATTTTCGACGAAGCCTGGCGCATTAACCGCGATTACTTTTACGATCCCAACATGCACGGTGCCGACTGGCCGGCCGTCCGCAAAAAGTACGCTCAATTCCTTCCGGACCTGGCGACGCGCGGCGACCTGGATCGCGTGATTCGCTGGATGCTAAGCGAGCTGGCCGTCGGCCATAGCTATCTCCAGCCCGGCGAACGAATGCAGGAGCACAAGACGGTGCCCGGCGGCTTGCTCGGCGCGGACTACGAGATCACCAACGGCCGCTACCGCTTCAAGAAGGTCTACGGCGGTCTCAACTGGACGCCGAACTTGCGCTCGCCACTCACAGCGCCCGGTGTGGGGGTGAAAGCGGGCGAGTATCTGCTTGCGGTGCGCGGCGTCGACCTGAAGCCGCCGACGGAGATCTTTTCACTCTTCGAGAACACCGCGGAGAAGAGCATCGAGATCACCGTGGGTCCGAGCCCGGACGGCAAGGATAGCCGCACCGTGACCGTCGAGCCGATCGCCAATGAATACGCGCTGCGCAACACCGACTGGGTAGAAGGCAATCTTCAAAAAGTGCACAAGGCGACGAACGGGCGCGTGGCGTATGTTTATGTTCCTAACACTGCCGACCTCGGGCACACGTACTTCAAGCGCTACTTTTTCCCGCAATCCGACAAGGATGCGATCATCATCGATGAGCGCTTCAACGGCGGCGGACAAATTGCCGACTATTACATCGACCACCTGCGCCGGCCCTTCACCGCGATGTGGGCCACCCGCTACGGCGAAGACCTGAAGACGCCGGGCGGCGCGATCTTCGGGCCGAAAGTCATGCTGATCGACGAAACCGCCGGCTCGGGCGGCGACTTGCTGCCGTGGATGTTCCACCAATATAAACTGGGGCCGCTCGTCGGCAAGCGCACCTGGGGCGGGCTCGTCGGCATCCTCGGCTATCCCGTGCTGATGGACGGCGGCATGGTGACGTCGCCGAACATCGGCTTCTGGACAGGCGACGGCTTCGGCGTCGAAAACGTGGGCGTGCCGCCGGATGTCGAGGTCGAGCAAACCCCGGCCGACGTGATCGCCGGTAAGGATCCGCAACTGGAGAAGGCCATCGAAATCGCGCTGAAGGAATTGGAAAAGAATCCACCGAAGAAGCTAACACGCCCGCCGTTCCCGGTGCGGGCCAAGAGTGAAGGCGGAAAGTAACTGCGGAGATAGAAGCGACCGTTGACGATTCAAATGAAAAACAGCCAAATTACCTCGAAGCCGGCGATCCTTCGCCCGGTGCTTGTCGTTTCGTCGCTTTTTCTGGCAGCGCTGCTCAGCGCAACCAGCAACGGCGGCGAAAAGCCCCCGGTAGGTGCGAACGCCGAATACGCTACTACTATTCGCCCGCTCGTGCAGAAATACTGTCTCGAATGTCATTCGACTAAAGTGCACAAGAGCGGGCTCGACCTGGAACGCTTCACCACGCTTGATGCGATCCGGAAAGACTTGAAGCCGTGGCCGCAGGTCCTGGAGCTAGTGGAAGCCGGCGAGATGCCGCAGCGCGACGGCAAGCAGCCAACGGCAGAAGAGCGAAAACGGCTAGTCGCCTGGGTGCGCGGCTTCTTAGATAATGAAGCGCGAGCTCGGGCCGGCGATCCGGGCCATGTGCCGTTGCGGCAGCTCAGCAACGCCGAGTACAACGCGACGATTCGCGACCTCACCGGCGTGGACCTGCAGCCGGCCCGCGAATTCCCGGCCGACGGAGCCGCCGGCGAGGGCTTCACCAATGCGGCCGAGGCACTGGCCGACATGTCGCCGGCGCTGCTGAATAAATACCTGGCAGCCGCGAAGGCGATTGCCGATCATGCCGTACTGTTGCCCGATGGCTATCGCTTCTCGCCATCTACCACTCGCCGCGATTGGACTGACCAAATCCTGGCGCAACTTCGGCAGTTTTACGCGGATTACACCGCTAAGGATGGCCGATTGCCTCTTCGCCCTTATCTACTGGCGACGATCCGCCACCGGCAGGAACTCGCCGCCGGCAACACGACACTGAACGCGATTGCGACGAAGGAAAAGCTCAGTCCGAAGTATTTGCGAATTCTCTGGGAAACACTGAGCAACAAGACGCCTTCGTTTCCACTCGATCAGATTCGTTCGCGCTGGCAACGAACATCAGAAAATGATGTCGATTCCCTCATCGCGGAGATTGGCGGATGGCAAGCCGTGCTCTGGCGCTTCGTGCCGATTGGAAGTTACCGCGACGATCAGACCATCCGGCAACAGCCGAATGATCCGGGCATTGCGGAGTCGCAGACGCTGCGGTTCGCTATGAAGCCGGTGCCCGGCCAAACGGATGTGGTTCTTTATCTTTCGGCTCGCGAATTTCCTGTCAATGACAAGCCGGGAGCGGTTTTGTGGCAGAAGCCGCGCTTCGAAGGCGCCGGCAAGCCGCCGTTGTTGCTCCGTGATTACCCGAAATATGGGCCGCGCTATGAAGTCGATTTTTCGGCCATATTTGCCGACACGGCGAAGTATCTTGCGGCTGCCGCCGAAGCCGGCAGAGAAAAGAGCGCGGCCGTGGAAGCTATTGCGAAGAGGCATCAGATCGACGCCGCGTTGCTTCAGCGCTGGGTCGAATTGCTGGCACTAAAGCCCGCCAACGAAGTTGCCGACAAACCTTTACATGTGCTGCCGGCCGTGGCCCTTAAGCTGCTCGATGAAAAAAATCCGAAGAACGACCAGCGGCCTGCCATCAACGGCTGGCGCGGCAAAGGCTCGGAATTACCGACGCTGCTGTGCAACTCTTCCGACAAGACCGAACTCATTCCCGGCAAGGCATTGGCTCATCAAGTGGTGGTGCACCCCACGCCGACGGAATTCGTGGGCGTTTTCTGGAAGAGCCCGATCGAGGGTCGGGTGCGGGTTTCGGCCAAGGTTACGCACGCGCATCCGGCCTGCGGCAATGGCGTCGCCTGGTGGGTCGAACACCGGCATGGCGATAAGGCCAACGTGCTGGGAGAAGGCGTGACCGAACTCGGTGGTGAATCGCCGATGCCGGCACGGGAGTGGAGCGTGGCGAAGGGCGACGGCATTCTCCTAGCCGTGGATGCACGCGACGGCAACCATGTCTGTGATCTAACGGAAGTTCAATTCACGATTACCGAAATTCCCTCGCCCCTCGGGGGAGAGGGCAGGGTGAGGGGACGGACCTGGGACCTGGCAGCGGATGTGGCGAACAATGTCCTCGATGACAACCCGCATGCCGATAAGCTTGGCAATCGCGATACATGGAGTTTCGTGCGCGGTCCAGCCAAGCCGGCCGGCTATTTTACCGGCAGCAAAACACGAATACCGCCAGGTTCGATCCTCGCCAAGTGGCGCGAAACGATCTCGGATTCGGCACGCCAGGCCGACGCGCCCAAGCTGGCGGAAAAACTACACGCCTTGTTGAGTGGGCCGCGCCCCGTTGATGAGAAGCATCCGGACCGCATTCTTTACGACAACTTGCTGAGCGTTGAAGGCGATTTTCTTGCCGGCCTCGACCTGTCGCGATTTGCCAGGGTGAATAGCAAGACAAAGTATGGCATCGTAAATGCCGAATTCGGCCACGATCCATCGGGCAAGCCGGCCGATGAGCAAAACATCGTTGTTCCGTCGAATAAGGTGATCGAGATCCGTCTGCCGGCCGCCCTGTTCCGCGAACGTGAATTTGTGGTCGACGGCAAGCTCGACGCCGGCATTGCAGATCGCGTGGTGCAGTTCCAGGCGCAGATTTCGCCGCCTAGCGCCAAGCCAACCTGGGATGGCAAGAGTCCCTTCGTCGGCTCGGCCAAGAGCGCGGCATGGAAGAGTCTGCTTCAAGAGTTCGCCGAATTCCGTGATTGCTTTCCGCAGTTCGTTTGCTTCCCGCAGATTGTGCCAACGGATGAAGTCGTTTCCCTGAAGCTCTATCATCGCGAAGACGAGTTGCTGCACAGGCTATTCCTCAATGAAGAGCAAGCCCAGCGGCTCGATCGGATCTGGGAAGAGCATCGCTTCATCACCCGCTGGCCGATTACGGAGCACAAGAATTTACCGCTCTTCATCGGCTTTGTGACGCAGGACCAGCCGAAGGAATTGGTGGTGTTTTATGAAGGCAAGCGCGAGCCGTTCCGGAGGCGCGCTGAGATTTTCGAGCGCGAACTCGAAGCGGCGGGGCCGAAACAACTAGAGACGTTACTAGCGTTCGCCGAACGAGCCTTTCGCCGGCCGCTGCAAGAAAAGGAAAAGGCTGATTTGCTTGGCTTGTATGCCGCGTTGCGGAAAAAGGACATCGCTCACGATGAAGCATTCCGCACCGTTCTGGCGCGAATTCTAGTTTCGCCGTCGTTTCTCTTTCGCATCGAGCAAGCGCCGCCGGAGAAGGAGCCGAAGCCCGTGAGCGACTGGGAATTGGCGAGCCGGCTAAGTTACTTTCTCTGGTCGAGCTTGCCCGATGAGGAGCTGCGCCGAGTCGCAGCTGCGGGGCACTTGCACGAGCCTCAAGTTCTGGCCGAGCAAACCCGCCGCATGCTGAAGGACGACCGCACTCGTAACCTGGCCATCGAATTCGGCACGCAATGGATCCACGTTCGCGGCTTCGATGAATTGAAGGAGAAAAACGAAACGCTGTTTCCCACGTTCAACGAGGCGCTGCGCAAAGCGATCTACGAAGAATCGATTCTGTTCTTCCAGTATTTGTTCCAGCACGACGAACCGGTCACGCGCATTCTCGATGCCGATTACACGTTCCTGAATGAAACTCTCGCGAAGCACTACGGCATCCCCGGCGTCGTTGGGCCGCCGTGGCGGAAGGTGGACGGCGTCCAGAAATATGGTCGGGGCGGCATCCTCGGGCTGGCCAGCGTGCAAACGAAGGAAGCCGGCGCCTCGCGCACCAGTCCGGTGTTGCGCGGCAACTGGGTGGTCGAAACGCTGCTGGGCGAAAAGCTCCCGCGCCCGCCGCCGAATGTGCCGCGCTTGCCCGAAGAAGAGACCGGCAACACCGGGCTGACGATGCGGCAGCTGGTGGAGAAGCACACCCGCGTGCCGGAATGCGCCGTCTGCCACGTGCGCATCGACCCCTTCGGCTTCGCCTTCGAGAAGTACGACCCCATTGGCCGCTTCCGCGACAAAGACTTCGGCGGCCTGCCGTTGGATGCGCACGCCAAATTGAAGGATGGCACCGAGTTCGATGGCATTGACGGCTTGCGGAATTACCTCCTGACGAAGAAGAAAGACGTGATCGTGCGACTCTTCTGCCGCCGGCTCCTAGGCTATGCGCTCGGCCGCTCGGTGACCTTGTCGGACCAGCCGCTGATCGACGAGATGGTGGCGGAGCTGAACAAGAACAACGGTCGGATATCGGCCGCAGCGCTGGCGATTGTGCGCAGCCGGCAATTTACGATGATAAGAGGGAGCGAGGCGGGGGAGTGAGGATTTGGCGATTCGGTGTGCTACAATGACGGCAACAAATTGATTTGAGGATTCGCCGATGCCGTTGCTGGACCATTTCAACCCGCCATTGAACCGCACGCACCCCTGGCGCAGCTTTCACGGTGCCTGGGCGGCAGCGATAGCCCGGCTATTGAATCATGGCATCTTGCCAGAAGGCTATTACGCGGTTCCGTTGATGGATCGTGACGGTCCGATTGAGATTGACGTGGCGGCTTTGCGAACCAATGGCGCCTTTCAGACTAATGGCAAGGAAACGATGCCACAAACTTGGTCGCCGCCAGCCCCGGCGCTGGCCGTCGCGGTGGAATTGCCCCCGGATGACAGCGTGGAAGTGCATGTGCTCGCCGACGACGGCGACCCGCGCCTCGCAGCCGCCATCGAATTGGTAAGCCCACGCAACAAGAATAGGCCGCAATCAAGGCAAGCATTCGCGGCGAAGTGCGTCACCTACTTGCAGCAAGGCAGCAGTGTTGTTGTGGTGGACACGGTGACGACGCGTCGGGCCAATTTGAATGAGGAGATTCTGTCCCTGCTTCATGCGGAAACTGAGAGCAAAGAGCGGCCTCCCGGCTTATCGGCAGTTTCGATGCAGTTAGCAACCGCAAAGAAAGAGTTGCAGCAACTGCGGATTTGGCCTGAGGCCGTGGCGCTCGGAAACAAATTGCCCAGATTGCCGCTTTGGATATCGCCGGAATTCTCGGTGCCATTGGATTTGGAAGCGAGTTACACAGAAGCCTGCATCGACCTCCGAATTCAAGGCCGGAGTGATGGGTGAACATTGAGTTGCGAACCAGTGCGAGCTAAATTGTTGGCCTTTTACCATGAGGACTCAATGGCGCTGAAGCCTAAAAAAAGGTGCGGGCATGGAGGTCAGGACATTTAATGGCAAGGATGGCAATACCTACATCGTTTATGGTAAAGAACAAGATTGCTCTTACAGGTACCACGTATTCGTCGAAGTGGAAGCGAAGGAAGCTGCGCGCGACTGTGGCGCCGAAGACGATGGAAAAATAAACACGATCAGCATGTGGGACAAGCTTTGGAAGGAGTAAGCCGGATGATCCCCACCTATCCCCTCTCTCGCCGCACGTTCCTTCGCGGCGTAGGCGTCAGCATGGCGTTGCCGTGGCTCGAATCGCTGCGCGTCTGGGGCGACACCACGCCGGGCGCGGCCGCGTCGCAGCCGCCGGTGCGGTTTGCGTGCCTCTTTGCCGGCAATGGCTTCCATAGCCGGGAATGGTGGGCCAAGGGCGAAGGCGCGAACATGGAACTGGGCAAGGTCCTGGAGCCGGTCGCGCCTTTCC
>DATGHS010000511.1:0-5122 GCA_035307785.1 Gemmataceae bacterium
CGACCGATTGCTGAACACCGGCCACTGCCCCGGCGTCGAAAACTACGCTCGTTGGTTCTCCGGCCGAAAAGCGGGTGAGCCGCCCTACACGCTGATCGACTTCTTTCCGGAAGACTTCCTGATGATTGTCGACGAATCGCATGTGACGTTGCCGCAGGTGCGGGGCATGCAAGCAGGCGATTTCAGCCGCAAGTCCACGCTGGTGGAACATGGCTTTCGCCTGCCCAGCGCGATCGACAACCGGCCGCTCAAATTCGAGGAGTTTGAACGTCGAATCAAGCAAGGGCTGTTCATGTCGGCTACGCCGGGGCCGCTGGAACTGGAGCGAACGGGCGGCGAAGTGGTGGAGCAAGTGATTCGGCCTACTGGTCTCATCGACCCGGTCATTCATGTGAAGACAGCCCGCGGCCAGGTGCCCGATCTGCTCGAACAAATCAAGATTCGGGTGGAGCGGAGAGAACGCACGCTGGTAACCACGCTGACGAAGCGACTGTCGGAAGACCTCTCGAACTACTTCCGCGAAGCGGGCTTACGCTGCAAATGGCTGCATTCGGAGCTCGATGCGATTGAGCGCGTCACGGTCTTGCGGGAACTCCGGCAAGGCGCATTCGATGTCCTTGTCGGCGTGAATCTGCTGCGCGAAGGGCTCGATCTGCCGGAAGTGTCGCTCGTGGCCATTCTCGATGCCGACAAGGAAGGCTTCCTGCGCAGCGAGACGTCGCTGATTCAAACCATCGGCCGGGCCGCTCGAAACGTGAATGCCGAGGTGATTCTTTACGCCGACAAAGTCACGGATTCCATGCAGCGAGCCATCGAGGAAACGCAACGCCGGCGAGACCTGCAAATCCAATACAACAAGGAGCACGGCATCACGCCGAAGACGGTGCAGTCGGCTATCGACAACGTGATCGAAGACGAAGTGAATGCCCACAAGATGGCGCAGGAAGCAGCCGGCTTGAACGGCGAAGATTATGTGACCGAGGAGTATCTCCAACAACTCCACGAGGAGATGATTCGCCGGGCCAAGGAACTCGATTTCGAAGGCGCTGCAGAAATTCGCGACCGCATGGCCAAGCTGCGCGGCGAAGCAGTGGCGGCGCCGCAGATCAAGAAGAAAAAAGGGAAGAAATGGGCGAAGAGATGATGCGCCCACAGACGAACACGGACTTCGTAACACGGATGAACACGGATTCAAGAATAATAGATTTGAATGGGGGCAACATGAGATAAGAGAAGCACCTATTTCTAATGTGTGCTTTTCTGCTTCCATGTTTTTTTTGATCCGTGTCGATCCGTGTTACGAAGTCCGTGATGATCCGTGGGCGGAATTCTGCATTGCATAGCGCTTCCGCATCCGCTCCACGAACCAATCGAGTTGCTCCACTCGCGTCAATGGCGGACCGTGGCCGAAGCAGATCAACTTCGGCCGCAACGAATACAGCAATTCCACCGAGCGTCGATTCTGGGCCGGGTCGGTGCAAAAGGGATTAGGCGGCAACCGCAAACCGGGCTGAAGCGTGACGAAGCTCATGTGAGCCAGCACGTCGCCCACAATGGCCACGCCATCCGACTCGCGGAAGAAGATCACGTGGCCCGGAGTATGTCCAGGAGCATGAAAGACGCGAAAGCCAGCTATTTCATCGCCGTCGCGCAAGACGCGGCTCACTTTCCACGGCGGCCCTTGTACGGTTCGGCCAACGTACTTGACGAACCAGTGCTGCGGGAGCATGGGGCCGCTGCCATCCATGGCCGGCGCGTCGGCGGAATGACAAGCGAGGGGAACGTCGAATTTCCGGCACAGCCGCCACGCAGCGCCTTGATGGTCCGGATGACAATGCGTGAGCGCGATCATCGACAGCCGCCGGCCATGCAGTTGCTGGCTGATGTGCCGGGAATGCCAGCGCGTGGCCGCGTCGATGAGCACGTCGTCGACGAGGTAAACATTGAGCGGACAGATAGGGAAGTGCAACAGACCGTCTAGCATCCATACATTCGGAGCGAGTTCTTTCATGAGGCTTATGATAGGTACTGGCAGCGATCGTGGGCCTGTTGGCCGGAAGCGCAAGCGAGGGCGCGAGTGAGCGCCCTCGCTCGCGCTTCCGGCTAACAGGCCCAACCACCGAGATCATGTCCGCTCGGCCGGCGGTTCGACTTTTTCGTAGAGCAATGACACGAATTGCTCCAGAAACGGCAGATACTCCGTGCCGGCAACAATTTCCACTTTCTGGCGCAAAGTGCGCCGGCGCTCGATGAGGTCGACAAAATGCTCCACGCCGAATTTTGCCAGCGGGCCGTTGGGGCCTTGCAGCGACAGCAGTTCGTCAATCTCGCTGATCGACAATTGTCTTGCGCGCTCGGCATTTCGTTCGAGCCAGGCGAGCAGTTCCGGTTGGGTGCCGAGATCGTATAGCCGCTTGAATTTGTCGTCATCCTCGGCCGGCGGGGCGCCGTGCATGCGCGGCAACAGACGTTCCAGCGGCAGGCTGCGCAGTTCGCTCACGGTCAATCCCAGCGCCCGCGCGCAGGCCAGCACGGTGGCGTTGCGCAGTTTTCGCTGTTGTGTCTGCTGTAAAATCTGCCGAACGGTGTGGCGGTTGATATTGGCGATGCGGGAAAAGTCTTCCTGGTTCCAGCCGCGCTCCTGCACTAGCCGGGCAA
This sequence comes from Gemmataceae bacterium, assembly GCA_035307785.1. Taxonomy (GTDB): domain Bacteria; phylum Planctomycetota; class Planctomycetia; order Gemmatales; family Gemmataceae; genus DATGHS01. The sequence goes on from DATGHS010000511.1 coordinate 2,659, forward strand.
TCTTCGCGCTCAGGCTGTGGTCGGCAGATGGCGGAACCGGGTTCATGCTGGCTGTCCTATCGAGTGATGGTGCATTCGCACACCCTACAGCACAACACTGGAATCCGCTAAAACACAAGAATCTAAGAAAACAGCTCGATCCACAACACGAGGACGCAGTCCATGCATTTTCACGACGGCACCATTGACGGGATAATCTGGAAGCCGCTGAGGAAGTTTAACGACGGCCGCGGTTGGTTGTGCGAACTGTTTCGGCACGACGAAACGCCCGCCGAGTTTCATCCGGTCATGGCGTACATTTCGCTCACGGAAATGGGCGTGGCCAGGGGGCCACACGAGCACGAGGATCAGGCCGATTATTTCTGCTTTATCGGTCCGTCGAACTTCAAGATTTACCTTTGGGACAACCGCAAGCAGTCGGCTACGTTCGGCAACCGAGAGGTTCGCATTGCCGGACTCGACGAGCCGATGGCCCTCATCGTGCCCGCAGGTGTGGTCCACGCATACAAGAATGTGGGCCAGGAACCGGGCCTCGTCTTCAATTGCCCCAACCGGCTATACAAGGGCCACGGGCGCAAAGACCCGGTGGATGAAATTCGCCATGAAGAAAGCACGGGGAGCGTTTACAAGCTAGACTGAAAATAGCACTAAAAAAGGCTTTTTCTGGCTTGTGAGGTCGCCCACCATGGCCACGATTGCGGAAGCATTAAATCAGGGTTGGCAGTATCAACGTTCCGGCCAACTAAATGCCGCCGAGCAAACCTATCGACAAGTGTTGAACGTCCAACCCGATCATCCCGAAGCGCTGTACTTGCTGGGAACCGTCTGCCAGCGCATGGGCAAGTTCGATGATGCGGCCCAGAACCTGCAAATGGCCGTGAGCGTGAAGCCCGATTATGCCGAAGCCCACAATAACCTGGGCGTGGTGCTGGCGACGATGGGCCGCCGCATGGAAGCGATCGCGCATTTCCGCCACGTCGTGCGCCTGAAGCCAGAAGACGCCAACGCTTCCAATAATCTTGGGAATGCCTTGCGCGAGCAAGGAACGCTCGAAGAAGCCATCGAGCGGTTGCGCTACGCCTTGCGCTTGCGGCCCGATTATCCTGATGCGCTGCACAACCTCGGCCTGGCCCTCGCGGGGCAGAACAAGTTAGAAGAAGCGATCGCGCACTTGCGGCAAGCAGTTCGCCTGCGGCCCGACTTTGCCGATGCCCACGGCGACCTGGGTGTATTGCTCGCCCGGCTTAAGCGCTGGGACGAGGCGGCGGGGCACTTCCAGCAACTGGTGCGAATGCGGCCCGATCGCTACGACGGCCATGCTCATCTGGGCGCGGTGTTACGGGAATTGGGGAAGCTGGAAGAGTCGGCCGACCGCTTGCGCCAGGCGGTCCGTTTGAACCCGGAAAATGCCAATGTCCGCAGCAGCCTCGGCTTAACCTTGCAGATGCTCGGCCAGTTGCCGGAGGCCGAAGAGCACCTGCGCTATGCCATTCAGCTCGATCCGCAACATGCCGACGCGCATAACAACCTGGGCGTGGCATTGGCTCAGATGAACCGCTTTGAAGACGCCATCGGGGAATACGGCAAGGCACTGCAAATCATCCCCGACAATGCGATCTTCCGGCGCAATCGAGCTCTTTCCTGGCTCACCATTGGCGATTTCAACCAAGGCTGGCCGGAGTTCGAAAACCGTTGGAAATGCCCCGGCTTCGTGGAGCGGCCGTTCAAGCAGCCGCGTTGGAAGGGCGAACCGCTCAATGGCAAAAGGATCTTGCTGCATCCGGAACAAGGTTTCGGCGACACGCTCCAGTGGATTCGCTATGCCCCCATGCTGAAAGCGCACGGCGCCACGGTACTGGCCGAAGTCCCGGCGCCGCTGGTTCGACTCGTTAGTCGCGTCGAAGGAATCGACCGGGTGATTCCCTCCGGCGAAGCATTGCCGAATTTCGATGTCCACATTCCGCTTGGCAGCCTGCCCGGCGCATTTCAAACGAACCTGGGCAACATTCCGCAGAACATTCCATACCTCGAAGCAGAACCCGAACGCGTAGGCTTCTGGCGCAGTCAACTGGCAGCGCTGCCTGAATTCAAGATCGGCATCGCCTGGCAAGGGAATCCGAAGCAGGGCGGCGATCGCCTGCGCTCGATTCCGCTCATTCATTTCACGCCGCTGGCCAGGCTGGCGAGCGTGCGCCTACTGTCGCTTCAAAAGGAACACGGCGCCGAGCAGTTGCGGGAGCTGGCCGATGCGCTGCCGATCATCGACTTGGGCCGGCGGCTGGATCTTAGCGGCGGCGCCTTCCTCGACACCGCGGCCGTGATGATGAGCCTCGACTTGGTCATCACCTGCGACACCTCCATCGGCCATCTGGCCGGTGCCCTCGGTGCGCCAGTGTGGCTGGCGTTGAGTGCCGCTCCAGACTGGCGCTGGTTCCAAGAACGCGAGGATAGCCCGTGGTACCCG
>DATGHS010000512.1:0-5926 GCA_035307785.1 Gemmataceae bacterium
CCGCCGGGGATTATCGTGCAAATAGTCGAACTTCTGCTGCCAAAAGGGCTCGGTCTCGATGGCCTCTGGGTGGCGGCTGGGTTGCCAAAGGCGCCGCTCACGGTCCGCCGTCGCTTGAGCACAAAGCGTTTGATGAAAGCAGGCAGGGAAATGCCCCTGGCAGTAATCGCTCAGTTGCCGGCCTGTGAATTTGCGAAAATCGGCGAGCGTGCGCGCCAATCGTTCGGAATTGAAATCTGCATCGAATGCAATCACGTGCGTATGCGTTGGCATAATCACAAAGGCATTGATGCGAAGATGTTTTTTTCTGATGGCAAAAGCAAAGACTGTCGCAGACGATCTTGCAAGTGGCCTCGGTAACGAAAATGGGAAGCCACTCGACGACAGAGTAGGTAAGGTAGTAGACACTGCAGTCGGAAGGAATTCGATAGGTTCCCGTAGCCGTGATTGTATCGGGCAAAAACGTGGCAAAACGAGGGACACGAGTCTGGTGGGCGGGTCCCGGCGCGGGGGAAGGAGACCTTCGGTCCGCGATGGGTGGCACGGTCAGGAGACCGTGCCACAACTAGGGGCGCCCGCTGTAATTCTGAGTTGCGGCGAGCATCAAGCAATACCCTGGGGCAGTCGGTTGCCTGCTGCCAACACGCCAGTATGCTCCAGCCGATCCAGCAGCAGGTGAAAATAGATCAGCCCGCCGAAACGGGGCCAGCGCTTCAGAGCGTGCCGGACGCCTTCGTAATCGAATGGCGTTGCCCGGTGCAGCCAGTGCTGAAGGTTGTTGCGAGCGCCAATATCGTCTCCGGGAAAAATGTTGGTCCGCCCCAGCCCGCGTAGCAGAACATATTCTGCGGTCCAGCGTCCCACGCCGCGCAGGCTGCACAAGCGCTCAATGGCTTCTGCATCCGGCAACAATGCCAATTCCTCCAGATTGATGCGGCCCTGAGTGACCGACCGGGCCAGTTCGATCGTCGCGTTGCCTTTCTGCCGGCTGAAGCCAAGCCGCCGCAATTGCTGCGAGCGTAATCCGGCCAGGTCTTCGGGACGCGGGAAAGCGTGAACCGCCGATTCGCGCGACGTTAGCGCCAGACCGAAGTTGATAGCCAACCGATTCACGAGGAGGATTCCAAGCGTGAGCGTCACTTGCTGGCAGGCCATCGCGTTGACGACACACTCGAAGACGGTGGCAAAGCGCGGCGGTTTCATTCCCTGGAAGCGAGGTGCGAGCGGCCCCAACCGCCCCCTCACTCGACGGTGTCCCCCCGACGGGCAGAGGGCGAAACGGTAGAACTCCGTCAGGTCAATGTGCAGACCAAGAAGTCGATCCAGAACCGATGTAACTGCCGTCTTCAACCCGGAGCGGAGCGGATGGCCCTCGACGGCAACGCGGAGCCGCGGTGTTTCGAGTGGCCCGATCTGAGTTACTGCGATTTCCACGGGGCCAGCCGGCAACGCCAGCACGCGACGGTAAGTTTGTCCGTCCCAACGATCAACCGCGTTGTTCGGGCGGCGGCGCAGCGTCCAGACAGTCAAATCCAGACGGAATGGCGGCACGGGTTTCAACAGGAAGGCGCTTTGGCTCATGGCACAGTTCTTGGTTCGTCGACCGTGCGAAAAACCTGTACAGGCCCAGCGAGGCCAGCGGGACGCCAGCCCAAACGAATAGCCAATGGGATCGAACAATTGCCAATAACGACAACGGTTGTTACCAGAGCGCCGAACCAATGAACCAGGCGCGCGTAGCCCCTACGCCCCGACCCCGACGGGGGAAACCAGCTCCAGGGCTTCAGAGGGTTTTCACGGTTCAGGTTCAGATGTTGGCACCAACTCCAGGCCCCGTGGGACAGATGCAAACCGAGGATAACCTGAGCTGCGACGTAGGCTATTACGATGGGGGTTTGGCTGAAGCCGCCGACAACCATGCCGGCCACGTCGTAGTGCCCGTGGGGGTCGGTGGGGATCGCGTATTTGAAATTACTCGGGTCGGTGACGCCGAAGCTAAAGTGCAGCAAGTGGTAAACAACAAACGCCAGCACGAGGACCCCGGTGAGGAACATGTGCCGGGCGCTCCAGCTGCATTGCGCGGGTTTCCAAAAGACATAGGGGATTGGGCGCGCAGCCCGATTTTTCAGCGCGAGCAGAGAACCCGCAAAAAAGTGCGCCACGAAGATAACGATAAGCAAGGCGCGCGCCAGCCACAGCAACCCAGGGTGTGCTTCCAAGCTGTGAGCGTAGGAATTGAGCGCATCCCGCCCAGCGAAGATCAACAGATTCCCCGCCATGTGGGCCAGGACAAAAATCATTAATGCCACGCCTGTGACGGCCATTACGTACTGTCCGGCAAGCGAAGGCAGAGCCAAGCGCATGGGAAAGCGGCCGGCGCGCGGCCTTTCAGGCCGCCGGGACAGAGACGATTCGGTTTTCTGATCCATCGAAACTCCTCGGATGGCGTTATCCGCGTTATGCCGGCAAGCGTCATTTGAGGCTCTCCGCGCGGATAGGCCCCGGCTCGGCAATCAGCTTGCGGGCTGCGTCCAGGCGTTCCCAAACGTACTAGAGCAGCACGCCGCGCACCCGGCCGTCGGCAGAACCATGCACGAAGGTTTAGTGGTGTCGCGAGTTTGTCACCCGTGCTTGGGAAAGAGAATCGTTAGCAACAGCGAAGCATTTTCGATTCCTTTCACCGTGTGCGGTAAACCCGTGGGCAGGTAAAGCAGTTCCCCCGCTTTCAGGTGCTGCGTTTTCCCCATGGCGGTAAAATCGACGTGTCCCTCCAGGCATTGGACGACCAATTCGCCCTTGGCCCGGTGCTCGCTGATATCCTTGCCCGCCGGCACGATCAATCGGATCACTTCGATGTTCTCGCCCTTGACCAGCGTTCGGGTCTGCGTCGTGGCCAGATTGGCTCCGAGCGGCCGAATGTCAACGACTTCACCAGGTTGGGCATGCGGAATAGCCATAATGCCGTCCTCCAAAAAAAGGGTATGTTCTGGCCAACATCAGATGTTGGCCAATTCACCAAAGTATTCACGATCCTCGTTGTAGCCGCCTTCTCCCTGGCCCACGGCCTTGGGGCTCTCGACGAACTCGATAGCGCGAATCCACTTGACCATTTTGAAGCCAAGCTGATTCTCGGCCCGGAGCCGCAATGGCGCGCCGTGCAGGTCCGGCAGCGGCCGGTAATTCATCTCGTAGGCCAAAAGCGTCTTGGGGTGGAGGGCGTTCTGAATGGAGAGATTGTCATAAAACTCGCCACCTTCGCCGCCTTCGCCAAAGGAGTAAAAGACGACCGCACGGGCATTGGGCTTGGGGCGGACCAGGGTGGCAATCTCCACCAATGGCACGCCGCCCCACTCGGCAATTCCTGACCAGCCCTGGATGCAATGATGCAGTGTGATTTGTGACTTCTGGCCCATCGCGCGCAGCTCATCCAGCGACAGCTCGACCCGGTTTTCCACCAGACCGTACACTTTCAGGCGGTAATCTCGGAAGGCATTGGACGCCAGACGCTTCCACTCGTCACAGGTGGGCATTTTGCCGTTGGCCCAGAAGAAAGGCGAGATGTGTTCGCGGCGGAATTCAGCGCTGGGCGAGGCGCGATCCAGCAGAAACGCCATGACGGGCGTGACAATGGCCTTGGCAACGTGCTGCACGAAGCGCGGTTGCCGCCAGGCCAACCAGTTGGCCAGTGCATTCACTGCCACGATGGCCGCCACGCCCAGCAGGCCAATCGACACGCCGGCCAGTCCGGCATCGTCCGTGCCAATAACGATGTGGTTCATGTTCCGGACGAAGCCGGTGATCGAAACCATAGCGACATGGCTCACGAAGAAAAGGATAAAAGCGCACATGACCAGGAAGTGAAGGGAACGGCCAATCTGGCGGTTGCCGGGCAGCTTTGGGTACCACGAGAAGCGATTGGTCAGGGCCGGCGACATCGACGGGCCAGTGAGGATTGCCAGCGGGGCCAGAATGAACACCACGCCGAAGTAGGCGAGTTGTTGAAGCGCGTTGTAATGGTAATAGCCGTTCACTTCCACAGGCAAGTGGAAGGTGGCGTAGTGGACCCAGACGGACCAGGCATCGGGAACGATCTGCCAGGTATGGGGGACCAGGCGCCGCCATTGGCTCGTGGCAAACAGCAGAATCATGAAGACTAAGCCGTTTGTTACCCAGAACAGGACGCTGAGGAAATGCCAATGTCGGGCCATCCCGATGGTGTGCCGGTAGCCGGGCAGGCCGATCCAAGGAGAAAGGTAACGGGAATCTTGCTTGGCAGTCCACACCTGGTCCTTTGGCACTTCCACCCGCGTGAAACGGGCCCATTCGGTTCCGGGTGTGCAGTGGACGTTCCAATACAGTCGCGGGTGATCGGCGAGAATTTGCAGGCCGCTGCGGACCAACAGAACGAGAAACAGCAAGTTCACGTAATGGCTGATGCATAGCCAAGCCGGGAAGCCGTGAGGTTCCGACACCGACGCCGCGGTCGGCGTGGGGACGGCAGGCACTGCGGGCAGGCCGACTGCGGCCCACTGAATGTAAGCGGCGGCTAGCGCCAGCACGAAGGGCGATAGGAGTATCAGCAGAGTGGGCAGTCGAATGCGCATCGCGCTCTCCCAGTCAAGAAATCAGCTGCTACAGTCTCGGCAACCCAACTTCAGTGCTTGCGGCCGTCCAGGAACTGTTTCAAAGCCAGTGCGCCGTTGTGCGCTTCGTCGCGTGCCGCATAAACTAGCGTGACGGTTCCCCGCCTGCCCTTCTGCTTCAACAACTCGACGGCCTCTACTTTGTCTTCCAACTCTTTCCAGTAGCGCTTTTGAAACTGCTGCCACTTGCCCGGATCGTGGCCGAACCATTTGCGCAGCTCGGGGCTCGGCGCGACATCTTTTAGCCACAAGTCCACCGCAGCGCGCTCCTTGGCCAAGCCGCGCGGCCACAAGCGTTCGACCAGGATTCGCATGCCGTCCTTTTTGGAAGGATCTTCATAAACTCGTTTCAGGTGGATCATGGCTGCGGTTCTCCAATTAACCGGAAGGATACTGATGCTCTTCAGTCGCCCGTCCCGGGGTATGAAAATAGCAGATCGGCGGGATCGTGACATGCTGCCGAATCCGGCCGAACCATCGGCCGTTCTGGCGCGGGAAAAAGGCGAGTGGCTCTATCGCTATTGTGCGCAAGGCATGGGGAATCGGTCAAGAGTGGCAGGCGCAGCGCGGGAAAGCGCCGGCCTGTGGAAAGCAAAAAGGAGTCGGTCACACAGTATTGGCACAGTATTGAGACATCCGGCATTCTTTTACGGCTATTCGGCATCCCGCAATCTGCTGGCTATTTCTCCCGCCATCACGTTTCCCAATTCTCGACGGCGAGGCCGGGACTTCCAAAACCGGATCGTACCCTTGTGTGGCTAAGATTGCGCCGCGGCCAGCCGTCGCGACCAATGGATGCGCACTTGGGTATCCGCCGCGCGCGTCGGCCGTAGGCGCAAGCGCTATCGGTTAATGGGGCGCATTTCCGGTATAATTCCTCGCAGAGGTTCCCAATGCGCCAGAGCTACATAAACGGCGTTAACACAAAGAAGGACAAAATGGCAACCAAAGTTACAGCCACCGTCGTCGGTGGCATGTTCAAGCCAGACGAGGCCCTGCAACTTGCCGAGCAAACCCGCGTTAAGCTCACGGTTGAACCGCTCGCAGAAAAATCAGCATCCGCGGTTGGTTGGGAGGCGTTTAGGGCATGGATTCGCCAAAACTCCGTGCACGGTTTGGGGCGTCGCCTAACCCGGGATGAGCTCCATGAACGCCGTTGATACCAACGTGTACGTTTACACGATCGACGCCGATGATGTCTTGGCACAAGGTTCAAGTGGAATCGCGGAGCCCGGTTTTGTGTGAGTCTTCCGGCGGCTCGAAACGCTTCGCTTCTGTGCTGT
>DATGHS010000513.1:0-4268 GCA_035307785.1 Gemmataceae bacterium
CAATCCAAAACTTGCTCCGACGGTGCGCGTCGAACTGTTTGACGACCCGCAGGGCAATCGCACATTCTTCCCAGGACTATACACTGCAGTAACGGCAGGCATTTACTATCGGCCTACCCAATGGTTGACGCTGCGGCAGGAAGTTCGGTATGACTACAGCCAGGGAGCAGCTTTCGAGGGGCAGAACAGCCTCTTTACCGCAACGAGCGATGTGATCTTGCACTGGTAAGCATTCAGAGAGAATAAAGGCCATGACCTGGATTCGCACCGTACCAATGGCGGAAGCCGGCGAGCGCCTGAAAACCGCGCTTGAAGCGCAACGGCATTTATATCCGCAGGAATACGCCACGCCGGTTCATGCCGCCAATCCCAATGAAGCACCGGGCGACACGGCGGGCATCGTGGCGTCGCACAGCCTCATACCGGATGCCTTGTATCATTCTTTTTCGACCTTCGGCGTGCTGATGGCGGCCGAGTTGCCGCTGAGCCGCCGGCAACACGAGATGATCGCCACCATGGTGAGCGTCACCAATCGGTGCTTTTATTGAATTGAATCGCACGCAGAGTTTCTGCGTCGGGTAACTTTAGACGAGCAGTTGGTCGAAGCATTGCGCCATGATTTTCGGTCGGCGCCGATCACCGACTCGGAACGGGTGATGCTTGAGTATGTAGTGCAGCTCACCAAAGATGCCACGAAAATCACTCAGCAGGATCACGGAAAGCTGCGGGCCGTGGGCTGGGACGACCGGGCCATTTTGCAAATCACGCTGATTGCCGCCTGGTTCAATTACATCAACCGCGTGGCCGACGCTCTGGGCGTCGGGCGGGACTGATCCGCGCTGCGCCTGAACCAGCCGCGCCCGGTTCTCGTATAAAGGTGCATACCGACATCTGAGCCCACATATCCTTGGAGGGCGTCTCATGCACGCGCAAGCCATTAGCCGCGTTGTGGATTTGTTGGATCCGGACAAAAACGTTCTTTACAATTTGACGACCGATCAGGCCAAGGCGCTGCTGGCCGAGCAAGGGGCCCGGGCCGCCCGCAGCTTCGACGGCCAGTTCGCCTTGGTGGCCACGCGCGGTCAGCATGTCTTGCTGGCACGGTCCATTGGTCGGCCGCTGCGCTATTTTATTGCCAAGCGCGCCGCCGGGCCGTGCCTGATCGCCGCCGAGCGGATCGATGCCATCCACGAATACCTGAAGACGGAAGGGCTGGCAGATCAATTTCATCCGTCTTACACCCGCATGGCGCCGGCTCATTACGTGACGGAAATCGCGTTGCTCGGCTGCCCGGACCCGAACCCAACCTATCAGCGCTTCTTTACACCACAACGAAATGCGCTGCCGGCGGATCTCCAACTGATTTCCGAGCGCTACATTGGGGCGCTTCATGAAGAAATCAGCAAATGGCTGCTGCGTCGCGCTGCAAGCGGGCCAATTGGCGTCTGCTTCTCCGGTGGAATCGATAGCGGCTCGGTACTGCTCGTCACCTACCATGCGATGCTGAAACTCGGCATGAGCCCGGCGCGGCTCAAGGCATTCACGCTATCAGTGGATGGCGGCGGTGAAGACTTGGAGCAAGCACGCGGATTCTTGAAACTGCTTAACCTCGATTTCCTCCTCGAGCCCATTGAACTGCAATCGAAAGACATTAACTGGCGGGAGGCTATTCGCACCGCCGAAGACTATAAGCCGCTGGACATTCAATCGGCCGCGATGGCGCTAGCGTTGTGCAAAGGCATTCGCTCGCGCTATTCCGAATGGAAGTGGCTGATCGATGGCGACGGCGGCGATGAAAACCTGAAGGACTATCCCATCGAGGAAAACCCGGAGTTAACGATTCGCAGCGTGCTCAACAACCTCATGCTCTACCAGGAAGGCTGGGGCGTCGATTCAATCAAGCACTCGCTGACCTATTCCGGTGGCCTGAGCCGTGGATACACGCGCACTGCGGCACCGGCCGCGAGCCAGGGGTTCGAAGGCTTCAGCCCGTACACGCTGCCCAACGTGATTGCGGTCGCCGAGGCGATTCCGTTCATCGAGCTAACACAATGGGATCATGAGCGTCTGTATGAACTAAAGGGTGAAATAGTCGCGCGAGGCGTGGAGGACATCACGGGGTACCGGATGCCGGTCTTTCCCAAGCGCCGCTTCCAGCACGGTGCGGCGACTCGGCCCGCCTTCCAGCGATTGTTTCCCACGGGCGAATCGGAATATCGGCGTGCGTTCCAGTCTCTCTATGAATGAGCTTGAGCCAATCTGGGGCAGCGCGCGAATCCTGGCACTGCGACCGCCGAAAAACGCTGTTGATCCAACGCGGCCGTATGCGTTCCTCGTGGAGTCCGAGCGCTCGCGCTCAGGAATCGTGGCCGACACCGGCGTCATCTTTTTGACCAATCGCGAGTGCCCATTCCGCTGCTTGATGTGCGACTTGTGGAAGAACACCACCGACCACCGCGTGCCGGACGGTGCGATCGCGGCTCAGATCGAATACGCACTTGAGCGGCTCCCAACCCTTCGCCACGTCAAGCTTTACAATGCGGGCAATTTTTTCGATGCGCAGGCGATTCCACCCTCTGACTGGAGACGAATTGCCGGCTTGTTGCGGGCGTTTGAAACGGTCATCATCGAGAATCATCCGCGGCTAGTGGACCGGCGCTGCCTGGAATTCCGTGACTTGCTTAATGGCGAACTGCAAATCGCCATGGGGTTGGAAACCGTTCACCCCGAGGTCCTGCCTCGATTGAACAAGCAAATGACGCTGGCGGACTTCGCCGAAGCCACGAAGTTCCTCGCTTCTCAAGAGATTCCGGTGCGGGCATTCGTTCTGCTCCGGCCGCCGTTTTTGAGTGAACGCGAAGGCGTAAATTGGGCCAAGCGCTCTATCGAGTTTGCTTTCGAGACAGGTGTCGAATGTTGTGCCGTCATCCCCACACGGTCCGGCAATGGAGCGATGGAGGAACTCAAGCGCCAGGGCCAGTTTGCCCCGCCGCGCTTGCGTTCGCTCGAGGAAGTGCTTGACTTCGGCATCGCTCTGAAGCGCGGCCGGGTCTTCGCCGACTTGTGGGACATCGAAAAGCTGCATCCTTGTGACCGGTGCCGATCCCAAAGAATCGAGCGCTTGAACGAAATGAACCTCGCGCAAACGGTGCTGCCGCGAGTGGATTGTGCCTGTGAGGGCAGCACATGACTCGGCACGAACGAGCCGACGTGCTGATTATCGGCGCAGGCTTTGCCGGCGCGCTGATGGCCCTGATCGTGCAGCGCCTGGGCTTGCGGCCCGTCTTGGTGGAAAAAGGCCGGCATCCGCGCTTTGCCATTGGCGAGTCGTCCACGCCGATAGCCAATCTGGTGCTCGAAGAACTGTGCCGGACGTATGGCCTTCCGCGTTTATCGCCGCTCACCAAATACGGGCGGTGGCAGGCAGCGTATCCGCATCTGGCTTGCGGATTAAAGCGCGGCTTCACCTTCATGCGCCACGAAACGAGAAAGGTGTTCAAGCCCAATTCGGAGCACTCCAACGAACTCTTGGTGGCCGCGAGTCCACGTGATGAGATCGGCGACACGCACTGGTTTCGCGAGCATTTCGATCAGTTCGTGGTTGAGGAAGCACAAGCGGCTGGAATCCCTTACCTGGATGAAACAGAAATCGGCTGCTTGCAGAACGACGGCGGATGGCAATTACGTGGGGCTCGCCGCGGCGAAGATGTAAGCGTAGACGCGGATTTCCTCATAGATGCCAGCGGGCCTTCCGGCTTGTTGCCACGGCTGCTTGGCTTTGCCAGCGGGCCGGAGGCGCTACGCACGAACTCGTGGAGCGTGTATTCGCACTTCGAGAATGTCGCGCTCTGGGAAGATGTGTTGGTCGAACTCGGCGGAAGCGTAGCCGATCATCCGTATCACTGCGATCATGCCGCCCTGCACCACGTTCTGGACGAGGGCTGGATCTGGGTGCTGCGCTTCAACAACGGGGTCACCAGTGCCGGTATCATGTATGATGGCGAGCGCCGGCCGCCGGAAAGAGTGAACCCGGAAGCGGACTGGGCGCGCTTGATGCAGCGCTATCCATCCGTCGCCCGGCAATTCGCACGCGCTCGCCCGGTTCAGCCGTGGGTTGTCACCAAGCGCATCCAGCGACGCTCCGAACGCGCAGTTGGCCCGAACTGGGCGATGCTGGCGCACGCCGCGTACTTCATCGACGCGCTGTATAGCAGCGGCAACGCGCATTCGCTTTTGACTATCGAACGATTGGCACGCATCCTTGCGCA